>CAZUAN010000071.1:0-8651 GCA_964618385.1 uncultured Oscillospiraceae bacterium | reverse complement strand
CTTCAGCCTGATTACCTTCTGTTCATTTTCTGATACTAGTTCTTATTAAAAAGGTTAAAAACCTTTTTATAGCACCGCAGGTGCGTTAAGAACGGTATGAGACGGCTTTTGCGGCGGTTCGCCGCAAAAGGGAAGCGCCATCAGGCGGTTCCCTTCTTTATAAAACCGAACGGTTTTATAAAGAATCAGTATGAAATACGGAACAGAATTACCCGGTTCCACCGGCTTGGACGCTGTATGGAAGTGAGAAGCTTCTATGATTGTGAAACCTCCAGATACAATACAAATCGCAAGCGAAACATCGCTTGCGAATTTTATCGTACCACCGCTGCAGTCAGCTGTCAATAAGAATAGGGTATTCTTTACATAAATTTCATAGATAAAAACGCATTGACGAATTTTTTGGTATTTTCTATTCCAAAAATACCAAAAAGGACAGCGCCGCAAGGCGATGCCTTTTTGATAAAATGGAATGTCATAAAGAAAATAGCGGCGAAAATCAGGGAAAATCACGCGGATTATGTGCTGGGGCTGAAAGGGAATCCATCAGAGCTTCCAGAGGATGCCCAATTTTATTTTGACAGAGAATGTGTTTCCCACTTCTGTCCTGAAGATGATCTCCGGCAAAGTCAGTGAGGAACACCGGTATTATCTCAATTCGCTCACCGATATTCACGCCTTTGCCCATGCTGCCCGGAACCATTGGAGCATTGGGAGTCAGATTCATTGGCAGCTTGATGCCACTTTCCGAGAGGATACCTTTCGGACACGCCAAAATAATTCACCGCGGAATCGGAATATTCTGCGCAAAGAGGCTTTGCGCTTACTTAACAACACCAATTTCGGCAAGCGCGTCAGCATTCGCAGAAAACTGTCCCATGTAGTTATGAATCACTCTGCTCTTAACCGTATCTTTCCTCAAAAGTAAATGCTTCTCCGTTGATTTTGGGGTTGACATATGAACTTTTTTCCTATATAATGTATAGGCTTTCGGGGTGTGGCGAAGCTTGGTATCGCGCTTGGTTCGGGTCCAAGAGGCCTCGGGTTCGAATCCCGACACTCCGACCAAAAATTGGGAATCCGCGTATGCGGGTTCCCAATTTTTAATCCTGTCGGGATTCGAAAGGCCGTCCACGGTACTGTCAACTTCTTTGAAATCCTGCCAGAATTGTGTCCTCATGTGTTTCGCTCTCAGGGCAGAAGAAGCGGGTAGAATCAGGAATTGCAGATGTCTGAGGAGAAATTTCCGAAATTGTTGCGGCATGCGCAGGCATACAGCCACAGTAAAGAATCATCGTCAGCATCCGTAAAAGCACAAGCATTTTTCATCGATTTCATGTTTTCCTGCTTATGAACAATCATACCGCGCATTTGCAGAGACGGTCTTTATGAAATATCCGTACGCTGCGTCTTCAGCTTGACGGTGCGCTTCATGGCCACGGAGCAGGCGATATCGCCCAGCACATTGCAGCAGGTGGCCCCCATATCGCACAGGGTATTGACGCTGATATACACGCCCATAACTCCAGACGGGAGTCCTGCGATGGCAGATAGTGCGGCAAAGCACGCAATGGCGCTGCCAGGAACGCCCGGCGCACCGATAGACAGCAGCGTATTGGACAGCATAATGACAATCATCATGCTCAGATTTAGCTCCACACCGCAGGCGTTGGCAAAGAACACAATCATAAAGGACATGATAATGGAAACCGCGTCCATGTTGATGGTAGCGCCCAGGGGCAGCGCCAGCGCGGAAATTTCATTGGGTACACCCAACTCATCCGCACAGCGCTTGCTAATGGGAATCGTGGCAGAACTGGAACAGGTGCCAAATGCGTTCAGCCCAGCCGGCAGGACGGTTTTAAAGAATTTCCCCACAGGGTATTTCCCGATAAATTTGACAATGCCGCCGTAAACCAGAAGAATATAGAAGAAATACGTTGCGTACTGCGCAATCAGCACCTGCCCAAGGGCAATCATGGTATCGACCCCGTTGGCATACATGACCGAGGTAATGGAACAGAATACCCCCACCGGCGTGCAGTACATGACCCACTGCACCACCTGAATGCAGATTTCGTTCAGGGATTTGCACAGCTTTACCACAGCCTCCGCCTTCTTCCCCAGGGTCAGGCAGGCGATACCCACAATAATGGCAAACACCAGCACCTGCAGCATGTCCCCTTCGGCAAACGCGGCAATGGGATTGGACGGAATCAGGTTCTGAATCGTGTCCACCAGACTGGTAAACTTCGCCGCTTCCACGCTGGACTCCATCATCTGGATGGTAACGCCCTTGCCGACTCCCAGCAGCTGCGGCAGGAAAAGTCCCAGAATGCTGGCCAGCAGAGTCGTAGCCGCGAAATACAGCACAGACTGAGCCCCTACCTTTCCGGTAGCACTGACAGAGCCTATGCCCTGAATCCCCACAATCAGGCTGCAGAATACCAGCGGGTAAATCATCATGCGCAGCGCGTTCATGTACAGGCCACTGACCAGTTCCACAGCCGGAAGCAGAAAATCATAACGGCCGGGCATAAACAGGCCGAACACAATGCCCAGAACCAGCCCGATTAAAATGGACAGTGTAATATTGACGGTTTTTTTCGCTTTCATAGGAACCCCTCTCCCTTAGTATAACTATAAAAAGCCCGTCTTCTATCGAATCATAGAAGACGAGCAAATTACCCGTGGTACCACTTCTGTTCATTCCGGCCAAGGACGGAACCTCATTCACAGGCGTCAATCAACGCCCTGCGCGATAACGGGCGAACCCGTCGCACCCTAACACCGCGTTCGGATGCGCTGCTCCGGAACCATGTTCCCCCGCCGCCTGCCTGTCTTTTTTCAGCATGGGAAGACTCTCTGTAAGGCCGCCAACGGGATACTCTTTCCTTCACCGCATTTGAAATATTTATCGTATTATATCCGATCCCCATCAAAATGTCAAGAACCAAAGAACCAGATTGATAGGAAAATTGAAAAACAAAAAATTTTCCTGCTGGCTATTGACAAATTCCTTCTCCGGATATATAATCCATATATTCCTATCGGGAAGGTTGGAATTAAGCTTAGGCAATCCATCCTGCCCTCAAATCCCATATCATCGAATCAGGAGGAATCGAATATGCGTAACATTTATACATCCGCCGATCAGCTGATCGGCAGGACACCCTTGCTGGAGCTGGTGCATCTGGAGAAGTCCGAGGGCCTTTCGGCAAAAATTGTCGGTAAGCTGGAATATTTCAATCCTGCCGGCTCTGTCAAAGACCGCATTGCCAAGGCCATGATTGACGATGCCGAAGCCCGTGGAACCCTGAAACCCGGCAGTGTTATCATCGAGCCGACCTCCGGCAATACCGGCATCGGTCTGGCCTCCGTGGCGGCTGCCAGAGGCTACCGGATCATCATCGTCATGCCGGAAACCATGAGCGTCGAGCGCCGCCAGCTGATGAAAGCCTATGGCGCGGAACTGGTGCTGACCGAAGGTGCCAAGGGCATGAAAGGTGCCATTGCCAAAGCTGACGAGTTGGCAAAGGAAATCCCCAACAGCTTTATCCCCGGACAATTCGTAAATCCGGCCAACCCCGCTGTTCACAAGGCCACCACCGGCCCGGAAATCTGGAAAGATACCGATGGTGAAGTGGATATCTTTGTAGCGGGCGTTGGCACCGGCGGAACTGTGACCGGCGTAGGCGAATACCTCAAGAGCCAGAATCCCAACGTGAAGATCGTCGCCGTGGAGCCGGCCTCCTCCCCTGTATTGAGCAAGGGAACGCCCGGCACCCACAAGATTCAAGGCATCGGTGCGGGCTTCGTCCCCGATGTGCTGGATACCGGTATCTATGACGAGGTGATTGCCGTGGAAAACGACGCTGCTTTCGCCACCGGCAAAAAGATTGGCAAGGCCGAAGGCATCCTGGTGGGTATCTCCTCCGGTGCTGCGGTATGGGCTGCCATTCAGCTGGCTAAACGGCCTGAAAACAAAGGCAAGACCATTGTGGCCCTGCTGCCCGACACCGGTGAGCGGTACCTGTCCACTCCCCTGTTCGCGGACTGACCCGCTCCCAGACGCGCCACCGCTTTCGCGGATGATACAGCAATGCTCTGAATACTCAGGTATTCAGAGCATTTTTTTCGGTCAGGCAGGGCTGCCGGCGCAGGATTTTTGTGCTTTGCGTTGCTTTCCGGCTAAATTGATGGTATAATCCTTCCAGAATCTCGGAGGTGGTTTTCTTGAGAAAGCTTTTGACCTATCTGAAAGGCTATGAAAAAGAGTGCATCCTCGGACCGTTGTTCAAACTGCTGGAGGCATCCTTTGAACTGTCCGTCCCGCTGGTGGTGGCACGCCTGGTGGACAGGGGTATTGGGAATGGGGACAGCAGCTACATCATAAAAATGTGCGCCGTAATGATTATTCTGGGTGTAATCGGACTGATCAGTGCGGTAACGGCACAATACTTTTCCGCTGTGGCGGCTGTCGGATTTTCCACAAGATTACGCCACGCGGTTTTGCAGCACATTCTGGGCCTGAGCTACAGCCAGCTGGATCAGCTTGGCGCGTCCACCATGATTACCCGTATGACTTCGGATATCAACCAGGTGCAAAATGGGGTAAATCTGACACTGCGGCTGCTGCTGCGTTCCCCGTTTGTAGTGTTCGGCGCCATGATTATGGCGTTTACCATTGATGTTCAGGCGGCGCTGGTGTTCGCGGGTGTCATTCCTGTGCTGTGCCTGATTGTGTTTGGCATTATGCTGATTACTATGCCCATGTATCGGCAGATTCAGGCGGCTCTGGACGGTGTCACCTCCGCCACACGGCAGAATCTGGCCGGCGTAAGGGTACTGCGGGCATTCTGCAAGGAGGATACAGAGATCCGCGCTTTCGAGGAACAGACCCGGCATTTGACCCGCCGCCAGCTTTCCGCCGGAAGGCTCTCGGCTCTGATGAATCCTATGACCTACGTCGTCATCAATCTGGCCGTGGTGCTTCTGGTGCAGGTCGGCGCGGTGAAGGTGGAAAGCGGTGTTCTGACCCAGGGACTTGTGATCGCGCTGTATAATTACATGTCCCAGATTCTGGTGGAGCTGATTAAAATGGCCAACCTGATTATCACCATCACAAAGGCAGCTGCCTGCGCCGGCCGGGTTGCCTCCGTTCTGGAACTGGAGCCGGAACAAAAGCATGGTACCCGATCCGCGGAAGGTCTGAGAGGAAGCGTAGAATTTCAGGACGTCACCGCCCAATACGCAGGAGCCGGGAATCCGTCTTTGGAGCATATTTCCTTTTCCGCCCGGCCCGGGCAAACCATCGGCATCATTGGCGGCACCGGTTCAGGCAAAACCACCCTGGTGAATTTGATTCCGGGACTGTATGACACGGCAGGAGGCAGTGTGCTGCTGGACGGCGTGGAGGCCGGAGATTATGACAGCCTTTCCCTGCGCCGTCAGATCGGCGTTGTGCCCCAAAAGGCAATGCTGTTCAAAGGCAGTATCCGTCAGAATCTGCTGTGGGGCAACGAAAATGCCACGGATGACGACCTGTGGGCCGCGCTGGGAACCGCTCAGGCCGCGGATGTGGTACAGGGCAAGGAAGGCGGTCTGGACGCGGCTGTGGAGCAGGGCGGCGTCAATTTCTCCGGCGGGCAGCGTCAACGGCTGACCATTGCCCGGGCGCTGGTTCGCAAGCCAAGCATTTTGATTTTGGATGACAGCGCTTCCGCGCTGGACTACGCCACTGACGCGAATCTGCGCATGGCCATCCGGAAAACGGAGCATCCTCCTACAACTTTTCTTGTCTCCCAGCGTGCTGCGTCCGTGCGGTATGCCGATGAAATTCTGGTGCTGGATGACGGTGCGCTGGTCGGAAAAGGCACGCACGAGCAGCTGCTGGAAAGCTGCGGCGTCTATCAGGAAATCTACTATTCCCAGTTTCCCAGGGAGGTAACAGACCATGAATAATCAGCTCTCTGTTCTGAAAAAGGTTCTGCTGCGCATTCGCCGTTACTGGCCGGGGCTTGTATTGTCTTTGCTGCTTGCCACCCTTTACGTTGTGATGACCCTGTATATCCCGATTCTGGTAGGCAACGCCATCGACTGTATCGTGGAGGCGGGGTGCGTGGACTTCGCGCGGATGGGCGTTCATCTGCGCAATGTAGCCCTGTGCGCCGTCGCAGCCGCCCTTTCCCAATGGCTGATGAGCGAATTGAACAACCGTATGACCTATCAGGTAACCCGGGATATCCGAAACGAGGCATTTCGCCACATTCAGGCGCTTCCCCTGAGCTATCTGGACAAGCAGGCTCAGGGCGATGTGGTCAGCCGGGTCGTTGCCGATGTGGATACCTTTGCCGACGGACTGCTGATGGGCTTTACCCAGCTGTTCACCGGCGTGATGACCATTCTGGGTACCCTGATTTTCATGCTGCGCATTCACTGGGGCATTGCCCTGGTGGTAGTGTGCATCACGCCGCTGTCTCTGGTGGTGGCTAACTTCATTGCCACCAGAACCTATTCCATGTTCCAGCTGCAAACCGCCACACGGGGTGAGCAGACGGGACTGATTGACGAAATCATCGGCAACGTCAAGGTTGTGCAGGCCTTCGGCCACGAAGCGGCTTCCATGAAGCAGTTCGACGAAGTCAACGGCCGCCTGCAGAAGGCATCCCTGCGCGCCATTTTTTTCTCGTCCCTGGTCAATCCCTGCACCCGGTTTGTCAATTCCGTGGTTTATGCCGGCGTGGGGCTGACCGGCGCGCTGATTGCCGTTAACGGCGGAATTACAGTAGGAAATCTGACCAGCTTTCTAAACTATGCCAACCAGTACACCAAACCCTTCAATGAAATTTCCGGCGTGGTAACGGAGCTGCAAAATGCGCTGGCCTGCGCGGGCCGGGTGTTTGAGCTGATTGAAGCTCCTGCCATGACTCCTGACCCGGAGCATCCCCAGCAGCCGGACACCGTGCGCGGCGGGGTGGAAATTCACGGCCTCCGTTTCTCTTATGTCCCTGAAAAGCCCCTGATTGGGAATTTCAATCTTTCCGTAAAGCCCGGCCAGCGGGTAGCCATTGTCGGGCCAACGGGCTGCGGCAAGACCACGTTTATCAATCTGCTTATGCGCTTCTATGATCCTGACGGCGGAGAAATTCTTCTGGATGGGGTCAATACCAGGAGCATGAACCGGGGGCAGCTGCGGCGCAGCGTAGGCATGGTGCTTCAGGACACCTGGCTGAAAGCCGGAACCATCCGGGAAAACATTGCCATGGGCAAACCCGATGCCACAGACGAAGAAATCATCGCCGCCGCCAAGCAAGCTCACGCCCACAGCTTTATCCGCCGCCTGCCGGAGGGCTACGATACCGTGATTTCCGAAGCCGGAGAGAATCTCTCCCAGGGGCAGAAGCAGCTATTGTGTATTGCCCGAGTGATGCTGTGCCTGCCGCCCATGCTGTTTCTGGACGAAGCCACCTCCTCCATCGATACCCGGACGGAAGTGAAAATTCAGAAGGCCTTTGACACCATGATGCGGGGCCGCACCAGCTTCATCGTGGCCCACCGTCTGTCCACCATCCGGGAGGCTGATGTGATTCTGGTCATGCGGGACGGCCGCATCGTGGAGCAGGGCAGGCACCGGGAGCTGCTGGAAAAGCGGGGCTTCTACGCCCAGCTCTATGAAAGCCAGTTCGCCCATTGACGGAGGCCCAATGGAAGCTTTCGAGAAAATCCGGCAATTGAACGCCCTGTATGCCCCCATGGAGGAGAAAGCCCGGCAGATAAAAAGGGGACTGGAAGGGATTTTCCCATCTGTTCAGCTGGGCTACTACGGCGGCCACTGGCGCAGGGATGAAAAGGGTGTCTATCAGATGGATGCCTTTCCGATCCCGGTGCTGGAGGTGGCGGGGGTCTGCGATGTGGAGATCAGTCCCGATGGCGTGAGCCTGACCGTCAAGCTCCGGCGGAACGCCGCCCTTGCTTACCAATGGGAAAAGCTGACGGACTGGGAGTTTGAGGTCTACGGTACGGAGGACTATACCGGAGATTTTTACCTCCCCGGAATGTCCCTGGAACAACTGCGGGAGAACATCCGAAAAAGCGGGGAACAGGAGATCGGGGTGACCTTCGCCTTTGATTTTTCCGTGAAGGTTGAGACCCTTTGCCGCCTGGGAGCAGTTTGTCAAGACATTTTTTCTGATTTTTGAGATGGAATTTGCATGAGGCAAAATCAGGGATAAAACAGCTCGCACTGGCCTTGTGAAATCTCCGCTTATGTGTTATAATCAGGGCAGTTCAACAAATCGGAGGTAAGATAATGAAAACAGTTGATATTGCATTGATAATATTGGGATTGATTATTATTCTATTTGCTGCATTTTGTCCATCCATAATAGTAGAAATTCATAGTACAGCATGGAGAATTGTGATTGGATTATTGGGCTGTTTTTCGCTTATATCTGGGTTTTATAAGATAGCCTGTAAAAAATAAATTCCAGCTTGTCGGGCTAAATCAATATGTAATGGCGGCGTTTTTTCGCCGCCGTTTCGTTTATCCGGCTGCCGGATAGTCACTGTCCGCAAAGCCCTCCGCCATAACCTTCCTGACGACAAGCTGCCGGATAACGAACGGCTGGAAATCAACGGCAATACCTATG
>CAZUAN010000070.1:0-8743 GCA_964618385.1 uncultured Oscillospiraceae bacterium | reverse complement strand
TCTGCGCACCGGCAGTTTTACTCCTCAGGTTCTTTTCATGTTTCCAAAGTCCAACTCTGGCTCTGGGTCTGAAGCCTTACCATATGGGTGTAAAGGCCGTTCTTATCATACAACTCTTCCGGTCTTCCCTGCTCGGCCACATGACCGTCACATAGCACGATGATCTTATCTGCCCCGGTCACAGTACGCATCCGGTGGGCGATGATGAGAACCGTCTTGTTCTTTACCAGCCGGGAGATGGCCTCCTGAACAGCCGTCTCATTTTCCACATCCAGGGAGGCAGTGGCCTCGTCCAACAGAATCACCGGTGCATCTTTCAGGAGGGCGCGGGCAATGGAAATCCGCTGTCGTTCCCCTCCGGAAAGAGTAGAGCCGTTCTCTCCCACCATGGTCTGATAGCCCTCCGGCAGATCCCGGACAAACTCGTCGCAGCATGCCGCCTTTGCCGCCGCGTAGACCTCCTCATCCGTAGCTCCCCGCCGTCCCAGACGGATGTTTTCCAGAATCGTATCCCGGAACAGCACCACATCCTGAAATACAAAGGAATAATGCCTCAGAAGGGTCTCCGGGTCTACCTTCGAGATGTCGATGCCGCCCAGGGTAATCCTGCCGCCCTGGATATCCCAGAAGCGGGCGGCCAGCTTGCAGGCCGTGGACTTGCCTCCGCCAGATGGACCCACAAGCGCCGTCACCTCTCCCTGCTTCGCCGTAAAGGATACGTCGTCCAGCACACCTTCACTCTCCCGGTAGGCGAACTTCACATGGTCAAAGGTAATGTCATAATTATCCGGCTCACAGGTATCCGCCCCGGTCTGGACAGGCTGCTCCAGGATGGCCCGCATCCGGTTGATCTGCAGCTTGGCGTTAAATGTGGCTGCGATGTTCTGCAGAACCATTCCCAGCGGATCGTACAGCCTTGCCGCTGCGAACAGAAAACCCAGAAAATACAGGAAGGAAAGTTCCCCCCGGATCAGAAGCCCGGCCCCTGTGAGCACCGTGGTGGCAAGCCCGATCCGTAAGAACGCCTGGGCCGAGCACACGAAAACGCCTGTGGCAAGCTCGGAGCGGATGGCGCAGCGCTCCGCGTATTCCAGTTTTCCGTCCAGCCCCTTTAAGTATTCCTCCTGGCGGCTGCAGGCCTTGATATCCCGGATGATCTCCAGGCACTCCTGGATATTGTCCGCGACTGCCCTCTTGGCCAGAATATTCTTTGTGCCGCAGATATCCTGGAGTTTTTTGGAGCCAGCCGTCAGAAGAACCGCCACCGGAAGCACCCAGAGCACAGCCAGAGCCATTCTCCAATTGATGGCAAACATACAGATTCCAATCACCAGCGTAGAGAAGATGGAAGCAAAAAGCTGCGGGATATAGTGGGAAAACATCTGATCGAGACTGGAGCAGTCCGCAATCATGGTCGCCGTCAGGTCGCTCAGATCCCGGTTTCCGAAAAAGCTTAAGGGCAGCCGCCGGAGGGTTTCCGCAAGGCTCACTCTTCTGGCCGCGCTTTCCTTGTAAGTAGCCAGATACAGGGCCGCATACTGGAAATAGTGGAGGATGAACAGGACCAGAAGGACCAGACCTGCCGCTCCTGTATAGAGCCATAAGCCCTCCGCCGGGTTTCCTCCTGCCTCCAGCGTCCCCAGCAGATACTGAATCACAGCCATAACCACGCCTACGGGCAGCATCAGGCTGATATTGCAAAAAAAACACCAGATGACTGCTTTTACGAAATCCTTCGCACCCTTTTCACTAAGGGCAAATACATGCTGAAGCCTGCGAATCATATCTTCTCACCCCTTTCTACCTTCCAGGCCGCCGCCTTCTGATAATCCGACCACATCTCCGCATAAAGTCCGCCTGCGGTCAGAAGCTCTTCATGGCTTCCCTGCTCCCGCACGGAGCCCTTGTCAATCACCAGAATCTTGTCTGCGTTCTGCACCGTAGAGAGTCTGTGGGCAATCATAAGCACAGTTTTTCCTCTGGTCAGCTCCCTAAACGCCTTCTGAATCAGGGCCTCGTTCTCGGGGTCAGCGAATGCGGTCGCCTCATCAAGCACCACGATGGGCGCGTCCTTCAGAATCGCCCGCGCCAGCGCAATCCGCTGGGCCTCGCCGCCGGAGAGGTAGACCCTCTTCGTTCCCACCACAGTGTCAATGCCTGCCGGCAGCTTTTCCAGAATATCATCGCACTGGGCCGCATAGGCAGCTGCCTTCACTTCTTCCACTGTGGCAGAAGGCCTGGACATACGGATATTTTCCAGAAGACTGACCTTGAAAAGCTTCGTGTCCTGGAAGACGAAGGCCACATGCTTCATCAGCTCCCGACTGCCCATATCCCGCACGTCCACGCCGCCGATCCGCACATGGCCTCCTTGGACGTCCCAGAACCGCGGGATCAGAAAAGCTGCCGTGGACTTTCCCCCGCCGGAAGGGCCCACCAGTCCGGTGACAGTTCCCTCTTTTACTGTAAAGCTCACATCCTTCAGCGCCGGATGCTCTGTGCCGGGATACTGGAAGGTCACATGCCCGAAGGATACGGTCTCGTTCTCCGGTTTCTTCGGATTGGCTGTCTCCTCCAGCGGCTTCTGCTCCAAGATCTGATCCAGCTTCATCATGGCTTCATTTGCTTCCATGACAGACTCGGAAGCATACATGATCCGGTTGATCATGGCGCCGCAGGCCGGGGCAAACAGGGTATAAAAGATAAAGTCTGCCAGCACCTCCCAGCCGTTTCCGCCGGAGGCCAGAAGAAGAGCCGCCGGAATCAGCAGGGCAAAGCCGCTGTTGATACAGGTGAGAAACAAGGTCTGCCCGTTCCGGCAGCTCATGGCGTACTGGCTGGCCAGGTCGCTGTAGGACTGAATGGCCTCATAAAAAGCTTTAAAGGAGTATACCGTTTGCTGGAACACCTTCACCACCGGGATTCCCCGGACATACTCTACGGCCTCCGCACTCATTTTCTCTATCTCCTGCTGATAGCGGTGGAAAAATCCCGCATTCTTGCCGCCCATCATGCTGGCCATGCAGACGAATGCCAGAATCATGGTCAGTAGGCAGAGAAGTCCCATTCTCCAGTCAAAGGTAAAGAGCAGAATCACAGCCGCTATGGGCGTCACCACTGCAGCCGTCAGATCCGGCAGCTTATGGGCCAGCAGGTCCTCTGTGAGAGCCGCATTGTCATCAATAATCTTCCGGAGTCCTCCCGACTGGTTTCCCGTAAAGAAGCCAAGAGGAAGCTCTAGGATATGAGCCACACCTGTATGGCGCATATTACGCGCCGTGCGGAAAGCCGCGATATGCGTACACATCAGCGCCACAAAGTAAACCAGGACATTGGCGACGGCAAACCAGACCGCCATCCAGCCCCACCGGACGATGCCGGAAGCTCCCGTAACATCCGGGTAGACAGCCAGCACATCTCTCGCTGCCAGCCATACACACACATAAGGAATCAGGCCCAGTACCGCCGCGATTCCGGAGAGTGCGCAACCCAGAAATGTGAGCTTCTTATGCCCTCCAGCCAGCGTCAGCAGCCTTGACAGATTTGATTGCTTTTTCAAACCACATCCCTCCTCTCTTTATAAATTCTCGGAATCTTCAGCCCTGAATTTATAGGGCTTTCAAAATTTTTCCTTTCAAAGCTGACTCGCTATGTCCAGTTTTTATGTCCATTTCTCGAAAAGTTCTTTCCCTATACGATATTCAGTTATCAAGTTTGTTTTCCAAACATTTGACCACGCACACCATAAGGCAGGCATACTGGCACATTCAACACAGGATGTTGAATAACCTCCGCTTCCACATCAAAAACCTCTCGCAGCATATGTGGGGTAATAACCTGCTCCGGCGGACCTTCCAGATATTTTTCTCCGTTCTTGATAATCACCAAATGGTCGGAAAACATGATTGCATGATTCAGATCATGCAGTACCATAACCACCGTCACCCCCTGCTTCCTGTTTAATTGCTTAAGCAGTTGCAAGATTTCCAACTGATGAGAAATGTCCAGATAGGTCGTAGGTTCATCCAAGAAAAGGATTCCTGTTTTCTGAGCCAAAGCCATTGCAATCCATGCCCGCTGTTTCTGACCGCCAGAGAGCTGGTCCATTTCCCGGCCAGACATATTCAGCATATTTGTACTTTCCATAGCCCACTTAATAATTTCCTCATCTTTACTGGTCAGGCCAGATAGTCTTTTACGGTAAGGATATCTTCCATACTCGACTAAATCCCTCACCGTGATGCCACTGGGAGCCTGCGCTCCTTGTGGAAGAACCGCCAGCCTTTGTGCCACTGCTTTTGTTGACATATGAAAGATCGAGTCGCCGTCCAGACAGACCGTTCCCTCTGTTGGGGTTAGCAGTCGGGACAGAGTCTTTAGAATTGTGGATTTACCGGAGCCGTTTGTCCCAATCAGCGTTGTTATTTTACCAGGCAATAATTTTAGATTCAGATTTTGAAAAACAGGCGAGTCTCCATAACCTGCTGTCAAGTTTTCCGCTACAATTCCCTGTTGCATCTAAATTCACCTCCTCATATTTGCTTGTGCAATAGATACAAGAAATATGGAGCTGACAATATGGATATGACGATACCTGCCGGAACTTCTATTCCAGAAAACAGAACACGTCCCACTGTATCTGCCAGCACCAGCAGAATTCCACCTGTCAACATAGAAGTAAGGAGCAAGCTGCGGTGTCGCACTCCAGTAAGCCTTCGGGCAATGTGAGGCGCAACTAGCCCGATAAACCCGATTCCTCCACTGACTGAAACACAACTTGCAGCCAGTGCAGCAGAAAGAAAGAGCAACACCCTACGTTCCTGTCCGACTCTAACTCCTAACCCGGAAGCTGAATCTTCTCCTAACAAAAGAAGATCGAGAACATTAACCCGCCAGAAAAGAAGCGGAATTAATATAATCAGACAGGGCAACAAAATCTTTATCTGATACCAATCGGTACCCCAGATATTGCCTACAAGCCAACGCTGAACCATTTGATAAATGGAGCTGTTTATATTTGTTCCCAATATGGTCATCATAGCAGTGAAGCCAGCTGAGGCGCCAATGCCACCAAGAAGGAAATGCGCCGGGCGTATTCTGCCGTCTCGTTTGGCGAAGTTATAAAGGAAAACTGCTGTCAGCAGACCGCCCATCATCGCAAACAAGGGGCGATAAAACTTGGTATCAATATGCAGGGACGGGAACATCCACATAAAAATCATGACGGAAAAGCCTGCCCCAGCGTTAATACCAATGATCCCCGGATCTGCCAGAGAATTATTTGTCACGGACTGCAAAGTGCAGCCGGACAGAGCCAGTCCCATACCACATAAAACGGCCAATATGATTCTTGGCAACCGCATCTTTAACAGAATCAGTGTGCTTGTTTTCTCTGCCGTACCGATAATTGCCCCCCACAGGTCAGCGAGGCCAGTCTGTGAGTATCCGCTGTTAAGTGAAAGCAGCACGGTGGCGATGAGCCCAAGGACTAAGATGAATTGTATCAGACATGCGCGCTTTCTTCTCATAACTTAGTCCCCCCGTTCCGATAGGTCAGCAATAGGAAAATCGGCACACCGATCACAGAAACCAGCGCTCCTGTCGGGGTGTCAAAAGGCGCTTGTAGCATGCGGGCCGCAACGTCAGAAAGCACCAAGAGCACGGCACCCATCAGTGCGGCAGCAGGGGCTAGCCGTCGATAATCTGCCCCTACCAGTTTTCGTGCCACATGAGGAATAATAATCCCGACAAAGGATATGCCTCCAACCAGCGATACACTCGCCCCGGCCAATAGCAACACGGCAAAGAGGCTAAATGCACGTACAAGGCCGACATTTACCCCAAGGCCTGAAGCACTTTCATCGCCCAGCGCCAAGATGGATAGTTTAGGTGCAAGAAAAAGTCCGATTATAACAGCTAGCAGCAGCCAGGGAGTCACTGCTTTGACCTGAGGCCAGAGTATTCCGGAAAGGCTACCCGCCGTGTAAAAGGAAAGGTCTCTAGAAAGGCCAAACGCAAGAGATATTCCTTGGCTGAGTGCTGTTAAAAAAGATGAAACAGCCGAACCTGCCAAAATCAGCCGAATCGGATCGGCTTTTTTCTTCTTTGCGCCGAATCCGTAAACTATTAGTGCCGCTACAGTTGCGCCCAGAAACGCTGCACCCATCAACCCATTATAAGATAGTGTCGGTAAGAACGCAGTGCAAAGTGTAACGGCAAAGCAAGCCCCCGCATTGATACCTAAAAGGCCGGCGTCGGCCAGAGAGTTGCGGGTGATTCCCTGCATAACAGTGCCTGACAGTGCAAAAGCCGCCCCGGTGAGACAGGCGGCAGCAACTCTTGGCAAGCGCATTTCCAGCATGATCTGTGAAAGCGATGTGGATAGATCCAAGTGTAGAAGCGTATGGATCAATTCCGAAACGCTTCCCCCGGCAATACCTACACCTACCGCTATAAGTGCAGAAGCAATTAAAAGTGCAGCTAAAATCAGCAAAAAAAGGATATATCCGGTCTTGGAGTGGATCCACTGCCCGGAAGCAGTGGCCCCACCCGCAAAGCGCTTTTTATTCATCAATGTTTTGGTGGTTGAGGATTGCATTGACTATCCGCTCCATGTAAATCAATTTGCCGTTAGGCGTATAAGCCAAATCATACTGCTGTTCGTTGACACCGCAGTACACATTCCCTGCCTGCACAGCTTTCAAATTTTGCCAGGTAGGAAGATCTGCCGTATCACCTACTGTCCCGTCATCGCTAAAGTAAAGAATGTGGTCGGCATCTATTTGGGAAAAATATTCCGCATCTACTTCTTCGCCCCAGACATCCTCGGGCACTCCGGAAGATGCCGGAAGCTCCAAAGCGTCATAAATCAGTTCCCCAGGGCCTCCTGTACTGTAGACGTAATATGTTCCAGAACGCACGGAGTTGTCTTCAATGACAGCAAAAGTTTCATTTCCTGTGACCGCTTTGAGCTGTTCCGCATATTCAGCGGCCTGTGTATCAAAGTTCGCAAGCCATTCCTCAACCACATCTTCTTTCCCGAACCATTCCCCCAGTTGCTGGAATCGACCTCTCCAGTTTACATAGCTGATATCATCGTCCAGCATGACGGTGGGAGCGATTTCACACATCTGATCGTAAACATTGTCGTGACGGATATTCATAATAATCAAATCCGGCTCCAACTCTGCAATTTTTTCCAGATCCAAGTCGCCGGCGGAGCCTGAATAATTGCCCACGGTTTCCACGTTGTTTTCTGCAAAGTATTCCTGCAAATATTCAGGAACGGTAGTGGAATCAAACATGCTAGTATTTGCTGATCCGACAAAAGGCATTTCAAGAATGATCAGTTCATCGGCAGAGCCGGAAGTATCTACAATGCGCTGTGGATTTACTGGGATTTCAACAGTTCCCTTCATGTCCGTTACTGTAATCGTCTCTCCGTTCTGCTCCGTTTGTGATATTTCTGCTTCACCTGACTGCGATTCTGAAGTGTCATTTGTTCCTGTGGTGCTTGCGCAAGCCGCCATGCTGAATAGCATCGCAAAACAAAGCACTCCACTCAACATTTTTTTCATTGATTGTCCTCCTTGTAGATATGTTTATTGGTTAGTAACAACTAATCAATACAAATAATAGCACATTGTCATATCACTCTCTGCCCCCAGAGGGATTTTTTTTGCCCCTAAAGGGATATTAACAGCTTGACAGGTTAGCTAAAACTAACTATAATATGTTTAGAGGAACCTAAGTGTTCAAATTTGCAAATTGGTTTAGCTATGAGGTGCCGTATGTCCGACTTATCTCTGAAATTCAAATCGTCATCTGAATTTCCATTGCGCAGACAGATTGAAGTTCGGCCTGGTGTTCATCTTTTGTTTTCTTCCGGGATCATAGATCGAAAATTGCAGTGGGTGACAGCTACTACTGGTTCTATTTTTGAACTTGCATATAGTCAGAAAAATTCTTTGTACAGTGAGGTAGGGAACGTTCCTGTTGAAGTCAAACCCGGTTATTCTAATTTGGGTTTTTTAGGGGAAACCAGAAGTTATTCAGAGTATCAATGTGGAGACGAAATTAGGACATTCTCTATTTGGGTTGAACCACATATATTTGATGTTTTCTGTGAAGCAGTCTGCGGGAAAAAAGGACAAAATTTCTCCGCCTTTCAAAATTTTAATTGCCCGTATTATTCCTTTTGTCAAGATGTACAGGAGGAAATATTGCTGAACAAGCTTTACAACGAAATGGAAATGCCGAAGGATCAATTGAATCACCTTTTGTTGGAAAGTCAGGTGTTGGAGTTGCTTTCCATAAATATCGAACGACTCATATGCCCCGATTGGAAAGAAAAACGCCCTCTTTCTCTCTCTGCCGCAGATATGGAATGTCTCCATAATGCCCGCGAGATTCTCATCCGTCGATTAGATTGTCCACCCTCCCTTCAGGAACTTTCTCACTTAATCCGGATGAATGACTATAAGATGAAGCGCCTTTTCAAGCAATATTACGGAAAAACAATCTATCAGTACATCCGGGAACAACGAATGAAGAAAGCATTTGTATTGCTTCAAGACGGGCAGTATAATGTGAGTCAGGCTGCTTTTACTGTCGGATATACGAATATCAGTCATTTCTCAGAGACCTTCAAAAGATATTACGGGGTTTCCCCACACAAGGTGATAGCGCATAAGAGTTGAAGCAAGAATATTTTACATATTTTAATCTTACAATTGTTGATATG
>CAZUAN010000069.1:0-8837 GCA_964618385.1 uncultured Oscillospiraceae bacterium | reverse complement strand
TTAATCGTACTCGGTTTCCAGCTGAATGCCTTCCATGGTTTTGCCCAGGGAATAGTAGAATACATTGTCCCGGGAGGGATTCAGATCCGGTATCAGACCGCGCTGGGCATAGACGGCGTAATAGCCAAACATTACCGGAATAATCCGGCCGTCCTCGGCCAGAACCTTGTACAGGTTATAATAGTTGCCGCTGTTTTCCAGGGCGCTCAGGCACAGGCTGTAGAGCGTTTCGTTGTTAAGGCTGCCCCAGCTCATCTCTCCCCAGTTGCGGAAAAACTCTGTCAGGTCCATGTTGGCGGACAGCCTTGTCAGTCCCAGGTAGATATCATAGTTCATGTTTTGCACCGCGGCCCGAAACGCGGAGCCGGAATACTCCATGGTGGTGCAGGGCAGGCCCAGGTCGGTCAGCGTCTCGGCAATGCTGCGCGCAATTTGAACGCGGGCGGAATCCGCGCTGTTAACAAGAAGCCGCATCTCCTGCTCCGCGCCTTTTTCCGTTTTGGGAATCTGGTAGGAGCGCATACGGTCGATGAATTTCAGCGGATCGTATTCGTACTCGGAGGCCAGGGTTGTGCTGTAAAACACCTCGGTTGGGGAGCAGGGCAGCGTTACCGGATTTGCCATGCCGTTGTAGGCGTCCTCTGCCAGCGTGGCCCGGTCAATGGCGTAGGTCAGGAAGGTGCGCAGCGTGCCATCCTGAAAGAAATCGCTGTAGTAAATGCTGCATCCGAGATACATAAAGTAGCCGCTTTCAATTTCCCACAGCTCATAGTCGCACCGATACTCGGCGAACGTGCCGCTCATGGGATTGACACATACCACGCTGACATCCCCAAACTGGAACTGGTCGCGTACGTCGGCCACAGAGCTGACCTCCACCAGGTCGATGGATTCGTCGGTGGCCGGAATCTTCAGGCTGCCGCACCACCAGTTGGAGACTCTTTGCAGATGCGCCCCGCCGATTCCCTCCGTAAACACATAGGGACCTGTCCCCAGAGGAAGCGTTGCCTCCACTTCGGCGGCCTTGACAATGGGAATATCCAGCAGCAGGGGCAGATTTTCGTAGGCGGTATCCAGATAAAAGGCGATGCCGCCATCCTCTGTGATTTCGATCCCGGAAAAATGGTAGAACCGGTTCATATAATAGTCGTTTTTCTGCGCCTGCTCGTAGCTTGCCACCACATCCTGAGCCGTAACCCGGGTGCCGTCGGAGAAGGTGGCGTCGGACTCCAGATAAAAGACCCAGGTGCGGTTGTTTGCGGAGACGCGATAGCTGGCGCACAGGATGGGCGTTACATTTTTGCTGTTATCTACGGCGAACAGGCCCTGATACATCAGCGACATCAGCACACGGTTGGTGTAGTCGCTGCCAAAAAGGGGGTTCAGGGATCGATTCGGGTAGTAGGCCAGGGTCAGCTCCTGGGTATCCTCCTCCTCGTCCAGAAAATCGTCCGGGTCCTGCCCGTCCAGCACAATTGCGTTTCCGGTGGGGACATAGCCGGAATTGTCGATTTTCCTGGTACAGCCGGAGCACAGATTCCCGAACAGGAGAACCGCAAGGATAATAGCCAGGAATCTTTTCATCTTTTTTCCTCCCCGCATACGATTACGGCGCCCTGAGAACCGCGCAGACCCCTGGTGGCCCGATGGGACCAGAACCGGCTGCTCTGGCAATAGGTGCAGTCACTGCTGATCTCGATTTGCGTGACACCCGCCCGGCGCAGAGAAAGGGCGTTGAGACGCTTCAGATCCACGTGATACTTTTCGCCCCGTTTTTCGATATACGCCTGGGCCTCCTCTCCAAAAGCGGTCCGCATGGCAAGAGGAACGTCCGCATCTGTTTCAAAATGGCACTGACCGATATTGGGGCCGATGGCGGCGTGAATCTGTTCGGGCTTGCATCCGAAGCTTTTGACCATGGCCTCCACGGTTTTTGCGCCGATGGCCTTGGCTGTGCCCCGCCAGCCCGCGTGGGCCGCGCCCACCGCCCCGGTAACAGGGTCGTAAAACAGCAGCGGGGTGCAGTCAGCGGTGAATACCAGAAGGGCGATGCCGGGGGTGCAGGTCACCAGCGCGTCGCACTCCGGATACGCCCTGTGGCACAGCCCAATGGCGTCCTGATCCGTCACGACCCGGACGATATCCGAATGGGTCTGCCGGGTCAGCACCAGCTTGCTCGGGTCGAAGCCAATGGCGTCCGCGAGAATACGAAGGTTTTTCTCCACATTCTCCATGGTATCCGCCTGACAGTACGCCAGGTTCAGACTGGCCTGATTCCCGGTGCTGACGCCGCCATAACGGGTGGTAAAGCAGTGGGGGACGGCAATGCCTTCGGCTGCCAGATATTCCAATGTTCCTTGTCTTTTTGTAATGACAGCCATATGATTCACCTGTATCTGTGACGGCGATGGGTATGTGTTTCTGTCCGGGGGAGGGGCGGCCTTCAGGAGCCCATGCCTGCCGCCTTATCCTTCTGCATACAGCATTTTTTGTACTTTTTCCCGCTTCCGCAGGGGCAGGGGTCGTTGGGGCCGACCTTCTTTTCCTTTCGGACCGGCTGCTTTTTGACAGCGGTTCTGGTGGCTGCGGCGGTGCCGGTTTCCTTGGCCACCTTCTCCCGCTTGACCTCCTGGTTGGTGCGCAGCTGCACCAGGAACATCCGGCGGATGGTTTCCTCCCGGATAGCCGCGATCATGGCCTGAAACATCTGGAAGCCTTCTTCCTTATAGGCCACCACAGGGTCGTGCTGGCCATAGGCCCGCAGGCCGATGCCCTGCTTCAGATCATCCATAGCGTCGATGTTGTCCATCCAGTATTCGTCCACCACCCGGAGCATGACCACCCGCTCCAGTTCCCGCATGACCTTGGGGGTATACGCAGCTTCCTTGGCCTCATAGGTTCGCTGGGCGATGCCGTAAACCGTGTCCGCCAGCTCCTGCGCCTGCATACCTACCAGCTGCTCCCTGCGGCCTGCCAGGGTTCCCTTTGCGAAGTAGACGCCCTCCATGGAAGCAGCCAGCCGGTTCAGCCCGCTGTCATTTGCCACGCCGCCGTACTCGCTGAGGGCGGTGGTGACGTTGGTATCCACAAGGGTGCGGAGCATGTTCATCATATTCTCCCGCAGATCCTCTCCGTCCAGCACCTTCTGACGCTGGGCATAGATCACCTCACGCTGGGTATTCATGACGTTGTCGTATTCCAGAACATTCTTTCTGGCCCGGAAGTTCCGGGACTCCACATTTTTCTGGGCGTTTTCCACGGCGTTGGAGAGAATTTTCGCGTCGATGGGGGTGTCCTCGTCGATGCCCAGAGAATCCATCATACCCATGACCCTGTCCGTGGAGAACAGGCGCATCAGATCGTCCTGAAGGCTCAGATAGAAGCGGCTTTCGCCGGGGTCCCCCTGACGGCCGGAACGGCCCCGGAGCTGGTTGTCAATCCGGCGGGATTCATGGCGCTCGGTGCCGATGATGAACAGGCCGCCGGCAGCGCGGACCTTTTCCGCCTCATCCGCGATTTCGGCCTTATGCTTTTTCAGCAGCTCCTCATATTTTGCCCGGACAGCCAGAATCTCCGGGTCGCCGGTTTCGGCGTAGGAGTCAGCCTCCCGCAGCAGCTCCTCCGGCAGATCCATTTTGGCAAGCTCTGCCTTTGCCAGGAAATCGGCGTTGCCGCCCAGCATGATATCCGTTCCGCGGCCGGCCATGTTGGTGGCGATGGTGACAGCGCCGTATTTGCCGGCCTGGGCCACAATCTGAGCCTCCTGCTCATGATGCTTGGCGTTGAGGACATTGTGACGGATGCCTTCCCGCTTCAGCAGCTTGGACAGCAGCTCACTTTTTTCAATGGAGATGGTGCCAACCAGAACAGGCTGGCCCTTGGCATGGCACTGCTTGACCTGCTCCACAATGGCCCGGAATTTACCGGCCTCGGTTTTATACACCACATCGGGGTGATCCTGGCGGATTACGGGCTTGTTGGTGGGAATCTCCACCACGTCCAGATTGTAGATGGCGCCAAATTCCTCCTCCTCCGTCAGGGCGGTGCCGGTCATGCCGGAGAGCTTGGTGTACAGACGGAAGAAATTCTGGAAGGTGATGGTGGCCAGGGTCTTGCTTTCGCCGGCAACCTGAACCCCTTCCTTGGCTTCAATGGCCTGGTGAAGGCCCTCATTGTAGCGGCGTCCATACATCAGCCGTCCGGTAAATTCATCCACGATGATGATCTGGCCGTCCTTGACAACGTAGTCGATGTCCTTTTTCATCAGGCCTCTGGCTTTCATGGCCTGGTTGATATGGTGGGAGAGGGTGGTATTTTCAGGGTCGGCCAGATTCTCAATACCAAAATATTTTTCCGCCTTGGCGATGCCGCTGGCGGTCAGGGACACGGTGCGGGCCTTTTCGTCCACGAAATAATCACAGTCATAGTCATCGTGAATCTCTTTGTCCTCGGTTTTGGCAAACACCTGCTTGCGCAATGTAGAAACAAAGTAATCCGCCATTTCATACAGCTTGGAGGAATCATCCCCTTTGCCGGAAATTATCAGAGGCGTGCGGGCCTCGTCGATCAGAATGGAATCCACCTCGTCCACGATGGCAAAAGCATGTCCTCGCTGCACCAGCTCCTGCTTGTAGATGGCCATATTATCCCGCAGATAGTCGAAGCCCAGCTCGTTGTTGGTGCAGTAAGTTATATCCGCGGCGTAGGCGGCCCGGCGCTCCGCAGGGGTCATGCCGGGAATCACCAGGCCGATGGTCAGCCCCATGTACCGGTAGACCTTGCCCATCCACTCGGACTGATATTTTGCCAGGTAATCGTTGACGGTGACCACATGGACGCCTTCGCCCTTCAGGGCGTTTAAGTAGCAGGGAAGAATGGCCACCAGAGTCTTGCCCTCGCCGGTCTTCATTTCGGCAATGCGGCCCTGATGAAGCACAATGCCGCCAATGAGCTGCACCGGGTAAGGCCGCAGGCCCAGAACCCGATCCGCCGCCTCCCGAACAGCGGCAAAGGCCTCCGGCAGGAGATCATCCAAGGTTTCGCCGTTGGCCAGACGCTCCTTGAACTGGGCGGTTTTTCCCCGCAGAGCATCTTCGGACAGCGCCCGGTATTCTTCCTCCAGTGCCAGGATTTTATCCACGGTTGGCTGAAGCTTCTTAATCTCCCGTTGAGAGCGGGTGCCGAAAAATTTGTCGAAAAGTCCCATTCCTGTCTCCTTTATCTGATGTAACGAACAATACCAGACCAATTTCAGGTATTATAACATACTTGCAAAGAGAAAAAAAGTCGAATTTATGAACAAAAAGGCTGAAAGATTCCGGATCTTCTTGCCTATTTCCACGGAAGATAACCCGCGCGGAGCGGTAATCCGGATCATTCCCGGGAAGAAAAAAACGCTTCGATCTCCGCCCTTGTTGCCTGTACCCGGCCCTGCTGAAACAGCGGCTTCCCGCCTCCCCGGCCATGCAGGACCCCGGTCAGTGTCCTGCCAAAGGAGCGCAGGTCGCCGGTCCTTGTCACCAGACAGAACGCGTAGCCGCTTTCCTCACAGCCGCTGAATACCGCCGCCATGCCGCCGCAGCGTTCCGCGATGGCATCCGCAAGCTCCCGGATGGCACTGCTGTCCAGACCGTCCTCGAAATGAACCACGTCCCCTTTGCCTGCGCAGCCCGCCGCGATGTCCGCAAACAGCCGTTTCTCCAGACCGAGCATGCGGTACTTCTGCTCAGAGAGCTGCTCGTTCACCCGCTTCGCGGCCGCGCCGGTGTCGGTGATGGGCGCGGAAAATGCCTGGGAGACAAGCTTGTTTTGCTCGTACGCCCCGTTCAGAATCTCCAGCGCCCGGCTCCCGCAGGCCATTTCCATCCGGGTGCCGCCACGGAAGCCTATGACGGAAAACAGCTTGATAAGGCCGATCTCCCCCGTGGCGGTTACATGGGTGCCGCAGCATGCGCAGCGGTCGAAGCCTGGAATTTCCACAATGCGGACAGGCCAGGCCAGCGCCCGCTTGGTGCGGTAGATCACGTTGGGCAATTCCTCCGGAGATGGATACCAGCACCGGACGGGGAGGTTTGCCCAGACCGCCCGGTTGGCCTCCGTTTCGAGAGAGGGAAGCGCTTCCGCCGGAATTACGCCGTCAAAATCGACAGTGATTTCCTCCGCTCCCATGTGAAAGCCGGTATTATGAAATCCATAGCGGCGGTTGATGATGCCGGATACAATGTGTTCCCCGGAGTGCTGCTGCATCCGAAGGAACCGGGCGCCGTAGTCAATCTGCCCTTCCGCAACAGCGCCGACCTCCAGCGCGCCGTCGCAAAGATGCACCACCGTCTCCCCGCGCAAGCGGGTATCGAGAACCCGAACGCCGCCTAACGTCCCGGTATCGCCGTCCTGTCCGCCGCCCTCCGGATAAAAGGCTGTGGCATCCAGCGCAATTTCAAAGCCCGTCCGGCCTGCTTCGCAGGACAGCACTCTGGCTGTGAACCGGGACAGGTGGGGATCTTCATAGTATAATTTCCGTGTCTGCATGGCATTTTCCTCATTTCGCGGCAAAGCGGCGTCTGGCCTGCCGGATTTTCCTTATTATAGCATAACCGCCGGGCGGTTGCAACCATCTGCAAGTTTACATAATATTGCACAAAATTTTTCGAAAAAAATACTGGTCATTTGTCTTATTTTGGTGTAGAATAAACAAAAACCAGAACGCGAGGTGATTTCCGTGCCCGCTTATTACGCGCATTACCGTTTCGGCAAGCAGGCGCTTGCGGAGCTGCCCGCCGACGCGCGTCAGCGCATTCAGCGGTTTCGGCGGCTTTTTGACATGGGCCTTCAAGGACCGGACTTTTTCTTCTACTATAATCCCCTGATCAAAACGGCTGTCGGCAGTCTGGGAGGGCAGTTTCATAACCAGACCGGGCAGGAATTTTTCACCCGGGTCTGTGCGCAGGCCGATTCCGAAGCGGCCCGGGCATATCTTTGCGGCCTTCTGGGACATTACTGCCTGGATTCGGCGTGCCATCCCTTTGTGGAAAGCAAGGTGGCCAACGGGGAGGCGCGGCATGTGGCCCTGGAATCGGAATTTGACCGCTACCTGATGGATATGGACGGTCTGCGGCCTCCCCATGTCCAGGATTTCAGCGGCCGTGTCAAGCTGACCCGGGGCGAATGCGTCACCGTGGCGGGGTTTTATCCGCCGGCGACCCCGTCCAATGTCAATCAAAGCGTCCGCCATATGGCCTTTGCCCTTCGTTTTCTCGCGGGGAAAAATCGCAGGCGGATTCGGCGGATTCTGAACCGGATCAAGCCCAGCCTGTGCGACAGTCTGATCCCGGAAGAACCTGTGGGCGCGTTTGCCCGAATGGACAGTGAGCTGCTGGCCCGGTTCAACCGCGCGATAAAGCAATATCCCCGGATGTTGGAGCAAATAGAGTCCCATATGCGTACAGGGGAACCCCTGGGGGACGATTTCACGGCAAGCTTCAGCTGAACACGGCGTAATGAAAAAGAAAGATATCGGAGGCCTGAACATGAAAGGAAAATTCAAACTGACATCCCTGGAGCGAAGCTGGATTCTCTACGACATCGGCAATTCCGCCTTTATCCTGCTGGTGGCCACGCTGATCCCCATTTACTTCAATTCCCTGGCAGGCTCCGCTAGGATAAATGAGGACCTGTACTTAAGCTACTGGGGCTATGCCGGTTCCATCGCTACGATTCTGGTTGCCGTGATTGGTCCCATTTGCGGCACTCTGGCCGACCGGAATTTTAAGAAGCCCATTTTTGCGCTGTGCGCTGTTGTAGGCGCGGCGGGCTGCGCCCTGCTGGGTTTCGTTCCGAACTGGCTGGCATTCCTGACTGTTTTCGTAATCGCCAAGGTAGGATACTCTGCCAGCCTGGTGTTTTACGATTCCATGCTCCCGGAGGTAACGGACAACGCCCGCATGGATACCGTCTCCTCCATGGGCTACGCCTTTGGCTACATCGGTTCCGTGATTCCCTTCATTCTCTGCCTGATTCTGGTGCTGATGCCCGGTACCTTCGGCCTGACCCAGGGCAGCGCCATGGTCATCGCTTTCCTGATTACCGCTCTGTGGTGGGTTCTGTGTACCGTGCCCTTGCTGCGGAAGTATCGCCAGACCGCCTTCGTGGAGGCGGGGAAAAGTCCTCTGGGCGACTCCTTCCGTCAGCTGGGGAAGACCATCCGGGACGCCAAAAAGGAAAAGCATATTTTCCTGTACCTGATTGCCTTTTTCTTCTTCATTGACGGCGTTTACACCATCATCGACATGGCCACCGCCTATGGCGCGGCCCTGGGGCTGGACACCACAGGACTGCTGCTGGCATTGCTGCTGACTCAGTTCGTGGCATTCCCCTGCTCCATTCTTTTTGGGAGGCTGTCCGCTAAGTTTGATACAGGTCTGCTGATTAAGGTCTGTATCGGAGCCTACACCGGCATCACACTGTTTGCGGTGTTCCTGATAGCCCAATGGCAGTTCTGGATGCTGGCCGTGCTGGTGGGCATGTTCCAGGGCGGCATTCAGGCGCTCAGCCGCAGCTATCTTGGCAAGATCATTCCTGCTGAGCGCAGCGGCGAATACTACGGCCTGATGGATATCTGCGGAAAAGGCGCTTCCTTTGTGGGCATGACGCTGATTTCCGTCATCAGTCAGCTGACAGCGGGTGTTACGGTGTCGGTTTTCGGCATGACCCTGCAGAATGAAAACATTGCCGTTTCCGTTCTGATTCTGCTGTTTGCCGCCGGCTTTGCGGTATTCTGCAAAGCGGATAAGCTGAACAGGCAGCGTGTTGGCCTGAAATAAAAAGGGAATGGAAAAACC
>CAZUAN010000068.1:0-8963 GCA_964618385.1 uncultured Oscillospiraceae bacterium | reverse complement strand
GAATCCGTATTATATGGATAATTTCCCCATGACCACGGGCATAGCCGCTCCGGTGGCGGAAGGGACATTGCTGCACATGCCGAAAATCGCTTCATTTGCAAGAATGGCAAACGCAATCGCTTCTTTGGCGTCACTGTTGAAGCCAACATCCTCATTGGTCAGAATCTGGCAATCCGGCAGGCAGCTTCGCAGGTTGGACAAAAGGGTTCGGTTCCACCGTCCGCCGCCGCCGATGATCAGTCGCTGCGGCATGGAAGGGGCAAAACGATTCAGGCCGTACGCCACGCATTCCGCTGTGAACCGGGTGGCGGTGGCCAGCACATCCTGCAGCCCAAGGCCAAGGCTCTGGGACATTTGCAGAAGCCGCTCCACATAAGCGGCGCCATATCTCTCCCTCCCGGTGGTTTTGGGAGGCTGCTTTTCCAAATAAGGGTCGCAGAGCATCCAGTCCAGCAGGGTTCCGGAAACCGTGCCGCCTGCGGCCAGGCAGCCGCCCCAGTCGCAGGTCTGCCTGCCTCCGGTCAGGCGCTGGGCCAGCGCGTCGATTACCATATTCCCCGGGCCGGTGTCAAAAGCCATTACCTCCGACAGAGTACAGCCTGCAGGCAGGATGGTCACGTTGCCGATGCCCCCCAGATTTTGCAGGGCCACGGTATGCTCCGGATCCCGGTAGAGCAGGTATTCCGTATAGGGAACCAGAGGAGCGCCCTGGCCTCCCGCTGCCATGTCCCGCACCCGAAAATCTCCCACCACCGGGCAGCCCATGGTCTGGGCGATTACAGCGTCCTCTCCTACCTGCAAGGTTGAAGGAAAGGTTCTGCCGAGGTAGGCTTCCGGCTTCGGGACGTGCCACAGAGTCTGCCCGTGGTTTCCGATCAAATCAATCCGGGAGGGGGAAACGCCTGCCTGCCGGCATAAATTCCGACAGGCTTCCCCGTATAAAATCCCCAGCAGGGTCTTAAGCTTACAAAGCTCGGCTGCGTCCGTTCCGCCGCCCCCAGCAATCCACAGAATCCGCTGCCGCACCTCCGGCGGGAAGGGGGTAAACAGGAAGGAAAGCAGCTCTGCCTTTGTGTCCGACCCGCAGCCGGATATGCGGGTCAGCGCCGCATCGATGCCATCGGCGGAGGTGCCGGACATCAGCCCGATCACCAGCCGGGCGGGTTTTTCCCACAGCGAAGATAAAATATGCATCCTCATCACCTTATATGGTCTATGGTAAACACTTGAAACGCTGCCCCGGCAATATAAACAGCCAGCGTTGTCATTTCTGCTCCAGCGCCCCGACAACACGGCCCCCCGCCGTTTCCAGAAGAGCCTGTGCCTCCCCGGCGTCTACGCCCCGCAGAAGCATGACGATGGCCGCCTTCGGGCGGTAGCCGCACTGCTCCAGGGCCGCGACAGCCTCCTCCTGATCCACCCCGGTGGCGCAGCGGACAATCCACTGGCAGCGGTGGATCAGCTTTTCGTTGGAGGGCTTTACATCCACCATCAGATTTCCATAGACCTTGCCAAGCCGGATCATGGTGCCTGTGGAGAGCATATTCAGCACCATTTTCTGAGCCGTGCCGCTTTTCATCCGGGTGGAACCGGTTACAACCTCCGGGCCGGGTACGGGAACAATCGCGATATCCGCCGCAGTTTCCACGTCGGAACCGGGACAGCAGGTCACACCGATAACATGGGCGCCCAGAGATTTGGCGTAATCCATGGCCCCCAGTACATAGGGGGTACGTCCGGATGCCGCGATGCCCACCAGCACGTCCTTGGGGCCAAAGCCGATTTCCCGCAGGTCTTCCGCACCCATCTCCTTGTTGTCCTCTGCGCCCTCCACCGCCTGAAACATGGCATCATAGCCCCCGGCGATCAGCCCGACCACCATACCCGGGTCTGTGGAATAGGTGGGTGGACATTCCACCGCGTCCAGCACGCCCAGCCGTCCGGAGGTGCCGCATCCGATGTAAACCAGACGCCCGCCTTTTTTGAGCTGCTCCGCGATGACATCCACCGCCGCAGCAATATGTTCCACCTCCCGCTCCACGGCGAACGCAATCTTTTTATCCTCATCGTTGATCAGGCGAATCATGTCCAGGGTTGAAAGGGAATCAATGTTTGCCGTGCGCTGATTTCGTTCCTCCGTTTTAATCATGCTCCACTCCATGATACCACGCTCCTCTATCCGTAAATCTTGTTATAGCGGACTTACGATCCGATATTCCTCCGGCAGACGCATAAACGTCTCCGCGTAAGGCCGCCGCGCCTCAATTCCCCGCAGCCGCTTCAGGTGGGAGTAATATTCCAAATAGGGAAAGCTGGAGGAGCCAGTGACAAACCAGTGGGTTCTGACCGCCTTCTGCCACAGGGCGAATCCCTCCTCGGAAACCGGAAAATACTCAAACGGCCGGTAATCCACACTGTCCTCCCAGTTCTCCGCGAAACGCAGCGGCGCAAAGTGGGGCGGCAGCTTCCTCCGGAAGCCATCGATCGCCGCATAATACCAGGCGTCGCACACAATCCGATGGCAGGCGGCGTGATCCTTGTGCATGCTTTTTTCATGGTGCGTGACAATCAGATCCGGCTTTTCCGCGCGGATGATATCGCACACGGCGAAGCGCACCTCGTCATTGTCCGGCAGCAGGCCGTCGGCATAGTCCAATACATAGCTTTCGCCTCCCAGCATTCCGGCAAAGGCAGCCGCCTCCGCCACCTTCTGCACCCGGTAGCGAGCCGGATCTACCCCGGCAGGTGCGCCTTTTTCCCCTGCGGTCAAAGCCAGAGTGGCAACATGTCCTCCGGATACCGAGCAGGTGGCCAAAATTCCGCCGCAGGTCAGTTCCATATCGCCCACATGGGCGCCGATTGCCAAGATCCGTTTGTAATTCATCGTCAGTTACAGCTCCTTTGTGACCAGGCTGAATGTGCGGCGCACCTGAAACCCCGCGCCCAGATAGATTTTCTGAGCGCGGTTATCGGTTCCCGTGAACAGGGACATGTATTGGCTTCCGGCTTCCTTTTCCGCCTGACAAAGCCGGTAGAACAGCAGCGTGCCAAGCCCCTGATGCTCATGCTGGGGGGCGACGGCAATTCCCGCGAAATAGCCCCGCCCCGTGGGTTCCGGATATACCGGCCCGGCAAAGCCCACCACCTGATTTTCATGGAGGGCAACCAGCATGTTGATTTTTTCCGCGGCCTCGGGAATCTCCGCATTCCACATGGGATTGCCCAGAGAATACACCATTTCCGTCAGGCCGTGATGCTTTTCCTTCCGGTACCAGTCCACGGTGTAGCCCTTGCACGCCGCTTCCCGCATCCTTTCTGTGACCCAGTCCGGCGTTTGGAAGTCGGACAGGCTGCGGTACATGGCGCACTCCCGGGCATAAGTCCGATAGCCGGCCGCCTGCATCCAGCGGTACAGAGGCAGATCCTCCGCAATGCCGGGGCAGTTATTATGCTGGTGGCCGGGAGTGCCGGGAATCAGCCAGGGCATGCGCATGGGGTTAAAGTAATTGGCGGCCACCTGTGTCTTCCCCGCCCGGCGAAACGCTGCCTCCAGAGCGGCAAGCAGCGTTTCCGCCTTTTCCTCCCCATGGGGGTCATCGGGCAAAAGCAGGCATGTAAAATATCCCCGCTTATCCCCTTGAGGGAGCCGCACATTGGAGCAGCCGCAGATAAAGCCCCTGCAAACGCGCCGTTTCGTGAGAACGAATGCATAATCCGGGGAAAAAAAGAGGTTGCCTGTCAACAGGGCTGCGAAGGACGCCTCCGTTTGCGGCGCGTAGCCCTGGGCAGTCCCGGCACTATTCCACAGATTGAGAATGGCCGGGAAATCGGAAGGCAGGTAATTTCGTATCATAAAAACCTCACTGACAGGAAAGTGTCATCTCCGGCTCAGCCCTTTACGGCGCCAATGGTAACGCCCTCCAGAAAATATTTTTGCAGAGCGAAGAACAGAACGAACATGGGCAGGGCGGATATCGTAGCGCCGGCCATCATAGGCGACAGCAGTGTGCCGTTGGCAAATTTGAAGGTTTTCAGGCCGACCTGGATGGTGTACATGGAATCCTTCGACGTAACCAGGAAGGGCCAGAAGAAGGTATTCCAGCTGCCCATGAAGGTGTTGATGGCCATGACTGCCAGAATCGTCTTGGACAGGGGCAGCACAATGCTCCAGAAAATACGGAACTGTCCGGCGCCCTCCACCTTGGCGTTTTCGATCAGGGAGGTTGGGATTCCGGAAAAGAACTGTTTGGACAAGAAGATATTATACGAGGTAACACAGCCAGGCAAAATCATCGCCGCATAGGTATTTGACATTTTGAATTTGTTGACAATCAGGATGTACAGCGGCACCTGAGTCACCTGATAGGGGATCATCATCCCCAGCAGGATCAGGAAGAACAGAACCCGGTTGCCCTTGAAGTTGATCTTGGCGAAGGCATAGCCCGCCATACTGGCAAAAACCACGTTGGAAACAACCGTGCAGGCCGCTACAAGGAAGCTGTTCCACAGCCAGCGCATGGAATACGGGCTGTAATCAAAGAAGGCCTTATACGAATCCAGCGACCAGGTCTTGGGGAAAATCGAATAGGAGCTGGACGCCATCTCCTGGTTAGGCCCAAAGGACCAGGCCAGCATATAGACCAGGGGAAACAGCACAACCACTGCGAAAAAGGTCAGAACCAGACCCATCAGAATATTCCGAATATGCCGGATCTTAGGATCATTCAGATGCTGGGAGTATAAACCACTGGACGCCATTTTTCTTCCCCCTTTCTCAGTATTCTACGTCGTCGCCGGCGACACGGAACTGAATCATGGTCAGGGCAGCGATCACAATGGTCAGGATAATCGCCTGTGCGCAGGCCAGACCGTATTTTCCATAGGTAAATGCGTTGTTAAAGATCAGAAGACCGATCATCGTTGTGTTGTTGTCCGGCCCGCCGCCGGTCATCATATAGGAATTCATAAAAACCTGGAAGGAATTGATAATGCCGGTGACCAGCAGAAACAGGGTGGTAGGCTTGCACAATGGCATAACGATGTAGCGCACCTTCTGGATGAACGTGGCGCCATCCAGCTCCGCCACTTCAAAATAGGTGTTGTCGATGCCCATCAGGGCCGCAATGTAAATGATAATGCTGCTGCCCTGCCCGGAAAGCAGCGACATCAGAATCAGCGACAGCATAGCGGTTTTGCTGGAGCTGAGCCAGTTCTGGGTGGGAAGATGCAGGAAAGCCAGCAGCTGATTGAACAGGCCGGAGGGAGAAGAGTCATAAATCCACAGCCAAACCACGCTCATGGCCACGCCGGAGGCCACAGCGGGGATGTAGTACAGGGACTTGAAAACGGACTGGGTCTTCTTCCGGAAAGGCATGATCATGATCGCCACGGTGAAGGCGATCACCAGAGAACAGGGTACCGTCACCACGGTGTAAATCACGGTATTGCGAATTGCCTTGTAAAACAGGGAGTTGCTCAGAGTCGTTTTATAGTTTTCCAGCCTTACCCACTCCGAGCCGAACGGTTTATAATTCTGGAAGCTGGTAATAATCGCGGAAATTAAGGGATAAATCGTAAAAACCAGGAAAACGGCCATAGCCACAGCAATGAAGACATAGCCGTTTACGTCCTCGCCGGTAATTCGGAAACGCCGCCTGTTTATGGTCGGCGCAGCTTGTTTTTTCATATTCTGCCATTCCCCCTGTAATCATATTTTTACGACGGTATGTTGGAATCCGTGCGCTCCCGGGGCTGCCGCTGCCGGTATAAAAGGCGGGCCTGCCCGCCCGGGCAGGCCCACACGCGTTATCAAACGGGGCGATTATCCGATGAAGCCCGTCTCGCAGGCGTCCTCGCCCATCAGCTCGAAGGCGGCGGAGCAAACGGCGTCATACATGGCCTGTGCGGTGATTTCGCCGGCCAGCAGGGACTGGAACTTGGGTACGATAACCTCATTCATCAGCGTAGTGGCGTTGGCTGTCTGTTCAGCCGTAACGCCGGTGGGAGGTGCAACCACCAGAGAAATGCTTCTGGCAGTGGCGGCGGCATTGGACTCGGACTGGGAGACTTCCATGGAAGCCTGAGCCTCCCGGCCGCTCTCACAGACGCAGGTCAGCAGCAGCGCGTTGTCGGTTTCCGCCACACGCTGGCCGGAACAGATGTAATCCAGGAACAGGCACACATTCTTCAGATGCGCGTCCGTGGTGCCGGAGTTGCGCAGGACGATCATGCCGTCCACAGAACCAAAGCAGGATTCCGTAACACCGTCCATGGTGGGAACCGGCAGGAACACATATTCCACCTCGATGGAACCTTCCGCGGCAGTGCCGCCAGCGATGCCTTCGTTATTGGTATTCACGGAATTCTCAAACAGAGGCATGGCCTTGCCGGTGATCATGGTTTCACCGGTCTCCAGCATGACAAGGCGCTGGCCGGCTTCCACGGCATAGTTGGGCATGTAGCCGGAACTGATCATCTCCTCAACAGCCTCCAGCAGAGTCAGCATGTTTTCGGAGGTGTACGCGTACTTCAGATCAGAAGTAAAGTTGCTGGTGATACCGGCGCCCACGCCAAATACAGACACGAAGTCCGCCGTGGTAACACCGGAGTTTGCGAACACAAAACCATAGGTATCGTCGGTGGTGCCGGCGGCAATGGCGGTCAGGAACTCGTCATAGGTCCAGCCTTCGGTCTGGACTTTTTCCACGTCAATTCCCGCCGCTTCCATCATGGCCTTGTTGCCGCCCAGTGCCTGGATCGTCAGGTACAGAGGCAGGCCATACAGGGTGTCTTCCAATGTCATGTAGTCCAGAGCGTTGTCATCGTAGTCCGCCAGGGTTTCGGCGTCCATGTAGTCGGCGATGTTGACCGCCACGCCCATTTCCACATAGGTGCCAATGGAGCTGTAGCTGACCTCCGCGATGTCGGGTGCTTCACCGGCCAGAGCCATGGTGGAGAGCTTCTCGCTGTGGTCGTCCCAGGAGGTGGTGATAACCTCAATGTGCAGATTGGGATACTCGGCTTCGAAATCCTCGATCCAGCCGGCCAGCAGGTCGGTGTAGTCGCCGGTGACAGGCGGAACCATAATGGTGATGGTATCCTCCTCGGCAGCGGAAACATCGCTCTGCGCCTGTTCCGCAGCCTGGGTGGTGGCGGAATCGGCTTCGGCTGTTTCGTTGTCGTCTGTGGCAGTGGAGCAGGCAGTCATGGACAGCAGCATGCACACAGCCAGAAGCAGTGCAAATAGCTTTTTCATTTTTTCCTCCTTATAAATCATTCTATCGAATTTCCTGCGTCGGCTCCTTCGGATATCCGGTACAGGTTTGATTTCATTTTACCGTCGTAAAACAACTTTGTCAACGAGAAACGAAAAAAATTAAATTTTGTTTCATTACTTGACTGATTTTTGACATTTTCGCACAAGAATATGAGAAACGCGTTCCGCAAAACCGTGATTTTGTCCAAATCGGCAGCGGGTATTTTGTGAAATCCGCCGCCTGACACGGCATTGCATCCAGAGCCGATTCGGAATATAATAACAGAAAAGAGCCAGGGAACCTCTGAGTCAGTCGGCAGGAGCCGGCGGCAAGAGATTTTGGCCCGGCCGAAAGCATGAAAAGCAGAGAAAATCTGCATGTTTTCTGCTTTTCGTACTGCGCGGACGGGTCAGAATATCCGTCATCCGGCCGCAGCCGATTTGCTTCGGGATTCCCTGGGAAAAAGGAGAAACGCGGCGCTATGAAAAGTGTTTTGATCCGTATGACGCAGTATCGTGAGCAGGCCAGCGGCGCAGAGCGAGGAATTCTGGACTGCGTGCTGGGGAACCCCGAGGCCGCTGCCCAGTGCAGCATTCGGCAGCTGGCGGAGCTGTCCTATGCCTCTGCGTCCACGGTAGTTCGGATCAGCCGGAAGCTGGGCTTTGACGGCTACCGAGATCTGCAGAAATCTCTTCTGTATGAGCTGGCCGTAAGGAAGCAGAACCAGGAGAAAAAGCGTTCCCAGATCGACCGTACCGACCAGCTGACGGATATCATCGACAAGGTAACCTACCGCAACGTGGCGTCCCTGGAGGACTCCCGCAGGCTGGTAGAGCTGGAGGCTGTGACAAAGAGCGTTGATCTGATCTGCAGCTGTGATACCGTGCTGTTTTTCGGCCTTGGCGCGTCTCTGCTGGTGGCCCAGGACGCCTACCTGAAATTTTTGCGGGTGGACAAGCGCTGCGCTCTGTCCGAGGATATCCATTCCCAATACCTCCACGCCCGCAATGCCAAGCCAACGGATACAGCGGTGATTATCAGCTATTCCGGCTGCACGGACGAGATCATCCGGTGTGCGCAGGATCTGAAGCGGCAGGGTACGCCCATCATCGCCATCACCCGGTTTGAAAACTCCCCCCTGTCCCAGCTGGCCGACTGCAACCTGTATGTCGTGGCCATGGAGGAGGCCTTCCGCAGCGGGGCCATGTCCTCCCGCATTGCCCAGCTGAATATGATCGATATTCTCTATACTGCCTATATCAACCGCAATTATGACCGGAGCATCCGCTGCTTTGAGCGCACACAGATTAGCAAGCAGGGACTGAAATAGCGCGTTTTGAAAGCCGGGCCGGAAAACCTCCGGCGTCTTGCAGGCAATCGTTCCGGTACGGAGATTCCGCAGAAACCATTTGGCCTGTTTGCCACAGCATAACATCTGCACCAGCCTCTGATAAATAGGTTCACAAGTTCACAATTTATTTACAACAAATTAGCACTCTCCCATTGACAGTGCTAATTTTCGTGCTATAATGATAATTGAACAGAGGATCCGAGATCGAACGAAAGACCTCCTCCCCTTGCTCAGGTAACAAACAGATGCGCGGACAGCGCAAATTTCAGAAAGAAGGTATGACCTATGTTACCGAGTATTTTTGGAGAGAATTTGTTTGACGACTTTTTCGATTTTCCCGACTGGCGGGAATTTCG
>CAZUAN010000067.1:0-9043 GCA_964618385.1 uncultured Oscillospiraceae bacterium | reverse complement strand
AATAAATCGGTTTTCGTTGACCATTCGGATCATCGCTCCTGGACGCTGTGGGGGAACAGCCGGGAATCCGTGTGGGGCAGAAAGCAGGCAGCCACGAAGGCATCCATGTAACCGGGATAGGTACTCAGCTCCAAATACGTCATGTTGGCGGCTACCTCCGCCGTTTTAACGGCCGCTTCGTCGCTGATGACCATAGCATAGGCGCCAGTCAGGGAGGAGTTGCCGATATATTGGAATTTCTCCAGCTCCACGTCCGGGAACATGCCGATGTTTACGGCGTTGCGCATGTTGATGCCGCTGCCGATGCCGCCCGCGACATAGACCTTGTCAATCATGTCCACCGTCATATCCACAGACCGAAGCAGCGTGTCAATGGCGGAGAAAATCGCGCCCTTGGCCCGAATAAAATTGTCGATGTCCACCTCGTTCAGGGAAACCTCCCGGCCCGTCTCGGATTCCTGGGGCATGGCCACCACATAGCGTCCCATGCCGTGGGCGTCCCGCCGGATGCGGGCGCCTTCCCGGACGAACAGGCCCTTGGCATTGACAATCCCGCAGCGGAACAGCTCCGAAATCAGGTCGATGATCCCGCTGCCGCAGATACCGACGCACTTCTGCCCCGCATCACCGATGATGGAGAGGGTCGGCTCCATGGTGGCCCTGTCAATAACACAGGCTTCCACCGCGCCGTCGGTAGCCCGCATACCGCAGGAGATGTCGCCGCCCTCAAAGGCCGGGCCTGCCGAGCAGGCGCAGGATATCAGAAAATCCCGGTTGCCAAACACAATTTCGCCATTGGTACCCAGGTCAATGAACAGGCTCATTTCTTCCTTGTCCCAGATACCCGAGGCCAGGGTACCGGCGGTGATATCCCCGCCCACATAGGACCCGATATTCGGCGCGATCAAAACAGGCGCAAGGGGGTTGGCCGGGAGCTTTAAATCCCCGGCCAGCAGCCCCTGCCAATGGAAAAAGCTGGGAATATACGGCTCCATACGAACAGGCCCCGCGTCCACCCCTACAAACAGATGGTTCATGGTAGTATTGGCGCCCACGCTCACGCGCAGAATGCTCCGGGCGGATATTCCGGCGGATCTGCACAGACTCGTCAGGATGGGCGTCAGAGTTTCCTTGATGATAGCGTCCTGCAATTTCCTTTTGCCGCCGGGCTTGCCCTGCTCAATGATGCGGTTGATGACGTCGGCGCCGTAGCGGATCTGGCCGTTGCCGGAGGAGCCTTTTGCCAGCAGCTTGCCGCTGGTCAGGTCCGTCAGCACCATGGTCACGGTGGTGGTGCCGATGTCAATGGCGCAGCCCGCAAGGACGGTATCCTCCGCGCCGCAGATTTCCATACAGCGGAACGTGTCACCTGCCAATTCTCCCTTGACAGTAACATGGAAATTATGTTCCCGGAGGGCGGCAGCCAGCTTTACCATGACGCAGAAAGGGATTTCCACCTTTTCCACACCCAGGGCTTCCTGAACCGCCCAGGTCAGGCGCTCGTTGTCTGGCATGGTATCCTCCAGCGTCGGCTCCGCCATGGCCAGCGTTACGGCCCGGTAGTTATTGACAAAATGAATGCCGCTTTCCCTCAGCTGGGTCTGGCAGTTCTCAAAGATGGCAATCTCCTTGGGGCTGGACAGGTCGGCAGTCTTCATGCGGGACTGATAGGCGCTGGCAATATCCGGGACAAAAACGGTGCAGTCTCCCCTGATCCTGCTGCTGCAGGACAACCGCCAGCCGGCTTCATATTCCTCGTCTGTGATATGGCGGCTGGGGAGGGACTCCACTTCCCCCTCTACCAGCTTGACGCGGCACTTGCCGCAGGAGCCATTGCCGGAACAGGGCGCGTCAATGGCTACATTAGCCCGCCGCGCCAGCTCCAGCAGATTATCACCGGCGTTGCATTCAATGGTTACGGGGCTTGCGCCCTCGATTTGGAAGGTTACTTTCATGGCTGCAAACTCCTTTCGGACAAATTAACCGGGAAAAGGCGCGGCGGTTACCCGCCGCGCCGGGCTGTTTGTCTGCGCTTGCGCTGCCAGACACAGACAGCGCCTTCAGGCAGTTCCTTCTTCCCGAATCCAAACGGTTTCAGGAAAAAACAGAATTCGGAAGCATCCGCAATTACATCAGAGGCTCCATGGCCAGAACCGGGTGGTTCTTCTCGGTCAGCCAGTTCAGCAGCTCCTCGCAGTCGGTGGTGACTGTCTCGTCCGCCACCATATCCGCGAAGTTTTCAATGCCGTACAGCTCCATAGCGGTCTTGTTCAGGCGCTCTGCCACATCGTCCTTCAGTTCCTTGGGCATCCAGACAATCCGCTCAATGCCGCCTTCCGCCGCGATGAACTTCTTGGAGGAGATGAAGTGACGGCCATGGCCCATATAACCGGGGGTCTGGACACCGCCGCCGGTACAGGAGGCCAGCTCACCGAAGGTCATACCGGCAGGAGTCATGCCCTTGTATTCCCGGTTGACCACGATAAAGCCGTTGGACATGGGTTCAATGCCGCAGATGCATTCGAAGCAGCCGCAGGAGGTCATGGGATCCTCCAGAATGGAGTACAGCGTCACGCTTTCCACAGCGCCATGGGTGGCCTCGTTGACGGCCTTATCTACGGTGGTGTAGCGTCCGGTGCGCTCGTCGATGCAGCCTTCCTTCAGGATGGGCTGAGAGGGGCCGTTGGCGTTCAGCTCATAGGTGGCCTTGGCATCCAGCCAGCTGACAGCGCCGCACAAGCCCAAACGCTCGGGAGTAACCACACAGCAGTGGGCAGGCGCGAAGGACTGGCACAGGATGCATGTATAGAACTCGTTGACAGACTCGTCGGTCATGGAAGCCAGGCGGTCATCCCGCTGGTTATACCGGGGCATTGCCAAAGTATCCCGGAACTGTCCGGCCTTTTCCGCGTCCGTAATCAGGGTGATCTGGCACTTGTCCACAACGGCGTCAAACTCGTCCATGATCATGACATACAGCACCTCAGCGAAGTGCTTCATGGTCAGACCCGCTTCAAACGCGGCGTTGGACACACGGATGCGAACCTGGTTACGCTGGCCGGTGTGCATGACGCCTTCCATGTAGTTGAACCAGGCATGGATCTTCCGCTCGATGACGGATTCGAAGTCCGGCTGCATTTTCTTACCGGCCACCTCGATAAAGGTACCCAGTGCCAGCTCCTTGGCGTCTGTCAGATCCGGGCCAATAAGGGTGATTTTGTGATCTTCCACCTCGTTCAGTTCCCGCATCAGCACCAGCTCGGCAGTGGGGTTCTTGGAGGACCAGATCTCATTGTGCATATCCGCCTTGCGGATGATCTCGCCCTCAAAAGCGGCGGCGAACGCCACCGGGATGGGCAGCTCTTTGACCTTGATCTTGATGCCCCGCAGCTCCAGGGACTTCTTGACCGTGTCGGCATGGTCGCAGACGGATTCCAGCGCGCCGGGAACCTGGTTCTCTCCCAGATCGATGTCCACGATTACAGGGAAGCCCAGCGCAATGGCGCCGGCACCGGCGGAGACAACAACAGCGTCGATGGCTCCGAAGGTGTTGACGAAGGCGGGAACCCGGTTCTTGGTGTAATCCAGCAGGCCAGCCAGGTTGCCGGGCTGTACATTGCCGAAGATCAGAGCGGCACGGATGGCAACCGTGACAACATGAATCACAGAGGTCACGTCATGGCCCAGGGGGATAACCCGAAGCTCCAGTCCCATCTTGACGCCGCCCTCAGCGCACTGCTCAATGACGTCACCAACCAGGAAGGTCAGAATGCCCTTGGACTGATAATCCTTCACGACGCTGACCACATCGGCGGCATTCTCCGCCTTGCCCAGGACCACGGCCACGCCAGGGATATCTCCCGTAACCAGGGGTACACCCAGAGAACGGATGATGGGGTCCGGAACGAAGCCGATGCCGCTTTCCTCGCTGTAGGGATCGCCGCCCTCCACGTATTTCAGGCCCTCCAGAATCTCAGCGCCCACAGCGGTGGCAAGGCCGGCGTTCAGGGCCTGACCCAAATCCTCCTGATTGGTAATCAGGCTCTTCAGTACACCGACGCAGGCCGGCAGGTCACCCAGCGTCTTCACCTTCACACCGGTAGCGGCATATATGGTGGGGAAAAAGTACGCGGTATCGGGGAAGGCGATTTCCTTGTCTGCGCCATACTTGGCAATGGCGTCATTCACCGCGCCCTCAGTCAGGCCGGCAACGGCATTGGAGCCGCCGTAAATCAGATCGGTTAACACACTCATGTAAATTCCTCCCAAAAATAAAATACAAGGTGAATTTATATTAAGCCCAGTGGGCCAAATATACAACGCAACTGCGTTATTTCTTCTTTTTCCGCGTTTTTGCTTTCAGCTGCTTTGCCAGCTCCGCAAATTCCCCGCAGGTATTGAAAATCGTATAATCATCCTCCACCTTGACGGTCAGGCTTGCCATTTTGGAAACGGCGGCTGTTGCCTTGCCAAAGCGATCCGCGCCCTGCACCCGCTTGATTTTCGAAAACGGGAAGGCCATAAAGCCCTCTTTCGTTTCTATCAGCAGGCGGCGGGACGTCAGAATATACCGGCCGCCATGATTGGGGCAGACCACTTTCACGGTTTCCCTGGGCTGGAGGACGGTTTCCAGCTTCCGGGTGAAATCCCGCTCTTTTCGCTTTTTTCTTTTGGTTACGGCAGATGCCGTTGCCAACAGCAATCCAGCCGCCGGAGCAGCCGCCAGCAAATACTGCCAGGTTTCCATTGTTTTGTCCTTTCGGTTCCGGGAATATGCAAAGTGGCTGGGAGGGAGTTCCCTCCCAGCCGTGAATGCTTGGGAAATGCCGCGCCGCCCCTGTCCGCTTACAGCTCCAGGTAGGAATCAGAGTACAGAACGTTGTTCTTAAAGATGTCACAGGACTTGATGGTTTCCATCAGCCGCAGGTCGTTGGGGTTGACAATGGCGGAGGTCAGGCCCTGCATCATGGCCATGGCCACCAGAGCGGAGTCCATGACGGGACGAACGGCCTTGGGCGCGCCGTTGGAGTTGTTGGACAGGCCGCCGGTGGATTTCAGGCCCTCGTCGGAAAACAGCTTGATGGCTTCCAAAACCTGCATCTGCTTGTCCTGCATGCCCTTGACCACCAGGAACAGCGGGTCAAACCACAGATCGTCGGAGGTCATGCCCAGGCTCAGGCCACGCTCCAGCATGGTGTGGCAGTGCTTCATGCGCTCCTCATTGTCCTTCGCGATGCCATCGGCGGAACACAGGGCAAAGCAAATGGCGTCGTTGGCGGCCGCCAGGTCGATAAAAGAGATACGGGATCCGGCATCGGCGGAGTTAATGATCGGCTTTCCGTTGGCGCGGTTATAGACCTTGATACCGGCCTCAATCGCCCGTTTGTTGGCGGTATCCAGCGCCAGGGGCACATTGTCGAAGTTCTCCTGCAGCAGCTTGACCGCCCACATCATACGTTCGGGGCCATCCTTCTCGGCAGGGCCGATGTTGACATCCAGATAGGTGGCGCCGGCGGCAATCTGCTCGGCAGCGCGCTTCAGAATCGGTTCTGGGTTGCGTTCGTCCATGGCCTTGCGGATGGTGGGCGCAATGCAGTGAATCCGTTCGCCGATGGTGACAAAGGTCTTCGCCTCGGGATTATGGCCCTTATACTTGACGCCCATGTCCACGACCTCAATCTTGGGGACCCGGGTCTGAAGCAGCTCCTCAAAGGACAGCTCTCTGACTTCCTCCTTGGGGCCGCCGGCCTTGGCAGCGCGTTCGGCCTCCGCCGCCTTTGCCGCGGCCTCATATTCCTTGTCTTTCATGTACTTGGGCAGCTGAACCGCCTCCGTGGGGCCAACAACCACATTCCAGCCAGGCAGCTTCTCCTGAATCTCACCCTTCATAACGGCCACCTTGCCGGGGATAATCAGGGTGCGGTTCCGAATCTTATTTTCAACGTCCAGAGCCTCAAAGGTCTTCTTGACGGTGGTGGAGGAGAACTTGCCTGCGGCCCAGGCTGTCAGGACGGACATGCCGGAGGCATCGGTGATGATCAGGTTGATGGGCTGGTTGGAACGCTCCAGCTCGCCGGAAACCAGAAAGTAAGTCAGCGCGAAGTCCACCGTCATGGCGCAGGGGGAATTTTCATCCGCGCCGTTCAACGGATAGATCTTGGATTCCACCTTCATGGGCTTCTGCGGATCGGTAAAGATATTCTGCCGCAGACCGTACAGAGGCAGCGCCTGCGCGTAGGTCATGTTCTCCATAACGATTATGGAGCCGTACTTCTCGGTGAACAGGGATGCGTAGGCGGTCTGCAGGCGGTCGTTGCCTTTGGCAATCCGCACCAGATTGACGATGGAGGGATAGCCGAAGGAACGGTCGCCATCTTTCAGAGCGGTACGGCGAACCAGCACCGCGTTGGCCAGCGTCTGCTTGGCGGTCTTGCCGGTGACGTCCAGAATCAGGTTTTTATTGCCCTTCGCCTCCAGCTTCTTCACCGTGTCATACAGATCAGAAAGGCTTTCCGCGTAGACGCCCAGCACAACGCCCGCATCCTTGGCCAACGTATTCATGGCCTCCCAGTTGCCGGGGGTTGCGCCGTCCAGAATGACGTTCTTTCCGGCCACAGCCAGAGCAGCCTTGGCGCATTCCACGTCCCAGCACTCCAGAACCAGGGGACGCCCCACAGCGGCGGCCTTCTCAACCAGCGCGGTATATACGGCAGGATCGCTCTGCATATTGGAAACAAAGATGAATTCCACGTACATCCGCTCGCCGATTCGCTCGTAATCGACTTTCTGCAGATCGGCAAGCTTTCTGTCAGCCTCCTCGGCGGTCATTTCCGTGCTGACCGCCACGGCAAACAGATTCTTATTGACCAGAGTCTTTTCGTGACGGTACAGAACCGTCTCGCCGCCCAGCTTATGCGGCCCGACGGTGATGGTCTTCATGGGGGGCGCCGTCTGCTCGTTCAGCATCGCCTTGGCGTCCTCAGAGAAATAGGGACACTTGTCAATGGGGACAGCGCCCTGAGCCACCTTCATGCAGAACGCCATGCAGGTGGGACTGCCGCACTCCTTACAGTTTTTCTTAGGAGACAGCTTAAAAATGTCAAGACCTTTCAAAGCCATTGTATGTATCCTCCTTCCGAATTAGGCAAGTTCCGTGATGAACTGCTTGATGGCGGCGATGGCTGCGGGATGGCGCATAATCACAGCGTCAGCACCGCCGGTCAGATTCGCGGCGGCGGTGGACACTTCCATTTCAATCGCGCGCTCTTCCCGGCTGCCCCACGCAGGTTCATCCTCTTCGGACGCGGAGGATTCCTTTACGCTCCAGGTGTCAGGGGAGACAGGGGAAATAATGGGCATTTGCAGATCGGCATCGGACTGGGCCAGCGCCGCCATACGGACGCGGTCCAGCGTGGAGGCTACATATTCATAGCCATAGCCTACGGCTGCAGTGCCGACATTCATGATCATGCTGGAAGGCTGGATGGACAGGCCCTTCAGCATGATATTCAGCTGCTTTGCCAGGTTGATATCATCGGCGGTTTCCGCGCCTACCTTCTGGCCATAGGCCAGCGCAACGGAAGCGCCTACCGTCTTGTAATCCTCGGACTTTGCGGACATAACCAGAATGTTCCTGCCCTGCAGCGCCTCGGCAATTTTGGAAAACAGCTCGCCATCCTTCTCCATGTTTTTGCAGCCCATGATGACAATGGGCATGGATACCGCCTCGGCAACCGCCTTGGCGTCGGCCACGCAGTCGGCAACGGAACGGCCGGCTCCGTTGGGATCCGCTGACTCAAAGTGCAGGCACAGGAAATCCGCGCCAGGCATCGTCTCCGCCCTTTCGGCAAAGTCCGCCATGGTCACGCAGCCTGCGTAAAACTCCTTCAGCGCCGGCGCGTCCCATTCGCCGGCAAGATCGGAAATTTCCACCCCGATTTTGGGTGCATGCTCAATCGGAGCATCGAACGTGTAGAACGGCATCACATTCTGGCCGCCGATGACGATTGCCCGATCGCCGGTGCCCAGCGTGACGGCATTGACTCTGCCGCTGAACGGAGCCGTCTTGGGAGTGAAAGCCATAGTAATTTATCCCCCTTGCGTTTTTTATAATGTATAATGCAAATTGCGGTTATGCAACATGCTGATACGGATAACAGGTATTGCGTATAGACGCGCAGCCCTGCTGTACAGGCGCGGCCGTTTGCCCAGAACGGCCGCCGCAGGCAAGTCCGCGTGTTCCCGCCGGCCCTTATAAGCCGACGTTGTTCAGAATCTGCTTCAGCGCGGCCTTCATCGGATCGGAGTCCGGAAGCTTGGCGGACGGTTCGCCGTCACAGTCGCAGCGGTACACCGCGTCATCGTGAGGCAAAACCCCAAAAAGCTTCAGACCGTGCTTTTCGATTTCGGCCCGGACGCCGTCATCCAGCACACCCCCCGGTGCGCGGTTGACGATCAGGCCCATCTGTCCGGGATTCAGCCGCATTTCCTCAATCATCCCGGCAATGCGCGCTACCGCCTGAATGCCCCGCCGGGAGCAGTCGGAAATCAGCAGCATGGTGTCCACATGGGGCAGCGTACCCCGGGCCACATGCTCCAGTCCCGCTTCGTTGTCCATGACGATATACGCGTAATTTCTGGCATACTTGTCCACCTGGGCTTTCAGTACGCCATTGACATAGCAATAGCAGCCCTTGCCCTGAGTCCGGCCCATGACCAGCATGTCGAAGTCATCGTCTTCAATCAAAGCGGAATTGAACTTATATTCGGCGTAATCCGCCTTGGTCATTCCCTTGGGAATGGCGCCATTTACCTCCGCCTGGGCCATTTCCTCCCGGATCTGTCCCAGGGACGTTTCCACTTCCACGCCCAGAACCTCGTTGAGGTTGCTGTTCGCGTCCGCGTCCACCACCAGAACAGGGCCGCGGCGCTGCTTGCACAGATAGTCGATCAGCATGCCGCAGGTGGTCGTTTTGCCCACGCCGCCCTTTCCGGCAACTGCGATCGTATGGGGTGCCATAGAAAAGACTCCTTTTGTTAGGGA
>CAZUAN010000066.1:2792-9114 GCA_964618385.1 uncultured Oscillospiraceae bacterium | reverse complement strand
GCGTACCACTTATTTTCTTTGGGATGAACCCCTCCGAAAAAAGAAAACGCCATATTACTTCACCTCTTTCAAATTTCGCGGAGCGTACCGCATTGTCCAAGCCTATAATATCGCATTTTTCCCGTTTTGTCCACCCCTGTTTTTGTGATTCTGAACAAAAACTTTTAAAAGGTTCTTTTCTTATCGATACAAAATTGCTGAATATTGTGTTTCCCGGGATTGCCTGTATACGCCTGAGCATTTTCCCCAAACCAAAAAACTGTGCGAAAGGAAGCCCCTTCCGCACCGCCAAAAAGCCCGAATGCTGTACACCAGCCAGGCAGGGAGAATGCCACCGGTTATCAGCGGCGCATGGGAATCCAGGGAGGGGAAATGTCCTGCACAGAAGGCATCCTGGTGATGACGGAAACCGGCCTAGAAGCTAGAGAAAAGCAGGGGCGGTGTTTGCTGAAGGCCATCATCAGCATGCAGATCCCGGCGAAGGGAATCAGCGCATATAGCCTGGAGTCCTTCCTTTTCCTGACAAAACAGGCTCCATGCGGATCTGCGCGCCGTTCGGTTCCCCGCAGCTCATATTTCACATAGCTGTAGAATGCTTTCGGGCGAATCCTGTTGCCGTAAATCTCCTAGTCCCGGTAATGTCCCTCCGGTTTTCCAGCCCGTTTATAATTTGGAGAATTTCTTCAGACTTCCCGCTTTGGTTAATCCTTCCAAAAATGCATTGCTGAGTTTCATAATCTGGTCAGCCACAGTTTCCGGTGAATCCTTCATGCCAGTGCGAATCCAATATCCGATTACACTGGCGCCGCCTCCTACCAGAAATGCGTAGTTCATGCTTTTGAACTGGTCACTTTGCGACATCCCGGGGATGCATGTTATGTGGGTTTTCTCCATATATCGAAAGCAACAGCCAACGATACGATACAGGAAGGTATCCGGATGGCCCTGGGTATAAAGAATGTGAAATCGTTCTGCATCGTTTTGAAGCGCCTGCACAAGCGAGATCAGCATACTGCGAGTGCCTTTGCTTTCAATGGAAGCAAGCCTTTGTTCCATTTGGCAGATCACATCTTCCTGCACCTTATCCATCAGATCAAAGCAGTCCATGTAATGCCTATAAAATGTTCCCCGGTTGATTTGCGCCAAATCACATACTTCTTTTACCGTGATCTTGGCCAGCGGCTTTTCTTTCAGGAGATTCCAAAAAGCTTCCTGAATCACCTTTTTGGTATAGCGAACACGGAGATCATTTTTCATATGTTTGTCCCTTTCTTCAACACTTTTGGTATCTTTGTCTTCCAAATAGCAAAACGGCGAATACTGATGATTGTTTCTTATCTTGTATGTCATTATACTGGAAAACGAGAAATAAATCAACGGATATTGCTAACAGCCAATCCGTGCAAAGGAGTGCTTTTTATGGGAAATGAAACATTATTTCGCGATAAGCTGGTATGGAAAGCCATTTTTTACTTGGCGGTTCCTTCTGTACTGACGATTTTGATCATGGTAATCTATAACATGGCAGATATGCTTTTCATAGGCATGCTTGGGGATGATACACAGGTGGCGGCAATCGCGGTAGTGGCGCCTGTTTTCAGCCTGGCCACAGCTATCGCCACCATGCTTGGTGCAGGCGGCTGCACAGTGATCGCAAATTACCTTGGCGCAGGGAAACGAGAGGATGCTGCAACAGTGTGCAGCCTGTGCGTCTGGGGTACAATCCTTTTCGGCGCCGTTTTTGCAGCATCTATGCTGATTGCTGCAGAACCTATCCTGCATTATTTAGGGGCAACTGAAGACATGTCGGTATTTGCATCCACCTATATGCGGGTACTGGCAGTCGGGTCTCCTGTGATGCTGTTCAGCGTGGCTATGGGTTCCGTTATACGGGCAGAAGGGTTAATCCTTCCTGGCATGGTCAGCAATATAGCCGGTACTGGCGCAAATCTCATCCTAGATCCGATTCTCATTCTCTGGTTCCACATGGGTGTTACCGGCGCGGCCATTGCAACCGTTATCGGCAATTTACTGGCCAGCGCAATGCTTGTTTTCTTCATTCGCAGGAAATCCAATATCCTTACTTTTTCTCCAAAGCCCGCACTGCGCAGACCCGGTCTGCTGTTCCACACGGTTGCGGTCGGACTTCCCAATGGCATCAGCACGATGCTCTCTGGCTTTGCTTCCACCTTCAGTAACCAGATCCTGAGTGCTTATGGTTCCGGCGTCATTGCCGCCATGGCAGCGGCTGGCCGGGCAACTATGATCATCACTATGGTTCAGATGGGCATTTGCATGGGGGTATCCCCGTTGCTTGCTTATAATTACGGCGCAAAGAATATTCCGCGTCTAAAGGAAGTTCTGATCAAAACTTCCATCCTGACCTTTTGTTTCGGTCTGATTGCCGCAGCAGGCTGCTTTGCCGGACGGGATGCGCTGATTGGGCTGTTCCTGAAAGACACGGTTAATGCAGAAATTGGAAAGCGGATGATGTTTTGGCTGCTCATTGCGAGTCCTTTTCTTGGGTTCTATTATCTTAGCAGCAATTTCCTGCAAGCGGCGGGAAATGCATTTTCCGCTACGGTTATCTCCATTCTCCGCCAGGGTGTGCTGCTGATTCCCTGCCTGTATGGAATGCACGCACTCATGGGACTGACCGGCATAGCCGCGGCTCATACAGCAAGTGATGTAATTTCCATCATCGCTGCACTGATCTGTTTGCTGTGGCAATATCGCAGAATGAAGCATTAGCCATGGGTAATCCGCAAAATGCTTTTGATTGGCTGCTCAAAAAAACCTCCTGTGGTGTTGAATACAAAGGATAATATAAAATTCACGTCTTTGATTTGGCGTAAATATTTTTTATTGCTTTGTGAATAATATTTCCATCTGCTGCTCCGCTGTGTGCGCAGCGGCGCGAATCGGTACTGCTTACTGGCTGAATTCCGCTGAAAGCCTGCAGGAGAAGCCGTTGCCACGCAGGGGGACATTTTGCGATATATCTTGAATATTTGCTGATAACAAGCTTGAAAAGCGTTTGACCTCTTTCGAGGCGGCCTTTCACAATATCGCCTTATTTTATCCGTTTTTGCGGCAATCCTGCCGTTTATGCCCAAACAATTCCTGTTTTTCAAGACTTCCGCAGTTGACCGAACGGGAAATTTCTGCTATGATATGAATAACACAAACCGGAGCCGGCCACGCATCCCGGTTCCGGCACAAAGGAGGGAAGCAACGATATGGGTAACAATCTGTATTTGGACACTGCTGTCTGGCTGGCTCTGCTGGTGGCATTTCTCATTGCGGAGGCCGCATGTCCTGTGCATTTGATTTCCATCTGGTTTGCCGCGGGCGCGGTTGCGGCCATGGTAGTCAGTATGCTGGGCGGCTCTGTCTGGCTTCAGGTCGTGCTGTTTGTGCTGGTATCCGGCACGCTTCTGGCCCTTTTATGGCCGCTGACACGTAAGTACATGAGGCCCAGACTTACCGCTACCAACGCAGATTCCGTCATCGGCTCCACAGGGCTTGTCACCGCCGCCATCGACAATGTGGCCGCTGCCGGCCAGGTGAAGCTGGGCGCCATGGTCTGGACCGCCCGGAGTACCTCCGGCGACCCCATTCCCGAAGGCAGCCGCATCCGGGTAGACCGCATTGAGGGCGTCAAGGTCTTCGTTTCCCCCGTGGAGATGTCTGCGGCGGTATGACAGCGCAATTCCCGGAAATCACCGTGAACGAAAACAATTTGCAAAATTGGAGGTAATTTTATGTGGATTTTTGTTCTAGCCATTATTGTCATCGCGTTTATCGTCATCATCTCCAACATCTCTGTGGTGCAGCAGTCCCGGGCCTATGTTATTGAGCGGCTGGGCGCGTTCCATCAGGTCTGGGGCGTGGGGCTGCATTTCAAAGTTCCCTTTCTTGACCGCATTGCCCGTCGGGTCAGCATGAAGGAGCAGGTTCTGGACTATCCTCCTCAGCCCGTTATCACCAAGGACAATGTCACCATGCAGATCGATACCGTGGTTTACTTCCAGATCACCGACCCTAAGCTGTACTGCTACGGTGTGGAGCAGCCCATGATGGCCATGGAAACCCTGACCGCCACCACCCTGCGCAACATCATCGGCGATCTGGAGCTGGATCAGACGCTGACCAGCCGCGACGTCATCAACACCAAAATGCGGGCCATTCTGGACGAAGCCACCGATCCCTGGGGCATCAAGGTCAACCGCGTGGAGCTGAAGAATATCCTGCCTCCGTCCGACATCCAGAACTCCATGGAGAAGCAGATGAAGGCCGAGCGGGAACGCCGTCAGGCCATCATTCAGGCCGAGGGCCAGAAAAAGTCCGCCATTCTGATCGCCGAAGGCGAAAAGGAATCCGCCATTTTGCGGGCCGACGCCGAGAAGCAGGCCGCCATTCTCCGGGCAGAGGCGGAAAAGCAGTCCGCCATCCTGCGGGCCGACGGCGAGGCTCAGGCCATCCTGTCCGTTCAGAAGGCTATGGCCGACTCCCTGGCACTGCTGAACGAAAAAGCTCCCAATGATTCCGTACTGAAGCTGAAATCCATTGAGGCCATGCAGAAAATCGCCGATGGCAAGGCCACCAAGATCATCATCCCCAGCGAAATGCAGGGCCTTGTAGGGCTGGCCAACGGCATTGTCGAGGGCGTGAAGGAGTAATACTGATATTCCATTAAAAAGTTTCATTCGCAAGAATGGAACTTTTTATACTGATATTTAATAAAAATGTTTAATTTGAAAAATTGAACATTTTTATATAAAGATCATATAAGACGAATTTTTGGTATTTTCTATTCCGAAAATACCAAAAATGACAGCGCCGCGAGGCGATGCCTTTTTGATAAAATGAAACCATTTTATCAAAAAAATAGTATTAATAGGAAGATCATAATAAGACGGGTTTTGCGTTTTTCTCTCATACCAGTTCTTATGAAAAAGGCTGAAAACCTTTTTATAGCACCGCAGGCGCGTTGCGATCAAAAGGATTTCAGCCTTTTTAAGAACCCGTATCTAAGCCTGGGGGGTGGCCGGAACGACCGGGGTCAATACGCTTTCAGGTTCTTTGCGCTTTTCCGCATAACCCGGTCCAGCCCTGTATCCACCCATCCGTATAATTCCATGGCCATGACCGATACCGGAACCCAAAGCGCCATGAACAGCGGGCATATCTGACCCAGGAAATTTCCCGGCTGCCCCCGGTAGTCCCAGACCTGATAATCCCGGTTCACCAGCAGCCCTGTGGCCAGCTCCACCGCTGTGATGATCCCCGCGCCGCAGCCCACACGGACGGGCCGGGAAATGTGCAGCTTTTTCAGCTGCCCAATCAGCACAAAGCACAGCCCCCCTGCGCCAAACATGCTGATGTGGCTGTAGCCCCGGTACAGCAGCTCCAGGCCCACATAGGCGCTGCCCCCGATTCCAAACATGGCAAGCCTTTTCGCGAGCTTCATGCGCAATCACCTCGTCCAAAAGTATTGCCACATTTTGAAAGGAAAAACCCAAATGACCGGGTTTCCAGACAAATTCGCCGATGTTTTCAGCGCAAACGCTTTTATCCCGGGTGTGCAAAATCAAAGCTGTGCTTTTCTGCACCCGATTCCTGCCGGAGAAAGGGGCCTATTATGAGATACATCCACATGGTTCCCGGCACCTTCCTGGACCGGCCCAACCGCTTTCTTGCCCATGTGGAAATCGAGGGGAAGACAGAACTGGTGCATGTGAAAAATACCGGTCGCTGCCGGGAGCTGTTGCCGACCGGAGCGCAGGTCTGGTGCCAGAAATCCGACAATCCTTCCCGAAAAACGAAGTTCGACCTGATTGCGGTCCGCAAGGGCAGCCGCTTAATCAATATGGATTCTCAGGCGCCCAATTTCGCGGCCAGGGAATGGCTGGCCGCAGGAGGTCTGGGCAATATCCAGAATCTGCGGGCAGAGACGGTTCATGGGAATTCCCGGTTCGATTTTTCCTTCACACAGGATGGGAAACCGTGTTTCCTGGAGGTCAAGGGCGTAACTCTGGAAAACGGCGGTGTCTGCGCGTTCCCTGACGCCCCAACAGAACGGGGCGCCAAGCACCTGCGTGGCCTGACAGAGGCCGTTCGGGAAGGCTTCGGCGCGTATGTGCTGTTCGTCATCCAGATGGCGGACGCGGACAGCCTGCATCCCAACGACGCCACCGATCCCGGTTTCGGCGCCGCTCTGCGGCAGGCAGCAGCCGGCGGGGTGCAGGTGATCGCCATGGACTGCGAGGTTTCGGCAGAGGAAATGCGAATCCGAAGGCCTGTCCCGGTAGTGCTGTGA
>CAZUAN010000066.1:0-2692 GCA_964618385.1 uncultured Oscillospiraceae bacterium | reverse complement strand
TTTTCCGCCGCCATGACAGCAGTTGCACAAGATATATGCAACCAGCCCTCCTTTTTGCGCTATCCGCGAAAAGGAGGGCTTTTTATGACAGCAAAGCAAAAGCAGTGCCTGCTATGCTACCTTGGCTATTATAACGGAGCCATTGACGGCATCTGGGGGGAACAATCCGCCGCCGCAGCCATGGCCTTTCAGCAAAACCACGGACTGACACCGGACGGCATATTCGGTTCCGTCACCGAAGAAAAAATACTGGAGGCAGTCACGGGCGGGGCAGAGGATTGGTGGGGGCAGATCGTATTTTTCCGCCGGGAGGAATTTGCCTGCAAGTGCGGGCTGTGCGGCGGTTATCCCGCCGAAATGGAAAAAGCGGTGGTACAGGCCGCGGACAGGGTGCGGGCGCACTTTGGCAGCCCCGCCATCGTGTCCAGCGGGCTTCGCTGCAAAACGCACAATGCCAATGTGGGCGGCGTGGCAAACAGCCGGCACCTGTGCGGGAAGGCCATCGATTTTTGCGTCGCCGGAAAATCCGCCGGGGACGTGCTGTCCTATGTGCGGCAGCAGCCGGAGATTCGGTATGCCTATGCCATTGACGGGCAGTTTGTGCATATGGACGTGACATAAGCGCTTGCCACAGGGCCGGCGATGTGATAAAATGGAGCAAAAGATCAGGAGGGACGGGCATATGGATCACAGCGAAAAAGCGGGGGAATTGTTCCTTGACGGCTGCAACTGCGCCCAGGCGGTGACGGTGGCTTTTTGCGACGTCACAGGGCTGGAGCCGGGCTTCGCGGCAAAGCTTTCCTCGTCCTTCGGCGGGGGGATGGGCCGGATGCGGGAGGTCTGCGGGGCCGTCAGCGGTATGCTGATGGTGGCGGGCCTGCTCTACGGCTATGATGACCCCGGCGAAAAGGATCAAAACAAGAAAGCTCATTATAAGCTGGTGCAGGAGCTGGCCGGAAAATTCCGGGAGGAAACAGGCAGCATCATCTGCCGGGAAATTTTGAAGAATCCCCCTTCCGACCCAAATCCCACGCCCCGGACAGCGGAGTTTTACAAGGCCCGCCCCTGTGCGCGGATGGTCATGACAGCAGCCCGGATTTTAGACGAGTATATCGCGTCCCATCCGGCTGAACACACATAGCAGGCGCCGGTATGGAACTGCAGAAGCTCTCGCGGCAAGATACCGTGCGGAAATTGGTCCGCAGTACCGGGAGCGGCATTATCCGGGACGGTGCCGCACGGCTCGCATGCCTGGGATATCAAAAGCCGCGGCTGGCTCTTGATAAGGGGAATCCCCAAAGCGGGGGCTTGGGAGCCAAAAACAGCTTCGCCAAAACAGGTGAGGCATTTTCCAACGGCATTACCGCCTATCTTCCCATGGAGCGTATGTTATGAACGACCTGATTTACAACCAGCGGGACATCCCCAGAGAGGAACACCGTTATGGACTCCGCGCTTCTGCGGATGTGGGCTGCGGGTGGGTGGCTACCTATAATGCCCTGCGGCTTCTGGGCTATCAAACGGATATCGACGCATTGATCCGCTACTATGAATGGCAGCTGCCTCTGATCCACGGCAATGCCGGGACCTCCTTCTGGGGGCCTGCGGTTTGCTTTCGGAAGTGGGGCTTTCCGGTGAAGCTCGTCACCGGGCGGCAGCGCTACGACGAAGCCGCCAAAGCAGCGGATGTGTGCATTCTGTTTTACCACTGGCACAGCCGGTATAAGCTGGGCGCCCATTTCGTGGCGCTGCGGCACACAGATACGGGCTTTGTGGGATACAATACTTACCGCAATTCCGCCGGGGCGGACGCTTACGGTGAAAGCCTGGCGGAATTCTTAAAGAATCGGAAGTATTTCGGCACGGCCCTGATCTGCATCTGGGGTAAAGGGGGAAACACGCTTGAAAACAGTCGGCAAACTGGATGAAGCCTGGTTCACCGTCGAAACAATCGATGCCGGTACCTTTGCCAGCAGTGAGTACCGGCATTGGGAGGAAACCCACTGTTACCTGGTATGCGGCACAAACCGCGCTGTCCTGATCGATACCGGCTTGGGGGTGGGCAATATCCGGAGCGTGGTCTGCTCTCTGACCACGCTTCCTATCACCGTAATGACAACCCATGTTCATTGGGATCATATCGGCGGCCACAGGTATTTTCCGGATACCGCCGTCCACGAAGCGGAAAAAGACTGGCTGTACGGCGGATTTCCCCTGCCTCCGGCAGCCGTAAAACGAAATCTTACGTGCAGGCCCTGCAGCTTTCCGAAGGACTTCTCCATCGGCCGGTATGAAATTTTTCAAGGGGAACCCGCAAGGCTCCTGCATGATGGAGATTGTATCGATCTGGGAAGCAGAAAACTGGAGGTCATCCACACGCCGGGCCACTCTCCGGGGCATTGCTGTTTTTATGAGGCTGAACGCAAATACCTGTTTTCCGGCGACCTGGTCTACTGCGGCTGCCTGGACGCCTTTTATCCCACCACGGACCCACTTGCGTTTTGGAAGTCCGTCCGGAAACTTCTGCCTCTCGATATTGCCTGCATTTTCCCCGGACACCATTCGCTCCGGGTGCCGGTTGACATCATTTCCGGAATTGAGGCAGGGTTCCGCCAATTGGCAAACACGGGAAACCTGGTTCAGGGAAAAGGGGTATTCGATTTTGGCGGTTTTCAAATCCATATATAAGGAA
>CAZUAN010000065.1:0-9143 GCA_964618385.1 uncultured Oscillospiraceae bacterium | reverse complement strand
TGGCACAGGAGCGGGGCATACCCGTATACCGGGGCTGGAGGGCATGGCAGGATGCGCAACGCCGGTCCGTGCAGGCGGAGGAAGTCAGGAAGGAGGCTGCCTATGATTGAATTGCGGAACATCTCGAAGCGCTACCCCCATGCGAAAACATTGGCCCTGGATCAGGTATCGCTGACGATTCAGTCGGGAGAGTTTTTTGGACTGCTAGGGCCAAACGGCGCAGGGAAAACGACCCTGATCAGTATCCTTACTACGCTTCTCCTTCCCACAGAGGGGGAAATTCGCATTGACGGCGAACCGCTGACCCGCTAGCGGGGAGATCTCAAACGAAAGCTGTCCCTGATTACGCAGCACAATTCCCTGCGAAACGACATGACCCTGGATCAGATTCTGGAGCTGCAAGGGCGGCTTTACGGAATCCCCAGAGAAATCGCGCGTCAGCGCGGCAACCAGCTGCTGGCTTTCTGCGGCCTGGAGGAGCATCGCGGGAAAACGGTTCGCAAGCTTTCCGGCGGGATGAAGTGGAAGCTGATGCTTTGCCGGGCGCTGCTGACTGACCCGGAAATTCTGATTCTGGACGAACCGACCATCGGCCTGGACCCGGCTTCCCGCTGGCAGATATGGGATCTTCTGCGTCAGCTGAACCAGAGCGGCATGACCGTTCTTTTGACAACGCACTATATTGACTAAGCCCAGAATCTGTGCCAGAGAATTGCGCTGATAGATCGGGGCAGGACGGTTCGGCTGGACACGCCGGAAAATCTGATCCGGGAGCTGGGAGAGGTGGCCGTGGATGTGTTTGCCGATGAACACACCAGCAGCGCTTTCTTCTCCGCGAAGGAGGAGGCGCTGGCGTACGCCGCCCGGCTGGAGAATCCGTTTGTTCTGCGGAATACCACTTTGGAGGATGTGTTTTTGAATCAGGTAGGGCGGGGTTTGGAGGTAACGTGATGAAAACGAACAGGATTTTTCAGGGGATCGTTACGGTTCTGTGGGAAAAGTGGGTGGAGTTCCGGTTTGAGTGGAAAAAGATTACGGCATCCGCTCTTGTCAGCCCTGTGCTGTATATGATTGCTCTGGGCTGGGGACTGGGTTCTACCAGCACCGTAACCGACCGGCCCTATATTGATTTTCTGGTGCCGGGTATTCTGGCTCTGACGACCATGAACACCAGCTTTTCGGCAGTCGCGCAGCCGCTGAATGTGCAGCGGCTGTTTGAGCATTCCTTTGACCACATTTTGATTTCGCCCACGCCAATGCCGGCCTACATTTTCGGCCAGATGATCGGCGGCGCGCTGCGGGGAATCTACAGCGGCGTTCTGATTCTGCTGATCTCCGTTCCCTTTGGCGCGTCCATGCACATCACGCCGGCGTTTTTTCTGATTATGCTGCTCAACGGCATGACGTTCGCCGCATTGGGCGTCATGGCGGCGGTTCTGGCCAGCACCCACGCGGATATCACGCGCTTTTCTTCCTTCGTAATTCAGCCGATGACCTTCCTGTGCAATACGTTTTTCCCGCTGGATCGGACACCGGCCGTTGTTCGGACGCTGATTGGCATTCTTCCGCTGAGCTATGCCAGCGGCGCTCTCAGATCCATTGCCTACGGAAACGGCGTCAGCTGGGTCAGTGTTCTTGCTCTGCTCCTCTACGCGACGGCGTTCATGGTAATTGCCAATGCGGTTGTCATCAAAAGGGAAAACCTGTAATACGGATTCTTTATAAAACCGTTCGGTTTAATAAAGAAGGAACCATTTTATCAAAAAATAGTATCATACCGTTCTTAACGCACCTGCGGTGCTATAAAAACTAGGCTTTCCGATTCTCCTGGCTCCCGATTCGCGGTGTCTGCCATAAATTGCGCGCATACCGGCGGCCGGATCACACAGAATATTCGCTGAAATCGGCAAGGTATACATGGGAAAGCTGTAAAATCGCGAAGAAATTGGCTTTCTGCGAATTGACGGCTTTTTCGGCAGATGCTATAATAAACCGGTAATCATCCTTGACCCTTATGACTGACGGATAAGTGGAGCACCACGTGGAGTAAGGGCATGTTCTGCAATTGCCGGCCGTCTGGGCACACTTTCCTCCTGTGGGGCAAGTGCGCTCTTTTTGTTTTTCTGCGAGGAGGTAGCACATTGAAAAAAGTAGGCATTGTCATGGGCAGCGACAGCGATCTGCCGGTTCTGCGCAAAACCATGGATACGCTGGCATCTCTGGGGATTCCCTATGAATGCCACATTTATTCCGCCCACCGCACGCCTGCGCAGGCGCGGGAATTTGCCGTGTCTGCCCGGGAAAAGGGCTTCGGCGTCATCATTGCGGCTGCCGGCATGGCTGCCCATCTGGCCGGCGCGATTGCCGCAGGCACGACCCTGCCGGTCATCGGCATTCCCTGTAAATCCGCCTGTCTCGACGGCATTGACGCACTCCTGTCAACGGTTATGATGCCCTCCGGCATCCCGGTTGCGACCGTTGCCATCAATGGGGGCGTAAATGCCGCCTTGCTGTCCGCCCAGATCCTGGCTGTGGAGGATGCCGAGCTGGCCGCCAAACTGGATGCCAGACGCGAGTCCGACGCGGCCAAAATTCTGGAAAAGGACGCAGCGCTGCAATCCGAGCAGGCGTGATAGCTTCCGGGGAGGATATGGGTTATGGGCGGCTTCTTTGGGGCAATTTCCCGCAAAAACTGCATTTATGATGTTTTTTTCGGCACAGATTATCATTCCCATCTGGGTACCCGCCGTGCGGGTATGGCGTTCTATGACGCCCAAAAGGGCTTTCAGCGTCAGATTCACAACATCGAAAACACCCCGTTTCGCACCAAATTTGACAGCGACCTGCCGAAATTCTGCGGCAATGCGGGCATCGGCTGTATTTCCGACACCGATCCCCAGCCGCTGCTGGTGCGTTCCCATCTGGGGATGTTTGCCATTTCCACTGTCGGGATCATCAACAACGCGGAGGAACTGGTGACCGCGACCTTTTCCGGCCCGGGCAATCAGTTTATGGCCATGTCCTCCGGCAACGTCAACCCTACGGAGCTGACCGCCGCGCTTATCAATCAGCGGGACAATTTTGTGGACGGCATCCGCCACGCTCAGCAGACCATCGATGGCTCCTGCACCATTCTGATCCTGACCCGGGACTGCATTATCGCCGCCCGGGACAGATTGGGCCGTCTGCCGGTGCTGGTGGGGCAAAATGATGACGGCTTCTGCGTTTCTTTTGAATCCTTCGCCTACCAGAAGCTGGGCTATCGGGACTGCTATGAGCTTGGCCCCGGCGAAATCGTGAGGATTACTGTCGACGGTGTGGAGCAGCTGGCCGCTCCCGGCAAAAGAATGAGGATCTGCGCGTTCCTGTGGACCTATTACGGCTATCCCAACTCGGATTACGAGGGCAGGAACGTGGAGGTCATGCGCTACCGCAACGGAGAGATCATGGCCCGGGAGGAGGAAAAAAGCGGCACCATGCCCGAGGTGGATTACGTTGCGGGTGTACCCGACTCCGGCCTGCCTCACGCCATCGGCTATGCCAACCAGTCTCACAAGCCCTTCGCCAGGCCCTTCGTCAAGTACACCCCCACCTGGCCCCGTTCCTTCACCCCTGCCGATCAGGAGATGCGCAATCTGGTGGCCAAAATGAAGCAGATTCCCGTCCCGGAATTGATTCAGGGAAAGAAGCTGCTTTTTGTGGACGATTCCATTGTCCGGGGCACCCAACTGCGGGAAACTGTGGATTTTCTCTATGCCAGCGGAGCAAAGGAAGTCCACATGCGCTCCGCCTGCCCGCCCATCATGTATGGCTGCAAATACCTGAATTTCTCCCGGAGCAACTCCGAAATGGAGCTGCTGGCCCGAAAAATCATCCAGAAGCTGGAGGGGGAGAAAGGCCAGACCCACTTGGACGAATACGCCGACAGCTCCACACAGCGCGGAAAATGCATGCTGAAGGCCATCTGCCAGGAGATGGGATTTGACTCTCTGGGATATCAGTCCCTGGACGGTCTGCTGGAGGCCATCGGACTGGATCGGGAGAAGGTCTGCACCTACTGCTGGACCGGTGAAGAATGAATCCGGTGAAATTTGGATACAAGGAGCAAAAACATGGAGCATAACAATTCCTATTCTGCCAGCTACGCAGCCGCTGGGGTGGACATCACCGCAGGCTATAGGGCTGTGGAGTTGATGAAGCAGCACGTTGCCCGAACCCGCACGGCGGGATGCCTCGATGAGGTGGGGGGCTTCGGCGGCTGCTTTGGCCTGAGCTTAGCCGGCATGGAGGAGCCGGTTCTGGTTTCCGGCACCGACGGCGTCGGTACCAAGCTGAAGCTTGCCATTCTGACGGACAGACATGACACCATCGGCATTGACTGTGTTGCCATGTGCGTCAACGACATTATCTGCACCGGCGCCAGGCCCCTGTTTTTTCTGGACTACATTGCCTGCGGCAGGAATGTGCCGGAAAAAATCGCCCGGATTGTGGCCGGTGTGGCGGAGGGCTGTGTCCGGGCAGGCTGCGCCCTGGTCGGCGGCGAAACGGCGGAGCATCCCGGCATGATGGCCGAAAACGAGTATGATCTGGCCGGCTTTGCGGTGGGTATTGCGGACAGAAAAAAGATGATTGACAACACCAAAATGGAAGAGGGGGACGTGGTCATCGCCCTGCCCTCCTCGGGTGTCCACTCCAACGGCTTCTCCCTTTGCCGGAAAATCTTCGATATCGACAATAACAATCCCGAACTGTACGTTCCCCGGGAGGAATTGGGCGGCAGAACCATTTCCGAAACCCTGCTGACGCCCACCAGAATCTACGTCAAGCCCGTTCTGGCCCTGCTGGAAGCCGTGCATGTCAAGGGCATTTCCCACATCACCGGCGGCGGCTTCTATGAGAATATTCCCCGTTCCATCCCCGACGGTCTGTGCGCCCGGATTGAGAAATCCAGCGTCAGGATTCCGCCTGTTTTCGATCTGATTGCCCAGTGGGGCAATATCCCTCAGCGGGATATGTTTAACACCTACAATATGGGCGTTGGCATGAGCGTCGTGGTTCCTGCAAAAGAAACGGAAACCGCTCTGGAGATTTTAAGGACTCATGGCCAGGACGCCTATATCCTTGGCTCCATCGTTCGCGGCGAAGAAAAGGTGGTCTTGCTTTGAAAACAAACATTGCGGTTCTGGTTTCCGGAGGCGGCACCAACCTGCAGGCTCTGATCGACGCCCAGGCCCGGGGAGAATTGGGCGGCGGGGAAATCACGGCGGTAATCGCCACCAAGCCTGGCGTGTACGCCCTGGAGCGGGCGCGGAGAGCGGGAATTCCCAGCTATGTACTGCCCAGAAAAAATTTTGATTCCAACCGGGCCATGACCCTGGCCCTGGTAGAGCGGCTTCAGGCGCTGGATATTGATCTGGTGGTGCTGGCCGGCTGCATGGTAATTTTTACCAAAGAGCTGCCTGACGCGTTCCCTAACGCCGTTATGAATGTCCACCCCGCTCTGATTCCCGCCTTCTGCGGTCAGGGCTTCTATGGTCTGCGTGTCCACGAAGCGGCCCTGGCCTATGGCGTGAAGCTTTCCGGCGCCACAGTACATTTCGTCAGCGAGGCATGCGACGGCGGCCCCATCATCGCGCAGAGGGCAGTGGCCGTCCGGGAGGATGATACCCCTGAAACCCTCCAGCGCCGTATTATGGAGGAAGCGGAGTGGAAGTTGCTCCCGGAAGCCGTTTCCCTGTTCTGCCGGGGCAGACTCAGCGTAAAGGGCCGCACCGTTATCATAAGCAAGGAGGAAACACCCTTATGAATGTTTACGAAGTCAAATCCATGGCCCAGCGTCTGGAGGGCAACACCTATCCCGGCCGGGGCATTGTCATCGGCAAGTCCCAGGATGGCAGGTTCGCCGTTATCGCCTACTTTATTATGGGGCGCAGCGCCAACAGCCGAAACCGCGTTTTCACGGAAAGAAACGGCGCCGTTTACACGGAGCCGTTTGACGCGGCCAGAGTTGAGGACCCCAGCCTGATTATCTATGCCGCCATTCGGAAAATCGGCCGGAATCTGATTGTCACCAACGGGAACCAGACAGACACCCTTTACAAGGGCCTGGCGGCGGGTATGAGTTTTGATGACGCTCTGGAAAGCCGCTGCTTCGAGCCGGACCCCCCCAACTACACCCCCAGGATCAGCGGGCTGGTGAGCTTTGCTGACGGCGACTTTACCTATCAAATGAGCATTTTGAAATCCGGTGACGAAGCAGGTTCTTTCTGCAACCGCTTCGGTTTCCGTTACGGTGCTAAGGCCGGAGTGGGCCACTTTATCCACACCTATGTGTGCGATGGCGATCCCATCCCCGCTTTCCAGGGGGAGCCGGAGCGGGTCGCCATTCCCAACGACCTTGACGCCTTCACCCAGGAGATCTGGAACGCTCTGGATGAACGCAACAAGATTTCTCTGTACGTTCGTTACACGGATCTGGCTACCGGCAGGGAAGCCAGCCGCCTGATCAATAAAAATAAGTGAGGTAGAATATGAAGGATTTTGCGCTGAAATACGGCTGTAACCCCAACCAGAAGCCCGCCCGCATTTTCATGGCGGACGGCTCCGACCTGCCCCTTGCCATTCTGAATGGGCGCCCCGGCTATATAAACTTTCTGGACGCTCTGAATTCCTGGCAATTGGTTGCAGAGCTGAAGGAAGCCACCGGCATGGCTGCGGTCACGTCCTTTAAGCATGTCTCTCCTACCTCCGCCGCTGTGGGCAAGCCGCTGTCCCCGGAACTGGAAAAAGCCTGCTTTGTGGATGACGTTCCCGAGTTGGAGGACAGTCCTCTGGCCTGTGCCTATGCCCGGGCCAGAGGTACCGATCGGATGTGTTCCTTCGGTGACTGGGTAGCGCTGTCCGATGTCTGCGATGCCGCCACTGCCAGGCTCATTGCCCGGGAGGTTTCCGACGGCATTATTGCCCCCGGCTACACCGATGAAGCGCTGGCTGTTCTGAAGACCAAGCGCAAAGGGAATTACAATGTGGTTGCCATCGACCCCGGCTATGTCCCTGCCGAGCAGGAAACAAAGCAGGTCTTCGGCATCACCTTTCAGCAGGGAAGAAACAATTTCAAGATCGGGGAACACCTGCTTCAGAACATCGTAACGAAAAACAAGGATTTGCCGGAATCCGCCAAAATCGACCTGATCGTGGCGCTGATTACGCTGAAATACACCCAGTCCAACTCTGTGTGCTTTGCCTATGACGGCCAGGCTGTCGGCGTGGGCGCCGGCCAGCAGTCTCGGATTCACTGCACCCGCCTTGCCGGGTCCAAAGCGGATACCTTCTTCCTGCGGCAGCACCCCAAAACGCTGGCCCTGCCATTCCGGCCGGAGCTGAGGCGCCCTGACCGGGACAATGTCATTGACGGCTATATCAACGGCAACGAGGAGGATGTCTGCGCCGACGGCATTTGGCAGAACTATTTTACCCGTCAGCCGCAGCGGCTGACGGAATCGGAGAAAAAGGCGTTTTTGGCCGGTTTTGACGGCGTGGCCCTTGGCTCCGATGCGTTCTTCCCCTTCGCGGATAACATCAAGCGGGCCAGAGCCTCCGGCGTGAAATATGTTGCACAGCCCGGCGGTTCCATCCGGGACGATCTGGTGATTGCCGAGTGCGACAAACAGGGCATGGTTATGGCCTTTACCGGAATGCGCCTGTTCCATCACTGAGTCCTGTTTTACCGAAACAAGCAGCTGAAAAAAGAATCGCGGAAATGAAACATAATAAGCGGAATCAAGGAGGCTTTCCCATGAAACTTATGGTCGTTGGCGGCGGTGGCCGCGAGCACGCAATCATCAAAAGCCTGAAAAAGAACCCGGAAGCTGCCGAAATATTTGCGCTTCCCGGTAACGGCGGCATTGCCGCTGATGCCGTTTGCGTCCCCATCGGCGCCACGGATATTGAAAAAATTGTGGCCTTTGCCGTGGAAAACCATATTGACTATGCCGTAGTAGCGCCGGATGACCCGCTGGTTTTGGGCTGCGTGGACGCCCTGGAAGCGGAGGGAATCCCCTGCTTCGGCCCCCGGGCCAATGCCGCCATCCTGGAAGGCAGCAAGGTTTTCTCCAAAAATCTGATGAAGAAGTACGGCATTCCCACCGCCAAATACGAGGTATTTGACAACATGGCCGCCGCCCTTTCCTATCTGGAAACCGCCCCCATCCCCACCGTCATCAAGGCTGACGGTCTGGCACTGGGCAAGGGTGTCATCATCGCAAGCACCCGGGACGAGGCGAAAGCCGCCGTCCGGGACATGATGGAGGGCCACATTTTCGGCAAATCCGGCGACCACATCGTCATCGAGGAATTCCTCACCGGCCCGGAGGTCTCCGTGCTGGCCTTTACCGACGGAAAATGCGTCAAACCCATGGTGTCCTCCATGGACCACAAGCGGGCCGGGGACAACGACACCGGCCTGAATACCGGCGGCATGGGTACCGTAGCGCCCAATCCCTACTACACCCCCGAAATCGCCCAGGTCTGCATGGAGGAGATTTTCCTGCCTACCATCGCCGCCATGAATGACGAAGGCCGCACCTTCCAGGGCTGCCTGTACTTCGGCCTGATGCTGACCCCCGACGGCCCCAAGGTGATTGAATATAACTGCCGCTTCGGTGATCCGGAAACCCAGGTGGTGCTGCCTCTGCTGGAAAGCGACCTTCTGACGGTTATGCGTGCCTGCACCAACGGCACCCTGGCAGATACGGAAGTGAAATTCTCCGAAAAGCATGCCTGCTGCGTCATTACCGCGTCCCAGGGCTACCCCACCGGCTATAAAAAGGGCTTTCCGATCACCATGACGCAGGAGGCCGCCGCTCACACCTTTGTGGCCGGGGCAAAGCTGGAGGGCGGGAAGCTTCTGACCTCCGGCGGCCGCGTCACCGGCACCACCGCCGTGGCGGATTCTCTGGAGGAAGCCATCCGGGAAGCTTACCGCATTTCCGACGGCGTGCGGTTCGAAAACGCATACCGCAGAAGCGATATCGGCAGGCGGGCTTTGGCCGCGCCGCAGCCTGAGAAATCCCACACCTATGGGGACGGCCCTGCCTTTCGCGCGTGCGGCAAGCTTATCAGCGAATACTACCTTCGGGGCGATT
>CAZUAN010000064.1:0-9279 GCA_964618385.1 uncultured Oscillospiraceae bacterium | reverse complement strand
AACCAGTTCTCCTTGGTGATCTTCTCCACCAGATCCATGCCGCCGACATAGTCGGCGCCGGCAGCCTTGGCGTCATCCACCCTGGCGTCCTTGGTGAACACCAGCACCCGGCGGGTCTTGCCGGTGCCGTTGGGCAGAACCACGGCGCCGCGAACCTGCTGGTCGGCGTGGCGGGAGTCAACGCCCAGCTTGATGTGCAGCTCCACGGTTTCGTCAAATTTTGCGGTGGCGCCTTTCAGAACCAGGTCCAGCGCTTCGCTGGGGTCATATTGTACGGAGCGGTCAATCAATTTCGCGCTCTGCTGATATTTTTTGCCTCTAAACAATTTTATTATCCTCCTTATCGTGGTGATGCGGAAAAATCCTCCCACATTTCCGGGATGTGTCCGCTCCCGGCTCGGCTGTGTGTCAATCGACGACGGTAACGCCCATGGAGCGGCAGGTACCGGCAACCTGGCTTTCCGCTGCCTCCAGCGTGGGGCAGTTCAGGTCAGGCATCTTGGTCTTGGCGATTTCGGTGACCTGGGCCTTGGTGATGGTGCCGACCGTGGCCTTGTTGGGGGTGCCGGAACCCTTCTCCAGACCGATGGCCTTCATAATCAGCAGCGGGGTCGGAGGAGTTTTGGTGATGAAGGTAAAGCTGCGGTCAGCATACACGGTGATGACAACGGGAATCTTGTAGCCCTCCATGTCCTTGGTGCGGGCGTTAAATTCCTTGATAAAGGCGGCGATGTTCACGCCGTGCTGACCCAGAGCGGGGCCGACAGGGGGAGAAGCCGTCGCTTTGGCGGCGTTGATTTGCAGTTTGATAATGCCAGTGACTTTCTGTGCCATAATAAGCACCTCCTGAATAAGATGTGGTAATATGCGTTAGCCGCATGTTTTGCGGGGCATGCGCCCCTCCCACGTTCCGATCGAAAAAGCGATCCGATGCGTTTACTGGGATAAAACCTCCACCTGGTCAAGCTCAAACTCGACGGAGGTTTCACGGCCGAACATGGACACCACCACATTGACCGTATTGTGATCGATATCGACGCTCTCCACCGTGCCGGTGAAGGAGCTTAACGGGCCGTCCAGGATGCGGACGGTATCGCCTGCGGTGTAGTTGACGACAACTTCCTTCTTCTCCACGCCCATGGCGCAGACCTCTTCCTCGGTCAGAGGCGTGGGATCATTGCTGGAACTGCCCACAAAGCCGGTTACACCCCGGATGTTCCGAATGACGTGCCAGGTGTCGTCGCTGCAGACCATTTTTACCAGTACGTAGCCGGGGTAGACCTTGCGGTCGTAGGTCTTGCTGACGCCGGACTCCGTGATTTCCGTGACCGTTTCCAGAGGGATGCAGACGGCCGGAATCTGATCGTGCAGCTGGCGGGACTCCACGGTTTTCTCAATGGTGGCTTTCACCGTGTTTTCATAGCCGGAATAGGTATGCACAACATACCATTTTGCCGCTTCTGCCATGACGCTGCCCCTTAGTGGAAGACGCCGATCAGCGCGTCAATGCCAATCTGCGCGACAAAGTCGAACAGCCAGATAAAGACGCCCACCGCGACGACGCAGCCAATGACGATGGCGGCATTTTTCAGAACCTGCTGATAGGTGGGCCAGACAACCTTCTTCAGCTCGCTGCGCAGCTCGCGGAAGTATTTGCGGATTCTGCCCCAGGTTCTTTTGAACCAGTTTTCCTTTTTGACTTCTGCCATGATGCGGGCCTCCTTACTTCGTCTCGTTGTGAACGGTGTGCTTCCTGCAGAATCTGCAGTACTTCTTCATTTCGAGACGGTCGGGGTCATTTTTCTTGTTTTTCATGGTGTTGTAGTTTCTCTGCTTGCACTCAGAGCATCTCAAAGTGACTTTTACGCGCATGACGGCACCTCCTTAAAATTGCCTCCCTGTATCACCCCGGCTAGAAAAGGATTTAGAAAGCGGGCAACTACATTTCCCGCTCCGGAGCTGAAAAAGGCGCACAAAAAAAGCCCTTTTCACAGGTGAAAACATTCTACCATAGAGAAGCGGCAAAGTCAATCATTTTTTCCTTTATTTTTCGGCGTTTTTGCTGTATGATGGGGACAGAAGGGATAAGGAGGAATGCGCAATGAGAATCATGGGGATTGATTACGGCGACGCGCGGACAGGAGTCGCGATTTCGGATCTGTTATGTACGATTGCGGGTTCCGCCATGGTGCTGCCCAGCCGCAATCCGGAAAAGGCCATTGCCGATATTGTCCGCCTGGCCCGGGAAAACCAGGTGGGACAGATCGTGGTGGGCCTGCCCCGGAATATGGACGGCAGTGAGGGTCCCCGGGCGCTGCTGTGCCGGGAATTTGCCGGGAAACTGCAGCAGGCGGCGGGCATTCCGGTGGATCTGTGGGACGAGCGCCGCACCACGGTGGAGGCCCACAATATTCTGTCCCTGCACAATTACCACGGGGAAAAACGGAAAGCCACCGTGGATGCTGTAGCGGCGTCGCTGATTCTGGAGGGATATCTGGCCTTTCGGAAGCGCCAGGCGGGAAGCGCCCCTCACCGGGACGCGGATTTGGGCCGGTAGCTCAGCTCCCGCAGACCGGTGAGGATCAGCAGCCCGCCGAAAAGCTTTTTCAGAAGCACCAGATCCAGCTGCCCTCCAAGCCGGGAGAAGGCTGCCGCCGCGATACAGCCGGTCAGAATGGCAGGCAGGATGGTTTCCCGGTTCCCGGAGGCCTGTTTCCGGCGGAGCAGACCGGCAACCAGGGCCGCCGGAAGGAAAAACAGCAGATTGATGCCCCGGGCAGTCTGGTGATCCATTCCCAGCGCCATGGTCAGCCATAGGATCAGCAGACTGCCGCCGCCGATCCCCAGCCCGGACAGACAGCCCAGCACGGCGCCAACCAGCAGGGCCACCGGCCAGCTCTCTAGCATAAATACCGGTAGCCTCCCCACAGGATCAAAATGCCAAGTCCCCGGTGAAGCCACTTCACCGGGATGCTTTTTCCCCATTTCCCAGCCAGAAATCCCCCGGCCGCGCTGCCAAACAGATAGGGAACGGCCTGCTGCCAGGCAATGGTCCCGGTCAGGGCGGCGGCGGTCAGGCTCACCACACAGATGGGCAGCATGATGGAGATGGAACAGGGGAACACCGACTCCTCCTCCATGCCGGTCAGCAGGGTCAGCAGCGGAACCAGCACCATACCGCCCCCCGCGCCGAATAACCCGGTCACAGCCCCGGCGCCCAGCCCCGCCAGAGCAGCGCCCATGTACTTTAGCCTGCGCAAAAAACCACCTCCTATGGAAGCTTGTCCCAACAGGCGGGTTTTATACGGATTCTTTATAAAACCGTTCGGTTTTATAAAGAGGGAAAGCGCCGGACATAGGCGCGGCCTGAAAAGCGGAGCAAGCCCCCAAAGGCCCGGGGCTCGGGAAATTCGCTTGACATTCCGGGCATTAGGGTGTATAGTTTGCTTGACAACAGAATGATATGGTAAGCGCTGGAATGGAGTGCAATTCTCCGCGAGTCGGTCACTGTGAAGCTGCGTTTGCAGATAAGTCAGATACATCTTACTATATTGGCAAATCAAACTCTGCCGGAACCGGAGTTGCTGCTACAGCTTGTGCTTTCGTATCAGTGCGTCCGAACTGGGACGCTTTTTTTGTTGTCAGTATTTTTGAAAGGAAGATGGAAATGAAAAACCAAAGGAAATGGATTGCCATGCTTCTGCTGCTGGCCATGACTGTGAGCTTGCTGGCGGGCTGCGCAGGCGGTTCCGCAGACGCGGAAACGACGGAGGCTGCCGCCCAGACCAGTGCGCAGACTGAGCCGGAACCGACAGAACCGGAACAGGCCGAGCTGTCTGAGCCGGAGGAATACGGGACCGTGGTCATCCAGAATGGAGACAGAACCGTCACATTTACCTCCATGCCGCAGGCCGTCCTGTGCGCCAACCTGTATTCTGCGGAAAACATGGTCATGCTGGGCCTGGAAGAGTATATCGTTGGAAAGAACGTCCACACAAATCCTGCCGAAGTCCCGCTGGACGAGCTGGCGGACGCCTTTGAGAACATCCCGGAGATTGAGCGTTCCAACGAGAACGCGGTTGCCAGCGGCTGTGACCTGCTGATCGGACAGGTCAGTGCCTTTACGGATACTGCGTGGGGTTCTTACGAGCAGCTGGAAAGCGAAGGCATCAGCTGCCTGACCATTACGGGCACCCTCGTTTCCGATGAGACGGTGGAGGATATTTATACCGATATTGAAAACCTGGGCAAGATTTTTAAGGTTGAGGCGGAAGCGGCCGCACTGATTGAAGAAATGAAGGCGTCCATCGCCGAAACCAGCTCCATTGTGGCGGGGATCGCGGAAGCGGACAAGCCTGTTGTCTTTGTTTTCGATATGTACAAGGAGGACCAGATCTATACCACCGCCTCGGGTCTGGAAAGCAATTTGATCGAGCTTGCCGGCGGCGTGAACGCAACTCGCAATCAGGCGGATTCCCGTTGGTTCTACACCTCTGTTGAGACGTTGGTGGCGGCAAACCCCGACATTATCATCATCAATGACTACGGCAGTCAGACCGTGGAGGAGAAGATTGCCTGCATCACGGAAAACGAAGCCTGCTCCGCTATCCCTGCCGTTGTCAATCATAACTTCCTGGTAATCCCGCTGGTTTCCGTTATGCAGGACATCCGTGCGCCCAGGGCTTGCCGCACCATGGCGGAGTATTTCTACCCCGAACTGTTTCAGTGAAAGCCCAATTTCGTGATCCGGGGATGGCTTGAGCGTACTCGGGCCATCCCGCTTTTGCAGCTGACACAAGCGAGGTATTATGAAAAAGAGAGCTTGGTATCTGTTCCTATTTGTTTTTCTGATTCTGGCGGTGGCGGCCTCTGTGCTGATTACGGTCAGCATCGGCTCCACAGAGCTGTCGCTGGAGGAGGTGTATGCCATCCTATTTGACCACCTGTTCCGCGGCGATGTCCGGCTGAATGCGGGAGAGCTTTCCCTTACCCATTTTAAAATCGTGTGGCAGATTCGGCTGCCCCGCACGATCTTCGCGCTGCTGGTGGGATCGGGACTGTCGATCTGCGGCGCGGCTATGCAGGCGCTGGTTTTGAACCCGATTGCGGATCCCTATGTGCTGGGCGTGTCCTCCGGCGCGTCTGCCGGCGCGTCGCTTGCGCTACTGGCCCCGATCACGTTCCTGGAGGGGCAGCATCAGACTACCGCGTTTGCTTTTGCCGGAGCGCTGCTGGCGGCGTTTGTGGTATACTTTTTCGCGAAAAGGGCGGGCGGAGGCAAGCTGCAGCCGGTAACGCTTCTTCTGTCCGGCACGGCGGTCAACGCGGTCATGAGCGCGATTACCAGTTTCCTGATTTTTCAGGCCAAAAGCCCGGAGAGTATTTCCGCTGTCTACAATTGGCAGATGGGTTCCATTTCGGCGGCGCAGTGGAAAACGCTGCTGCTTCCCGCTGTTTCCGTGGCTTTCGGATTGCTGGCGTTTACCCTGATGGGCTCCCGGTTCAACATGATGATGATGGGGGACGAGGACGCGGCGGCCATGGGCCTGCGGGTCAGACTGTTCCGCACCGCTATGTTCATCGTTTGCTCTGTGGTCGTAGCTTCCCTAGTGTCGATTACCGGCATCATTGGCTTTGTGGGCCTGGTGGTTCCCCATGTGGCGCGGCTGATTTCCCGTACCAGCGACAACCGGATTATTATGCCCATGAGTGCGCTGGTCGGCGCCGTGTTCATCATGTGGGCGGATGCCTTTGCCCGCAGCTTTTTTGGCGCGGCGGAGCTTCCTATCGGAATTGTGACGGCTTTTATCGGCGCGCCGTTCTTCCTGTTCCTGATGCTCAGAAATGGATATGGAGGAAGCGGAAAATGAGAATTTCTTATGAAAATATCCGTGTCAGACTGGGCGGGAAGGAGGTTCTCTCCGGTATAAGCCTGCATTCCCTGGAAGGAAAAATCGTAGGGATTGTGGGGGCCAACGGCTGCGGAAAATCCACACTGGTCAAAACCACGTTTGATCTGGTTCCCCATCAGGGAGGGAATGTGATCCTTGACAACAAACCGGCCGGATCCTATTCGCCCCGGGAATTGGCCTCGAAAATCGGATATGTGGGGCAGGACTCCGCATGTGCCTTCGATTTTACCGTGACGGATGTGGTTTCCATGGGACTCTACGCCCGAAGGGACAGACAGATGGGTAAAAAAATTGTGTCGGATGCGCTGAAGGATCTGGACATTGAACGGTTTGCATCCCGCAGCATTCAGCGGCTGTCCGGCGGCGAGCGAAAGATGGTTTTCATCGCCCGGGCAGTTGCCCAGGGGGCGGATATGTTTATTCTGGACGAGCCCACTAACCACCTGGATATCCGGCACCAGCTTTTTGTCATGGACTACCTGAAACGGTCGGGAAAGACAACGCTGATTGTGCTGCACGATCTGCGGCTGGCGGCGCACTACTGCGACTACCTGTATATGCTCTGCGACGGCGTCGTGTACGCGCAGGGACAGCCGCTGGAGGTGCTGACCAGGGAAAACGTCCGGCACGTTTTTGGAATCAGCGGCTATGCCGGCGCGGGTCCGTCGGGAAGCCTGGATTTCTGTTTGTTTGACTAAAAAGGAATCCCTCTGCCGCCGAATCTATGGGCTATACAGATAAATTTTGACAAATTCCGTAAAAAGTGTTGGCACTGTGAAGCGCAATCGTGTATAATAAAAAATATAAAGTCCTGGTAAGGACAGTGTAAAAAATGGAAGCGGAGCCTTGCCCGGGCGTTTTGATCTGTATGTATCCAGACGTACACGAGGGAGCTGTCATGACAACATTTGAAATATTTTCCCTTTTGGGGGGCGTTGGCCTGTTCCTGTACGGCATGACCATCATGTCCTCCGGCCTGAAAAATGCCTGCGGAGAAAAGCTGCGGACGATTTTGGAATACGCAACGAAAAACAAGCTGATCTCCGTGTTTGTCGGCATCGCCGTCACCATACTGGTTCAAAGTTCTTCCGCTACGGATGTTATGGTGATTGGATTTGTCAATTCCGGGATGATGAATCTGGAGCAGGCTATCGGCGTCATTATGGGCGCCAATATTGGCACCACCATTACCGCGCAGGTCACCGCTTTCAACATCAGCGCCTACGCGCCGCTGATCCTGTTTGTGGGCGCGATTATGTGCCTGTTCTTCAAGAAGAATCTGACAAAGTACATCGGTTTTATCGTGATGGGCTTTGGCATGCTGTTTGAGGGCGTGGGCCTGATGAAGACAGCCATCGCGCCTCTGGCTGAGACGCCTGCCTTTGTCGCCTTTGTTTCCAATCTGGACAATCCCGTTATCACCGTTCTGTTCGGCGTGGCCTTTACCGCGCTGCTGCAAAGCTCATCGTCGGCAACGGTTATTTTCCAGGCTTTCGCTGTGGAGGGAATCATTTCCTATTATTCCGCAGCGTATCTGTGTATCGGCGCTGCTGTTGGTTCGGTGACGCCGAATATTCTGGCAAGCCTGACCGCTACCCGCAACGGCAAGCGCACAGCTTATCTGAATCTGCTGTTCAACCTTCTGCGGGCCGCGCTGCTGATGGCGCTTCTGGCGCTGTTCCCCGGGATTCTGGACTGGATCAGGAGTCTGTCGCCCAATGATGTGGGGCGGCAGATTGCCAACACCCACACGCTGTTCGCTATTGTGTCCGTTTTGGTCATGCTGCCCTTCAGCAATTGGATCGTGAAATTCACACGGATTCTTCTGCCATTGAAACCGGAGGAAAACAAGGTTGTGGAGGAGCGCAGGCTGCTGTACATGACGCAGCCGGGTACGGTGGCTCCGGCGGTGGCGCTGAATCAGGCGCACCGGGAGATTGTCCGCATGGGAAGAATTGCCAGGGACAATCTGCGCATGGCGGTGAGCTGCTTCTTTGATCCCAGCGATGACAAGGCGCAGATGGTGGAGGAAACGGAGGATACCGTCAATTTCCTGGAGAACGCCATTCTGGAAAAGCTTGTGGAGCTGAGGACGCCGGATATGCATCAGCAGGATCTGAAGATGGTTTACCGGATGACACTGACGGTTTCGGATATTGAGCGGTTGTCCGACCATGCGGAGAATATCGTGGAATACGCCCAGCAGGTACGCAGCGGCAAGGCAGTTCTCTCCCATGAGGCCATGAAGGAGCTTCATACCATGGCGGCGCTGGCCCTGCAGTCCGTGGATCTGTGTCTGGATATTTTCGAGTCGAAGGATTATACGCGGCTGATGGAGGCCGAGATTTTGGAGGATCAGGTGGATCAGGCCCAGGACAGGCTGACTCAGAACCACATTGAACGGCTGATGGATTCCAAGTGCGATCCCAGGGGCGGCGTCGTGTTTTCCGATCTTGTGGTGGATCTGGAGCGCTGCTCTGACCATGCCATTAATATTGCGGCTTCGCTGTGCATGGACCCGTTCTGACCGGAGGCTCTCATGAACAAAGACATCGCCGGTTCCCGTCCGGGAGCCGGCGTGTTTTCTATGCAGTCAAAATCAGAAGCAGGCCGCTTTCTATCTGTCCAAAAGCTCCGCAAGCCGAGCAATGAAGCATTTGTTTGTGGGGCATTCGGTGAAACCGGGGAAATATTCCTGCCAGACGGCGGCGTCCCGGCTTCCCCATGCGGCTTCGATGGCCTCCCGAATGGAGTGCTCGACAGCTGCGGCGCTGCATCCATACAGCTCGGCAATGGCGGGATACAGCTCCTTGGAAAGCCGCTGGCTTCTGTCCTGGGCAAACAGGGGAATGCCGATGCGAAGCTGCTGGAAGCCGTCCGACGGAAGGGAAAAACTCAGCTTCATCAGGATGTCCCGGATGACGAGCTGCGGGTCAAACAGCGGCGGATCATCCAGCTTGCGAAGCATATCGGAGATTCGGTTTGTAACCGCGCGGAGAGTGCAGGGCTTGCGGATGATATAGCCCACGCCGAGGCCGGACAGCGCCTGGCCCAGGTAAGGTGTGATCTGGATGCACAGGGCCAGAATCACCGGCGGACGCAGGTGTGCCGCGCTCTCCAGAAAGGTCAGTCCGTCTGTTCCGGGCAACGACAGATCCAGAACCAGAACGTCGGGCTTCTGACCCAGCAGCTGCGCTGCGGCCTGGGCATCCGAGCAAAGGAGAAGCCTGTATTTGCGGCATAGAGCCTCCTGCAATGCCAGACGAAAGTCCTCAGATTCCAGTGCAAGCAGAACGGTGCGCATATGGTCACTCCTTCGGCGGATCGATATAGGGGACCTCTGAATCAATCGTCTGCGGCTGGACAG
>CAZUAN010000063.1:0-9432 GCA_964618385.1 uncultured Oscillospiraceae bacterium | reverse complement strand
GTTCCATGCCGTGCCTCCTTACTGTTTTCTAGCTTGTCATGCCAATTTTTATATTCTTTTTTCTGAAACCGTTTGGCTTCCAGAAAAAAGAAGCGCCATTAGGCGGTTTCTTCTTTATAAAACCGAACGGATTTATAAAGAATCCGTATGAAATTGTGCTGCAGACACAATTTGCGTATCATAAAAACGGAACGCGCTTCGCGCTATCGAACGGTTTTTCCCTTTTTGCTTTCTGGCATTAGGGAACCTTAAAAAACGAGTCTCCCGGGCAACAGATTCCATATCCCGTATTGAAGCAAGAACCCTGCCGAAGCAACCGGCAGGGTTCTGATTTTCCTTAGTTCAGAGCAGCCTTGGCCTTCTCGACAACCGCAGCAAAAGCAGCGGTATCCTGAATTGCCATCTCAGACAGGCTCTTGCGATTCATCTCGATGCCAGCCTTCTTGACACCGTTCATGAAGGTGGAGTAGTTCATACCGTAGGGGGCAACCGATGCGCTGATACGGGTGATCCACAGGCGGCGGTAATCCCGCTTCTTCAGCTTGCGGCCCCGGAATGCGTAATTTCCGGATTTCATGACCTGCTGCTTGGCCATCTTGAAGTGCTTGGATTTCGAACCCCAGTAGCCCTTCGCCAGCTTCAGGGTTTCCTTCCTTCTTTTGCGCGTCATCATTGCGCCTTTCACTCTTGCCATTTTTCGTATCCTCCTTCTGCCTTATTTATACGGAATCATCTTTTTGATCGCGTCGACATTGGTCGTATCGGCGTAAGCGGTAGCACGCAGATGGCGGGTACGCTTGGTGGTCTTCTTGGTCAGAATGTGGCTCTTGTAAGCGCGCGCTCTTTTAACCTTACCGGATTTGGTCAGGTTGAATCTCTTCTTCGCACCACTGTGGGTCTTCAGCTTGGGCATAGGTGGTTCTCCTTCCGTTGTCTTTTGTACTTGAAATGGTTACTTGTTGTTTTTTGGGGTCAAAAACATCGCCATGAAACGGCCTTCCAGTTTGGGATTTTTTTCCATAGTGGCAATCTCAGCACAATCCCGGGCAAAATCCATGAGCAGCTTTTCACCAAGATTGGTGTGCGCCATCTCACGGCCACGGAAGCGGACACTGACCTTCACACGGTTGCCGTCTGCAAGGAATTTCTGGGCAGCACGAACCTTGGTATCAAAGTCGTTGGTGTCGATACTGGGACTCATGCGGACTTCCTTGATTTCCACGACCCGCTGGTTTTTCTTGGCTTCCTTTTCCCGCTTCTTCTGGTCGAAGCAGAATTTGGAATAATCCATGATTTTACAGACGGGGGGTGTGGCGTTGGGGGAAATCTTCACCAGATCCATACCCTGTTCCTCCGCCAGGGCGTTGGCCTGAACGGCGGACATAATACCCAGCTGAGCACCGTTGGCGCCGATCAGCCGGACTTCTTTATCCCGGATATCCTCATTGAGCTGATGATCTAACTTTGCGATGGTAAGCACCTCCAAATAAACAACAAAAAGCGGATGGCACAGCATCCGCATCATTCACACAGCATTCCCAAACGGGAAGTGGAATATTAACCGCTTTGCTCAATGCGAACGGTGAGGCGGATGTTCAGCCTTCTTTATTACCAACGTATTCTAGCACACAAGCGGGAACTTGTCAAGCCTTTTTCCCGAAAAAGTCCCCGGCGGCCTACGCATGGGATGCGGTGGGCGTGAGAATTTCTTATTTGCGGTGGAATATCTTATGCTTCTTTTGGGTAGGATTATTCCAAATCCCCCACGATGGTGCCGGGTTCCCCGGTGGAAGCGGACAGGACCTCCACCCGGATTCCGTATTCCTGCGCGAATTCTACGCAGCGGTCATGCAGCACCTGCGCGCCGTTTTCAATTAATGCCAGCATTTGCGGATATCCAATCTGTCCGAACCGGGTGGCGTCCGGGAACAGCCTGGGGTCCCGGTCATAGACGCCGTCCACATCGGTGAAAATCTGGCACTTATCCGCCTTCAGATAGGCTGCCAATGCTACCGCCGTGGTGTCTGAACCGCCCCGGCCCAGAGTTGTGATGTCCCCCTCTGAATCCATTCCCTGAAAGCCGGCCACAACGACAATTTTCCCGGCGTCCAGCTCTCGCTGAATGCGGGAAACATCCATGCTCAAAATTCGCGCGTTCCCGTGGACGCCGTCGGTTGCAATACCTGCCTGCCAGCCGGTGAAGCTGACGGCCGGATATCCCATGGCGCCGATGGCCATGGACATCAGTCCCGCAGACATCTGCTCTCCGGCAGCGAGATAGGCATCCATCTCCCGGGCGGACCCGCGTTTATTGACCTGGGCAGCCTTGCGGATCATCCGATCGGTCGTATCGCCTTGGGCAGAAACCACGACCACCACCCGGTTTCCCTGCCTGGCCAGTCTTGCGGCCCGCCGGGCTGCGGAGCGGATGCGGTCTGTGTCCTCCAACGACGTGCCTCCGTATTTCTGCACAATCAGCATACTGTATCCCTCCCGGCCATATTCTATGTCAGGGCTGGCCGAAGGGTGACGAATTCCAACCGGAGCCGCCGGGCCGGACAAAAAAACCGCCGAAGGACGGCGGTTTTCCGGGAATCATTTTCCCGCCAGAACCTCCGCTTTCATCACCCCGTGACACACGGACAGCTGATTCAGCAGCTCCTCCAGGGAAATGGTCAAATCGATGGTTTCTGCGGAAATGGTGACAACGGCGGTGCCGTTGCTGGGGGCAATGGAATTGATGGTGCTGATATTGGCTTTGGCGTCGGCGAAGATCACAAGAATCTCCGACAGCAGCCCCGGTTCGTCATGAAGCAGCAGCTGGAAGGTGACGATCTTGCCGGTCATCATGTTCTGGAACGGCAGCACGGCATCCCGATATTTATAGAAAGCACTGCGGCTGATACCCATCATCCGGGACGCTTCATTGACAGTGGTCGCCTCGCCTGTTGACAGCAGGCGCTTAGCTTCTGCTACCTTCACAAAGACCTCTGGAAGCGCCGATGCTTCCACAATGTAATACTTTGGTTTTTTTGCCATGTCCGACCTCCTGATGAAAAAGTACATTCCTAGCTGAATAACACATGTTTTTCCTGTATGTATTTTATCATACATTTATGAAAATGCAACCCCCCAATCGGATACAGAAAGGAGGTTTTTCATGCGCCCCGGCGTCGGAAAGGCCATTTCCCTGCTGACGGTGTTTCTGGTCGTCTGGCTAGGGCTTCGTTATCTGCTTCCCCTTATCTCCCCGTTTCTGCTGGGCACGGCGTTGGCGTTGGCTGCTGAGCCGATGGTTTCGTTCCTGAACCGGCGCATCCGCGTTCCCCGCGCGGTCAGCGCCGGCATCGGAGTCAGCATGGCATTCTGTTTTCTGGCCATGCTTCTGCTCTTGCTGTGCGCCTTTATTGTCCGGGAACTGGGTGCGCTGGCCGAAAGAATTCCCGGCCTGGCGGATACTGCCAGATCCGGCATTTCCCAGCTGCAGGGGTGGCTGCTGCAGCTGGCCTCCCACGCGCCTCAGAGCGTCCAGCCGCTGCTGCGTGAGAACGTATCCTTTCTGTTCTCCGACGGAGCTGCTCTGCTGGATAAAATGGCTCGCTATGTTCTGGGCCTGGCCGGAAATCTGCTCAGCCATATCCCCGACAGCGCACTGAGCCTCGGAACGGCGCTGATTTCCGGCTTTATGATCTCGGCCAAATTGCCGAAAATGAAGGCATGGATATCCCGGCGTCTCCCAAGTGAAAAGCTGCGCCCGCTATTGGAGGCGGGGAAACGGATGAAGGACGCCATAGCCGGCTGGCTTCTGGCCCAATGTAAGCTGATGGGGCTGACCTTTTCCATTCTGTCCCTGGGCTTTGTGCTGCTTCGCGTTCCCTATGCCCTGCTGTGGGCCTTGTGCGTGGCGGCGGTGGATGCGTTCCCGGTGCTGGGAACCGGCACGGTTCTGCTTCCCTGGGCGCTGGTCTGTTTTCTGCAGGATGACGGTGTACGGGCCATCGGCCTTACGGGAATCTATGTAATCGTTACGCTGCTCCGATCCTCCCTGGAGCCGAAGCTGGTGGGCCGACATCTGGGACTGGATCCGCTGGTGACGCTGATGGCGCTGTACGCCGGCTACAAGCTCTGGGGCGTCGGCGGTATGATTTTGGCCCCATTGCTGGCTGTCACAGCGGTTCAGATTGTTCCGGACAGGAAAAATGGGGAGCGGCGGTAGTCTGCCGCGGCGCAGGCCGCAGGCGTTGGGCGATGCGAAGCGCGGAATGCCCCACACTTGCGGGACCGCCGGCATGTCAGCGCTGGGAAAGAGGGCATCCCGTTTGCGCGGCGCATGTTATACTAGTTCTTATTAAAAAGGTTAAAAACCTTTTTATAGCACCGCAGGTGCGTTAAGAACTGTATGAGACGGCTTTTGCGGCGGTTCGCCGCAAAAGGGAAGCGCCATCAGGCGGTTCCTTCTTTATAAAACCAAACGGTTTTATAAAGAATCCGTATTACAATTTGCATTTCCCTATCCGCCGCAGGCGGGGAATTCCTTTGCACTTTCAACAAAATTCCTGTCTCCCTATTGTACATCCCATTCATTTTTGCTATAATATGCAAAATTGTAATTAGTGGATGTGTGCGAAAGTGAAATACGGAATTTGGAATGTGAGGGAACCGGAGATTGGCGCTGTAAATTCCCTGGTGCGCAGCGGATACGCGCCGCTGGCCGCCATGGTGCTGGCTGCCCGCGGAATTCGCAATTGCGTTCAAGCCAATCAGTACTTAGACTGCTGCGCCCCGCTGAATGACCCGTTTTTGATGACGGATATGGCGCAGGCCGCAGATCGGATCCGGCTTGCCGTGGATCGAAAGGAAAAAATTGCTGTTTTTGGGGATTATGACGTGGATGGTATTACCGCCACCTGCCTGTTGACCGATTTCCTGCGCCGTCAGGGTGCGGACTGCGTCAGCTATATTCCCGGCCGGCTGGAGGAGGGCTATGGCCTGAATCCTATCGCCATCCGCCACCTTTCCGAGGAGGGCGTCAAGCTCATTATTACGGTGGACTGCGGCATTACGGCAGTAGCGGAAGCCGAGTTGTGCCGGGAACTGGGCATTGACCTCGTTATCACCGACCACCATGAATGCAAGCAGACTTTGCCCCGTGCCGTGGCTGTGGTGGATACCCACCGCCCAGACGACGGCTATCCGCACAGAAATCTGTCCGGCGTGGGCGTGGCCTTTAAGCTGGCGGCCGCCCTCTGCGGCGATCAGGAGCAGGTTCTCGACGAATATACCGACATGGTTTGCCTAGGCACCGTGGCGGACGTCATGCCTCTCCAGGGGGAAAACCGTGTTTTTGTTTCCAGAGGGCTGAAAGCCCTTGCCCATACCAGGCGCCCCGGCATTGCCGCGCTGATGGCTGAAAGCGGCTGCGCTCCGGAAACGGTAAACGCCTCCTCCATTGGATTCATTCTGGCGCCCCGCATCAATGCTGCTGGCCGAATGGGACAGATCGGCCTGGCGTTGGAACTGTTTCTTACCGATGACCCGGTTCGGGCGGAGGAAGTGGCCAGGCAGCTGTGTGATCTGAACCGGCAGCGGCAGACGATAGAGTCGGAGATCTACCGGCAGGCGATCTCCATGCTCCCGGCCGGGCGCCCTCCGGAGGCCATTGTTCTGGCCAATGAAAGCTGGCATCAGGGGGTTGTGGGTATCGTGGCCAGCCGCATTGCGGAGGAGTATGCCTGCCCCGCTTTTCTGATCTGTCTGGATGGAGAGCATGGCAAAGCCAGCTCCCGCAGTCATGGCGGATTCAATCTGTTCTCCTCCCTGACGGCCCTGTCCGAATTGCTGGAAAGCTACGGCGGGCATGAGCTGGCAGCGGGCTTTACCATCGCAAGGGCCAATATTCCGGAATTCCGGCGGCGGATCTGCATCCTGGCGGCGGAGTTCTTCTCCGATGAAACACCCAGAACGTCGCTGGATGTGGATTGCGCTATTCCGGCGGAGATGCTGACGATTCGCAACATCGAGTCTCTGTCCATACTGGAACCCTGCGGCAACGGCTGCCCCAAACCGGTTCTGATGATCCGGGGAATGACCATTGAGCGCATCACCATGGTGGGAAACGGACGCCATATGCGTCTGCGGCTGCGCAGTGACCGCCACAGCCTGAATGCCATTTACTTCTCGGCCAATCCCGAGTCCGTTTCCGTTCAAGTCGGCGACGTGGTGGATATTGCGTTCGTCCCCCAGATTAACGAATTCCATGGAGAACGCAGTGTACAGATGAATGTACTGGATATCCGTCCCAGCTGCGCCGCCGAATGCTCTGCCGAGGTGACGAACTACCGGGCGCTGCGGGAGGATCGGCTCACTGCGGCGGCGGCCGCTGCGCTGCTTCCCGGACGCGCTGCCTTGGTCATGGTCTGGCGGTATCTGGCCGCCTCCGGCTGCGAGATCCGGGAATCCCCCCTGTGTCTGTGCCGCAAAATCGTCCGTTGGACGGGCCGGCCTCTGAGTCTGGAACAGATGATGACCTGCCTGGATATTTTCCGGGATGTGGGGCTGCTGGAGGTTTGCAGGCTGCACAGATACATTGTCATCCGGCTGACCCCCGGAACCGGAAAAGCTGACCTGAACAAAAGCCAGACCATGCAGCGCCTGCTGCAAGCGAAAGAGAGCTGATAGAAGTGGAAACATTTGAAGAACACTACGCATCCATGCGGGAGGCAGTGGAGAAGCACCTGCCCGGCGCGGACATGACGCTGGTGGATAAGGCGGTGGAATACGCCAACAACAAGCATCAGTTTCAGAAGCGCAAGGACGGCTCTCCTTATATCATCCATCCGCTGGCTGTGGCGCAGATCGTGGCGGAAATGGGACTGGATATCGACGCCATCCTTGGCGCGCTGCTGCATGACTGTATCGAGGACACAGACGCTTCCCATGAGGACATTGAAAAGACCTTCGGGGTTACGGTGGCCGAGCTGGTGGAGGGTGTCACGAAGCTGACCCGGGCAAACTTCTCCACCTCTGAGCAGGCCCAGATGGAAAACCTGCGCAAGATGTTTATGGCAATGTCCAAAGATATTCGGGTGGTGCTGATTAAAATTGCCGACCGTCTGCACAACATGCGCACCATGCAGTACCAGACGCCGGAAAAGCAGATCAGCAAGTGCCAGGAGACAATGGATATCTATGCGCCCCTGGCGCATCGCCTTGGTATGCAGAAAATCAAATGGGAACTGGAGGATTTGGCCATCCGGTATCTGGCCCCCGCCGGGTATGAGGAGATCATGTCCTACCTTCAGGCCCACAAGGAGAAGGACGAAACCTTCATGCGTACCATTCAGAACAGAATTACGGAGCGGCTGACGGCCGTTGGCATCCGCAATACCACCTACGGGCGGATCAAGCACGTCTATTCTATCTACCGGAAAATGCAGGCCCAGGGCAAGACCATGGATGAGCTGTACGACATTTACGCGTTCCGGGTCATTGTGGATTCGATTCCGGACTGCTACAATGTTCTGGGGCATATTCATGATCTGTTCAACCTGGTTCCGGGACGGTTCAAGGACTATATTTCCACCCCGAAGCCCAATATGTATCAGTCTCTGCACACCACCGTTATCGGCTCCCAGGGCATTCCCTTCGAGGTGCAGATTCGAACCTGGCAGATGCACGAGACTGCCGAATACGGCATCGCCGCCCACTGGAAATACAAGCAGGGCACCGGGGCGGGCAGCGAGCGGGATTTTGAATGGGTGCGCAGGCTGCTGGAGGCCCAGCAGGATTCCGATGCGGAAGAATTTGTCCAGTCCATGAAGATTGACATGTTTGATGACGAGGTCTTCGTTTATACGCCCAGGGGCCGGATTGTTTCCCTCCCCGCCGGGTCCACACCCATTGACTTCGCCTACGCGATCCACTCCGGCGTGGGCAACGCCATGATCGGAGCCAAGATTAACAACCGCATTGCCAACATTGACACCAAGCTGAAAAATGGCGACATTGTGGAAATTCTGACCTCCAAGAGCGCCAAAGGCCCCAGCCGGGACTGGCTGAGCATCTGCAAGTCCAATCAGGCCCGCACCAAAATCAAGCAGTGGTTCAAAAAGGAGAAGCGGGAGGAGAATATTGTCCATGGCCGCAGTTCCTTCGAGTCGGAGATGAAGCGTCTGGGCCTGCCCCTGGCAATTTTGTCTGATTCCGATCTGGAGCCGCAGCTTCTGAAAAAACTGTCCTTTGAGAGCTGGGACGATATGTATGCCGCCATTGGCTATGGAGGACTCACCGCTGCCAAGGCCGTGGGCCGCATTCGGGATGACATCACCCGAGCGGTGAAAGCGCAGAACGCGGAAAAGATGCCCCAGAACCCCCTGCGGATGCGGCCGGACTCCGACGCGGTTCTGCGCAACCGCCACGCGGTCAACGGCGTTATCGTGGAGGACATTGAATCGTGCATGATTAAATTCGCCAAATGCTGCACGCCTGTCCCCGGGGATGCCATTGTCGGGTTTATCACCAAGGGCTTCGGCGTCAGCATCCACCGGGCGGATTGCCCCAACGCCCGGAACCGGGAGGACCCCAAGCAGGCTGCCAGATGGGTGCGGGTTCGCTGGGCCGCCCAGAACGAGCAGCCCTTTGATACCACGCTGGAGCTGGACTGCATCACGAGGGACGGCCTGCTGCTGGATGTGGCCACCGTCATGACCACCGCCCGGGTCCGGGTCAAGGAGCTGTATGGCAAGGACCTCCCCGGAGGCCGCAGCACCTTCACCGTCCGCTTTGAGGTTAAAGATGTGGCTGAATTGGAGTCCGTCCGGAAGAAGCTGATGGATATCCGGGATGTCACCGGTTCCCGCCGGGGACAGAATTAACGCCGTTGCGTAAAGGAGAGAAGTATGCGCGCAGTCTTAACAAGAGTTTGCTCGGCCTGTGTCACCATTGACGGAGAAATTGCCGGGAGGATTGGAAAGGGATTTCTGATTCTTCTGGGCATTGGCCCGGACGATACCGAGAAGGAGTGCCGCTATCTGGCGGAAAAGGCCCTGGGGCTTCGAATCTTCACCGACGAAAACGGAAAAATGAATCTGGGACTGGATGCCGTGGGGGGAGAAATTCTGGTGGTCAGCCAGTTTACTCTCTATGGGAATTGCCGCAAGGGACGCCGCCCCAGCTTTACCGGCGCAGCCGGCCCGGAACTGGGCAACGCGCTGTATGAAAGATTCCTTACGATCTGCGCGGAGCTTGGCTATCCGCCCCAGCATGGCCGGTTCGGAGCGGATATGAAGGTGGAGTCCGTCAACGACGGCCCCGTGACCCTGATTCTGGACACCGACCAGCTGATGGACACCCCGAGAAGAAAATAAACGCGGCATATTTAAGGAGGCGCTTTCCATGCTGAAAGTCCACGCCCTCGTATTGGGGGCCTACCAG
>CAZUAN010000062.1:0-9628 GCA_964618385.1 uncultured Oscillospiraceae bacterium | reverse complement strand
CCGTTTGCTATCCATCGTTGTTCGCGTCATCCTCCGCGCCGGTGGTCATGATCTCTCCGAAGCGAACCCGGCGTTTGATCTTCATTTCCTCCACCTGCTTGTGGATCAGTTCCTTGACAAAGATGGGATCTTTGATATTTTCCAGTACCAGGTTGGGCATGGTTTTGTCAGAGGACATAATTGTCACCGTTCCCACACCAAACAGACGCTGCCACAGGGTGCGCCTCGTATCAATATCCCGGACGCGGTACAAGAGAACCTCGTCATCGCGGATATTCAAAAAACCCTTGGATATAAACAGGCGATCCTCGGACAGGCTATAACGGGTAAAGCTCAGGGGCAGCCCCAGCCGGCGCTTGCGGTCTTTCCAAAGATATTCAATGGTGATGGACATGGCGGGTTCCTCCTTTGGAAGTTTTCTCTATTTTACCCTGCCCGGGATGGAATGTCAAGTATGGGTAGCCTTGGCGCGCCATGCTGCGAGGGCTTCCCGGCATAGAGGCTGAGCGGCTGCCGGCAAACTGCCGGGGAAAACGGAGCCTCCGGTTTCCCCGCACGGATTCTTACAAAATCAGACAGATCAGGCCCGTAGCGCCCTCGTTGACGATTCGCGTCAGGGTACCCCGGAATTTTTCCCGAACATCCTCCGGCATCTGCACCAGCTTTGCCATCAGCCCCTCCTGAATCAGATCGTAAACAGACTTGCCGAAAATGTTGCTCTGCCACAGCTTTTCCGGGTCCTCCCCTGTCAAGTGGGTAATCAGATCCCGGGATTGCTTCTCGTCCCCTACCATGGGACTGATCTCCGTGTCAATATCCACTCGGATCATGTGAATGGATGGCGCGCCGGCCTTCAGCTTCACGCCGAATGCGCCGCCCTTGCGGATAATCTCCGGTGTCTCCAGTTTCATCTCCCCGGCTGCGGGCATGACCACGCCGTAGCCTGTAGCTCTTACGGAGGAGAGGGCATCGGAAATCTTATCGTACTCCTGCTTGACCTGGGCCAGCTCCATCAGCAGCGAAAGCAGCTGCGCGTCGTTTTCGATGCTCAGCCCCGCCTTGGCGCTGAGAATATCATAATAAAGCGCTTCTGGCAGGACGATGGCGCAGGTGACGATCCCGCTGGCCAAATCTACACTGCGAAGCGTATAATCCTGAACCTGCTCCAGTTCCTGCAGGCTTTGAAGCGCGCCTTCCGCCTGCCCCAGATTCCCGATCTCCCCTGCCCTCTGCAAAAGGGCCTGGTATAGCGCCGTCTTTACCGGGTGTTCCGGCTCCAGTGCATCCAGCCACCGGGGCAGATGGACCTGCAGCTGGGTCATGGGGAAGGTGTAGAGCAGGGCCTGCAGCAACCGGGCAATGCCGCCGGCATCCAATGCCTGGCAGTCGGCTGCAATCGGGGTAACGCCGTACTCTCGTTCAATGTGATTTCTAACCATGGCTGCCGCCTCCCCGCCCGGATTCCGGGAATTGACAATAACCAGGTACGGTTTTCCGGTTTTCTGCATGTCGGTGATTGCCCTGCGCTCTGCAGCCTCGTAGTCCTCCCGGGGAATCTCTGTGATTGTGCCGTCGGTTGTGACCACAATGCCGACGGAGCAGTGTCCTTCCATGACCTTCTTCGTACCCAGCTCCGCCGCCTGGGTCATGGGAATTTCGTAATCGAACCAAGGGGTAGTCACCATTCTGGGCGTTCCGTCCTCCTCCGCTCCTACCGCGCCGTTCACCATATAGCCCACCGAGTCGATCATCCGCACCCGCAGCTTTGTGGTGCCGTCAGGAGCAATTTCCACTGCTTCTTCCGGAACGAATTTCGGCTCTGAGGTCATAATGGTCTTCCCGGAACCGCTCTGGGGCAGCTCATCCCTGGCCCGCTCCCTGCGGTAGGGGTCATCGATGCCGGGGATCACAAGTTCTTCCATAATGCGCTTGATTAAGGTGGATTTCCCGGTGCGCACCGGCCCCACCACGCCTACATAAATATTTCCGCCGGTTCGGGCGGCGATGTCGGCGTAAATACTATCCATAGCCAGCCTCCTCTTCCGGCAGGAGAGGGCTCCTGCCATGGGTTTATCACAGGGTATGTCCGGCAAAAGGAAAATAGAACCGGGGCTTCTCCGATTTCTCATGGCAAAGTTGACTTTTTTCAGAAAAAGTGGTAATATAAAGCATCCAAGTTACATAAAGGAGTTTTCCCAATGGCAATCAGCATTCCCTGGAGCGGCAGCTTTCTCCGGGCCGCAGAGGTTTTTCTGGCATCCGCCCTTCCTTTTATCGAGAATAAAGGCGCGATCCTGTACGCTGCCGCCATCAAACTCAAATGGTATATTGCCTATCTTCTTTCCGTCGCAGGCTCCTATATTCCGGTTCCCTTTCTGCTGCGTGCGAAGCTTCCCAGAAGGACGCCGAAAACCTCCCTTGCCGCTATGGCAATCAGCCGAACCGAAAATATCCGAAACAAATACCGGTCTGTGTTTCAAAAATACGGCAGCTTGGGGCTGTTTTTCCTCATTTCCATACCCTTTACCGGTTTTGGCTGCTGGCTGGGGGCGCTGATCGCCAACATTGCCGGATTCAACCGGAAACGGTCCGCCATCGCGATTTTCCTGGGCCTGGCGGTTTCCAGCCTGATCACCACCGTGACGGCCTACGGGATCGTCACTGGTATTTCTCTGCTTCTGTGAGGGCGGACCCGCATGGTTTTGCCCCCAAAAAGCGGCGGCTTCTGAAAAATAATATTTGACAAATGCGAAAAAACTCTATATAATATCTAGGCATGACTGTGAGAAGGGGGAAACATATGCTGTTAGGGCTTTCCAGAATCCTTGACTGCCCCGGCGCAGCGGTTTCCTTCTCCACCAGTGTTGATCTGCGCGATCTTTGTTATGGTATCAGCTATCCTGTATCTGAGCCGGTTCATGCGGAAGGTACCGTCCGAAATACTGCGGGCGTTCTGATCATGAAGGGGGAGCTGTCCACCTGCATTCATGGAATCTGTGACCGCTGCGCCAGTCCCTTTGACCGGGAAATCCGCTTTCCCATCGACGTGGTGCTGGTAACAGAAATGGCCAACGAAGAGAACGAAGACGAATGGGTATTTCCTCTGGAGGGAGACAGCGCCGACCTGGATGACATTGTTCGGACGGTTTTCGTCCTGAACCTGGATTCCAAGCTGCTGTGCAAGGAAAGCTGCAAGGGTCTGTGTCCCCGTTGCGGCAAGAACCTCAACGAAGGTCCCTGCAATTGCCAGAAGGAGTTTGATCCCCGATTTGCTGCTTTGCGGCAGCTTCTGAAGTAGAATCCATATTGATGCTGTGAAAAGCTGTTCGACCAAGGAGGTGTCACCATGGCTGTCCCCAAGTGTAAAGTGTCCAAGGCCCGCCGCGATAAGCGCCGTGGCTCTAACTGGAAGCTGTCCGCTCCCAGTATTACGGTTTGCCCCAAGTGCGGGGAACCCGTAATGCCCCACAGAGCCTGCAAAGCTTGCGGTACCTACAACGGCCGCCAGGTTCTGGCTGTTGAGGCGGAGTAAGGCAAATGCGGAAATGCAGAGGAAAGCTGGAGGCTTTCCTCTTTTTCCATGTTACAGGGCTTTCCGGAGGACAGCCAGCCGCATTGCGCCGGCTTCGGCAGCCTTCCATTTCCGTAAAAAATGCGTGAAGCATTGCTTTTCCCGTTGCTTTTACGGCAAAAATATGCCATAATAAAAAAGAACTTACCGCTATGTACGAAAGGAAGTGTACTCATGGTCAAACCCCTGGTTGCCATTGTTGGCCGGCCGAACGTGGGAAAATCCATGCTGTTTAATAAATTAACCGGCCACCGCACCTCTATTGTGGAGGATACCCCCGGCGTTACCCGGGATCGGATTTATGGGGACTGCGAATGGTGCGGCAGAACCTTTTCTCTGGTAGATACCGGCGGAATCGAGCCGGGTACCGACAGCGATATGCTGAAATTCATGCGGCGTCAGGCAGAAATCGGCATTGAACTGGCAGACGCCATCATCATGGTAGTGGACGTTCACAGCGGCGTTACCGCCGCAGATCAGGATGTGGCCGCTCTGCTGCGCAGATCCGCGAAACCCATCGCCCTGGCTGTCAACAAATGCGACGCCACCGGCCCGGTCAATCCGGACGTATTTGAGTTTTATTCTCTGGGCATCGGGGACCTGTTTGAAACCTCCGCCGTCCACGGCCACGGCACTGGGGACCTTCTGGACTGGGTTCTTCAAAATATTCCCGGGGATTCCGAATCGGAGGATGAAAGCGGCGTGATTCAGGTCGCCATCGTCGGCAAACCCAACGTAGGAAAATCCAGCCTTCTGAACCGCATTCTTGGCGAGGAGCGGGTCATCGTTTCCGAGGTGGCGGGAACCACCCGGGACGCCATTGACTCCTACTTTGAGAACGAAACGGGCAAATATTGCTTCATCGATACGGCCGGTATGCGCCGCAGAAGCAGGGTTGACGACGCCATTGAAAAATACTCCAATCTGCGGGCCATCAGCGCCATTGAACGGGCGGATGTCTGCCTGATTCTGATCGACGCAAACGACGGCGTTACCGAACAGGATACCAAAATCGCCGGCCTTGTCCACGAAGCCGGAAAGGCCGCCGTCATTGTGATCAACAAATGGGACGCTGTGGAAAACAAGAAAACCAACACCATGCGGGACATGGAGGCAGATGTCCGCAATGGTCTGAGCTACATGCTTTATGCCCCCGTTGTGTTTCTCTCCGCCCTGACAGGTCAGCGTGTGGACAAGCTCTATCCGGTGATTCAGGATGTCTACGCTCAGAACACCAGCCGCATCACCACCGGCGCCTTAAACAGCGTTCTGGCCGACGCCACCGCCCGGGTGCAGCCTCCCACAGACAAGGGCCGCCGCCTGAAAATCTACTATATGACGCAGGCCGGCACCAAGCCGCCCCATTTCATCCTCTTCTGCAACGATGCGCGGCTGTTCCATTTCTCCTATCAGCGGTATCTGGAAAACCAGATCCGGGAGGTCTTTGGCTTGCGGGGTACGCCTATTCGCTTCACCATCCGCCAGAAAAGTGATAAGGAGGAGCCGTAATGGTTTTATCTGTGATCTTTGCAGCCGTCATTGCCTATCTGCTGGGCAATCTGAACGGAGCTGTGGTTGTCAGCCGTCTGGTCGCCCATGAGGATGTCCGTACCAAAGGCAGCGGAAACGCCGGGCTGACCAACTTCACCCGCAACTACGGGGCGGCCACCTCCGTGTTCGTCATCCTGATCGACGTGGGCAAGGCGGCGGCAGCCTGCCTCCTGGGGGGTCTGCTGCTCAAGGGCTATGGACACTATACAGACGGCGTGGCGTTGGGCGGCCTGTTTGTCATTCTGGGCCATGACTTTCCTGCCCTTCTGGGCTTCAAGGGCGGCAAGGGAATCCTAAGCGGCGTCACTGTGGCGCTGATGCTGGACTGGCGTATTGGGATCCTGGTATTTGGCATCTTCCTGGCCGCTTATCTGCTGACTCAATATGTCTCTCTGGGAAGCATTCTGTCCGCCGGTTCCTTCGGCTTCTTCTACGCATGGTTTCACTGGGGGAACGGCTGGTTCCCCATTGTGGTGGGGTTTCTGCTCAGCGGCCTGATAGTCTGGATGCACCGGAGCAATATTGTCCGGCTGGTGCAGGGAAAAGAACGAAAAACCAATTTACTCACGAAAGGAAAAAAGCAATGAAAGCAGCAGTTGTGGGCAGCGGTGCCTGGGGTACCGCTTTGGCGGTTCGCCTTTGCAAAAACGGTCACGACGTGACCATGTGGACATATGAAAAAGACTTGATCCCGGAAATGCTGGAAACCCGCCGGAATCCCCGTCTTCCCGCGGCGGTTCTGCCGGAGGCGCTGAAAATCAGCGGGGATTACGCCTGCATCCGGGACTGCAAGCTGGTGGTCATGGCAAGCCCCTCTTTCCCCCTGCGCAGCGTCTGCCGGGGTGCGGCCCCTTATATCGGCAGCGATTCTGTGGTAGTTTCCGTCACGAAGGGCTTGGAGCAGGGCACCCACCTGCGCATGAGCCAGGTTGTGGCCCAGGAGACCGGCAAGGAAGTGGTCGCCCTCACCGGCCCCAGCCACGCCGAGGAGGTCTGCGTCAATCTTCCCACCGGCCTGCTGTCCGCAAGCACTGACCAGGCGCTGGCGGAATTTGTCCAGGACGCGTTTATGGCGGATACCCTCCGGGTGTACACCAGCCCCGACCCTGTAGGGGCGGAGCTGGGCGCGGCGCTGAAAAATGTCATTGCCCTGTGCGCCGGCATCACCGATGGCCTTGGCTTCGGGGACAATGCGAAAGCTATGCTGATGACCAGAGGCCTGACCGAAACCGCCCGCCTGGGCGTGGCGCTGGGCGCGAAGAAGGAAACCTTCGCAGGTCTTGCGGGCGTGGGCGATTTGATCGTCACCTGTACCTCTATGCACTCCCGGAACCGTCGGGCGGGCATCCTCATTGGTCAGGGGAAAGATCCCCAGACAGCCATGAAAGAGGTAGGCGCTGTGGTAGAGGGCTACTATGCCGCCAAATCCGCTTATGAGCTGGGGCAGGCCAAGGGAATCGACATGCCAATCACGGAGGCCGCATATCAGGTACTTTATGAGGGAGCTGCCGTTAAGGAGGCTGTCCAAAGCCTGCTGAACCGTCAGCGCAAAGCCGAGTCCGAAGATGCCGGCTGGCTGTAGCCGTCAGGAAAACGGAGCTCATTCCCGCAAACCGGACTTTGCTTTTCTTAAGGACGCTTTGCGCATTTGCAATCCGGGTGCCGGCGGATAATACAATATTGACAATTGCCGGCAAATCGATTATAGTATATTTGGTCGAATTGCAAAAAATTTCATAAAGGATCAGGTGATAAACATGTACATGGACGATTACAAGCGCTGGCTGGCCACCGATCTGGAGGATCCTGCTCTGACGGAGGAACTGAAAGCGATCGAGGGCCAGGACGGTGAAATTCAGGATCGCTTTGCTGTGGCCCTGAAATTCGGTACTGCCGGTCTGCGGGGCGTTCTGGGCGCCGGCTCCAACCGAATGAACATTTACGTGGTCCGCCAGGCAACCCAGGGCCTGGCCAACTGGGTCAAAACCCAAGGAGGCAATCAGCTAGTTGCCATCTCCTACGACAGCCGCATCAATTCCGACGTGTTTGCCAGAACCGCCGCCTGCGTGCTGGCCGCCAACGGCATCAGGGTTCGCATCTATGACGCGCTGATGCCTGTTCCCGCGCTGTCCTTTGCTACCCGCTACTACGGCGCCAACGCTGGCATCATGGTCACAGCCTCCCATAATCCCGCCAAGTACAACGGCTACAAGGCCTACGGTCCTGACGGCTGCCAGATGACCGACGATGCCGCTGCCATTGTCTATGACGAAATTCAGAAAACCGACATTCTAACCGGTGCCAAGCTGGTTTCTTTTGAGGACGGCTTGGCTCAGGGGCTGATCGAGTATGTGGGCGAAGACTGCAAGGAAGCTCTGTATGACGCTATCAAGGCCCGTTCCGTACGTCCCGGTCTGTGCAAAACTGCGGGGCTGAAGCTGGTTTACTCCCCTCTGAACGGCTCCGGTCTGGTGCCTGTCACCCGGGTTCTGCACGATATCGGCATCGATGACATTACCATTGTCCCCGAGCAGCAGTACCCCGATGGCAATTTCCCCACCTGTCCCTATCCCAATCCTGAGATCTTTGAAGCTCTGCGTTTGGGCCTGGAGCTGGCGAAGAAATCCGGCGCGGATCTGATGCTGGCCACTGACCCCGATGCCGACCGGGTTGGCATTGCCATCCGGTGCCCTGACGGATCGTATGAACTGGTTTCCGGCAACGAGGTAGGCGTTTTGCTGCTGGACTACATCTGCCAGGGGCGCATCGAAAAGGGCACCATGCCCAAGAATCCCGTGGCCGTCAAGTCCATCGTTTCCACGCCTCTGGCCGACGCGGTAGCCGCAAACTACGGCGTGGAGATGCGCAGCGTGCTGACGGGCTTCAAGTGGATCGGTGATCAGATCGCCAAGCTGGAAGCCGCCGGGGAGGTTGACCGCTTCATCTTCGGATTCGAGGAAAGCTACGGCTATCTGGCCGGCCCCTACGTCCGGGACAAGGACGCCATCATTGGCTCCATGCTCATCTGCGAAATGGCCGCCTACTACCGTTCCATCGGTTCCTCCATCAAGGAGCGCCTGGAAGCCATCTACGCCAAATACGGCCGCTATCTGAACAAGGTAGATTCCTTCGAGTTCCCCGGTCTGTCCGGCATGGATAAGATGGCGGGCATCATGGATACCCTGCGGAATAATCCTCCCACGGAAATCGGCGGCTACAAGGTCACCAAGGTTACCGACTACAAAAAACCCGAGGAAACCGGCCTGCCTGCGGCGAATGTCCTGATCTACGCACTGGAAGGCGGCGCCACCGTGGTGGTTCGGCCCTCCGGCACCGAGCCGAAGATCAAGACTTACTTTACCACCCTGGGTAAGGATCTGGCCGAAGCTCAGGCTCAGAAGGATGCTCTGGCTCAGGCGCTGAAACCCATTCTGGCATAACGGTTATCTCCGAGTCCCCAAGTGCGCGCTAAGCCGCTTGGGGACTTTGACAAAGATGCAGAAAGGAATTTCGCAGTATGGAATACGTCCCAATTCCGGTCCTGGAAACCCGGCGACTGCTTCTGCGGAAGCTGAATATGCAGGATGCTTCCCACTATTTTACCCGGCTGGGAAGCAGCGAGCAGGTAACGGAGAACATGCTGTGGGATCCGCATCGGGACATTTCCGAATCCATCGCCAGCATACGAAAAACCCTTGCGCGGTACGAGGCCGGACGTTGTTACCGGTGGGGCATCGCGCTTCGCAGTGACGATTCCCTGATCGGCGTCATAGAACTGTTGCGGTTTGATGAGGCTGCCAATACCTGCAGCTTTGCCTACATGCTGGGAGAGGACTTCTGGGGAGTTGGCTATGGAACCGAGGCTCTGGAGGCCGTTTTCCGGTTTGCTTTCACGGAATGTAAGATAGAAGCCATCGTATCGGATCATTTTGCGGAAAATCCCGCCTCCGGGGCGGCCATGCGAAAGGCCGGGATGCGCTATGTCGGGACGCTAAGCGGAAAGTACGAAAAGCACGGCATCCGGCATGACGCCCTGCAATACCGGATAACAAAAGAAGAATGGGTTCTATGTAATAGTCGGAGCAGAGATAAAACTCAATAATTGCAAGTTGTGCCGGAGCTTTCACTCCGGCACGAATTTTATGTATAGCAGAAGCGGATTCTATTTCTGAATTTTTGGAAATTATGCATTCCGAAGCAAATCCGCTTCAAGACTTTGGTTTTGTTGTTACAGCCTTCCATAAAGGCATTAGACCATGCTGTTTGCTATTCACACGGATGATCTGACTGCAGATTATTATGGAATGGAAATGTCAAAAGAATAAGTGCGGGCTGAGCGGGATGCTGCTATTAGTGATCGAACAGAACATGCTAATTGAGCAGTTGTCCGGCCACGGCGAAGCATTTACTTTCGAGGAAAGATACGGTTAAGATCCGGGTTGTTCATGGCCACATGGGACAGTTTTCTGCGAATGCTGACGCGCTTGCCGAAATTGGTGTTGTTAA
>CAZUAN010000061.1:0-10236 GCA_964618385.1 uncultured Oscillospiraceae bacterium | reverse complement strand
CACCTGCGGTGCTATAAAAAGGTTTTTAACCTTTTTAATAAGAACTAGTATAAGCAGGTGCCGCCTGACGGCGCCTGCCTTTTTCGTGATTTTTCCCGCTGTTTCTTCCTGAAACCGAACGGTTTCAGGAAAAAACAGTATCACACCTTGCGCAAAAGCCTCCGGTGCCTTCCGGCAGCGGAGGTTGCGTTCTGGCAGCGGAGGTTGCGTTCTGGTATCCGTCACTTAAGGCGGCGGAGGCATTCCGGTAAAAATACACTGTGCCGGAACCGTCCCGGTTTTCGCACAGACGATCTCCTCTCCAGCTTCGGATCAGGTAGATTTCCCGCACCTGCTCCAGTCCTTCCACGCCGACGGCAAACAGAGCGATGGAATCCGCGCTGAAACTGTACGAACCGCTGAAGATCGTATCATCGGAAACAGGGACATGATGCTCTTGGCATCGAATGATTCCCCCCTGAAAAACATACGCGGAACCATCCTCGGCGGAATACCACACACCGGTAAACGCCTCCGGCTCCAGCGCTGTTCGGAAAAGGCAGCATATCCCCGCCAACACCAAAACCATAATAATTCCCAGCAGCAGCCAGCGTTTCATGGGGATTCCTCCCGTTCCAAAGGATTGCGTTTATTATATAACAGAGCCGGAAAAACCGCAATCCCGCAATTGGTAAAAATTATGTAAACTAAATTCGAAGAAATTTGGCAAAATATCCAGTCCAGTTTCAGTCCGGGCCGCAGAGTGTTGGCATCCGGGGCATGCCCGGACGCCAGTGAAAAAGCAGCTTTTATACTCTGCTCTTATCAGAAAGGCTGAAAGCCTTTTTGCAGCACCGCAGACGCGGTAAGCGTAACGGCAGGAAACTTCTTTTGCGGCAATTCGCCTCAAACGGGAAACGCCGTCAGGCGGTTCCTTCTTCCCAAAACCGTGTTACATTTCTTTCTGCCCTACACGAAATGCCCGCATTCCCGGATAGACTGCGCTCCTGCCCAGTTCCTCCTCAATCCGCAGGAGCCGATTGTACTTCGCCACGCGCTCTGTACGGCTCGGTGCGCCGGTCTTGATTTGGCAGGTATTCAGGGCCACTGCCAGATCCGCAATGGTCGTGTCCTCCGTCTCCCCGGAACGATGGGATATCACCGCCGTATACCCAGCTCTTTGGGCCAGCTGAATTGCCTCCAATGTTTCCGATACGGACCCGATCTGGTTCAGTTTAATCAAAATGGAGTTTCCGCATCCAAGCCGGATTCCCCTGGCCAGGCGCTCCGTATTGGTGACAAACAGGTCATCTCCCACCAGCTGCACCTTGCCGCCCAGTTCCTTTGTGAGAAGCTGCCAGCCTTCCCAATCCTCCTCGTCCAGCGCGTCCTCGATGGAGATAATCGGGTACCTTTCCGCCAGCTGCTTCCAATGCTGAATCAGTTCGGCGGAGGTAAAACGCGTGCCTGCCTTGGGGAGGATATATTCTCCGGCTTTTTCCCCCTTCCATTCGCTGGAAGCCGCGTCCATTGCCAGCATGAAGTCCTTTCCCGGCACATATCCGGCCTTTTCGATGGCCTTCAAAATATACTGAATCGCTTCCTCATCGCCGGACAGGTCCGGCGCGAATCCGCCTTCGTCGCCCACGGATGTGGCAAGGCCGTGCTGCTTCAGGAGCGACGAAAGGCTGTGGAACACTTCCGAACACCAGCGGAGCGCTTCCCGGAAGCTGGGCGCTCCCACCGGCATAATCATAAATTCCTGCACGTCCACCGTGTTGGACGCATGGACGCCGCCATTGAGAATATTCATCATTGGAACCGGCAGCCGGCTTCCGGAAATGCCTCCCAGAAAACGGTACAGCGGCAGATTCAGGGCAGCGGCAGCCGCTCTCGCGCAGGCAATGGAAACCGCCAGAATCGCGTTTGCCCCCAGCCTGGACTTATCCTTTGTTCCATCCGCTTCGATCATTGCCCGGTCCGCCGCATAGATGTCGGACGCATCCATTCCGGTGAGAACGTCGCAAATCGTTGTGTTAATGTTTTTCACAGCCTTCCGGACACCCTTTCCCAGGTATCTTGCTTTGTCACCGTCCCGCAGCTCCAGCGCTTCAAATTTCCCGGTGGACGCGCCGCTGGGCGCCATGCCTCTGCCCACTGTGCCATCGGCCAGCGTGACCTCTGCTTCTACTGTGGGATTTCCTCTGGAATCCAGAATTTCTCTTCCCGTTACCTGTTTCATCTCCAGATTTGTCATACTGTAAGACCTCCTATAAATGAATAAATTCTTTCTTAATTTACCGCCGCTTTGGTCAAATCTTCCGTCCCATTATTTTACATGCCCGGCTCCTGCCGGGGGAAAATCCGGCCGCCTGCTCCCCAGGCTGAAAACTCCCGCGGCTTTTTTTGAAACCCGGCAGAAAAAAGAAAGCAGATACAGAATGCGGTCACATACGGATTTCCGTTCTTTATATTCTATCCTGTTTGTTGAAAAATCTTTCCTTTTTCGAAAAAACAGGATTGGACATAAGACAAGCGGGCCGCGCACAGCGCAGCCCGCTTTCTGGATTTTGAAAATCAGCCCTTGACGCCGCCGGCAGTCAAACCGCTGGTCAGATTCTTTTCGATAGACATGAACAGAATGACCACAGGCACGATGGCGAACAGGGAAGCAGCAAACAGGTACTGCCATTCGATCATGTTGTAGCCGTTAAAGATGTTGATGCCGACGGTCAGAGGCTTGTAGGTGTCCGTGGAAATCAGGCACAGGGCAACGGTGTACTCATTCCATGCGTTGATGAAAATGAAAATCAGGGTGGTAACGATGCCGGGGGCGGCCACAGGAAGCAGCACCTTAAACATGGCCTGAATCCGGTTGCAGCCGTCAATGGTGGCGGCCTGCTCCATCTCGGCAGAGATGCTCAGAAAGGTACCCCGCAGCAGCCAGATGGTGAATGCCTGGTTAAAAGCGGCATTGATAAAGATCAGGCCGACGATGCTGTTGGTCAGGTTGAAAATCTGCATAACCTTGTAGATGCCAATCAGCAAAACCACTGGGGCAAACATCTGGGATACAATGATGAAGCCCAGGAAAGCGGTTTGTCCTTTGAACTTCATTCGCGCCAGGGCATAGGCGGCGGGAATGCCGCAGATCATAGCAATTAAGGTGGAGCCGCCGGCGATCAGCAGAGAGTTGAGCATGTACTGTCCCATGGGCGCTTTTTTCCAGATATCGACAAAATTGCTCCACAGCGCTTTCTTGGGCAGAACCGTGCCGTTGATGGCGAATATCTCCGCGCGGCTTTTCAGCGCAGTGCAGACCATGACAAAATAGGGGTACAAAATCAGAACGCAGATATCGAATACCACGAAGTACAGAAGAACTCGCGGAATTGCCTTTTTCCAATTGATACGGACGTTGTTCATAGATCATTCGTCTCCTTTCCGCAAAGTGGATATCATGTAAACGCTTGCGCAGACCAGCAGAATGCAGAATCCGATGACGGAAACCGCGGCGGCTTCGCCCTGCTTGCCATTGTAAAAAGCCAGCTTGTACAGATAGGTAACCAATGTATCGGTGCGGTTGGCCGGATCGCCCTTGGTGATGGTCCATACAATGGGGAAGGAGTTGAAAACATAGATGATGTTTAGAACCGTAGCCACGGTCATGCTGGGCTTGACCAGGGGCAGGGTGATATGCCCCAGCTTCTGCCAGTAGGTCGCGCCGTCTACGGTGGCAGCCTCATAGTAGCTTGTGTCGATGCTTTGCAGACCGGACAGGGCAGTGAAGCAGACAAACGGAATGGTAACAAAAATGCCGCAGGCAATTTCCCAGGCAAAGAAAGCGCCGGGAGTGGGCGTCCAGTTGACATTCTGGCTGATAATGCCCAGGCTTTTCAGCAGCGTGTTCAGCGCGCCATAGTCTGTATCGATGATAAACTTCCAGATGCTGGCCTGAATGACCAGCGTGGTTGCCCAGGGAAATACCACAATGGCCCGGGCAATCTTTCGGCCTCGAAACTTGTTGTTCAGCAGCAGCGCAAGGATGAAGCCCAGAACGGTGGACAAGGACACAACCAGAATCGTCCAGATAATTGTATTTTTCAGCACGATGCGGAAAGCAGAGCTTTTCAGCACACGGGAAAAATTGTCCAATCCGGCAAAGCCTTTAATCAGGCCGGCCTTGCTTACCTCGCTGAACGCCATATAGAAAACATATCCGATTGGGATCAGAATAAAGATGCCCATCAGCAGGATGCTGGGAAGAATCCAGAAGTAGGGTTCGGCCTTGCGCAGGGTGATCGGGGTGTTTCTTTTCACGGGTATTGCCTCCTTTTCTTATGCAGACAGAAAAGTCATCTTTCCGCAGCCGTTTTCAAAATATGCGGGGAACACACTTTGAAAGCGGCTGCTGTACAAAATGGGCCGGGCCAGAATGGCCCGGCCCCATCTGTTATGCGTTCAAAGCCGTCAGAAAGGGATACGGTTATCCTGCAATCTCAGCTTGCAGCTCGTCCAGCAGGGTCTGAACGTCGCCGCCCAGCAGAGCCTGCTGCTCCACATTGATAACACCCTGCTTGACGTCAGCCCACTCCGCCTTGGCGGTGGGATAGAACTTGCAGGAGCCTACGATCTCAACCCAGGCAGCCTGGGCGGGATCAGCGGCGGCAACCGCCTCACCGCCTGCGGAGGTGGCAGGCAGGAAGCCTTCCATCAACACCCAGTCGGAGTAGCGCTCATCTTCATAGAAGAAGTCAAAGAAGGTGGTAATAGCAGCCATCTCCTCGTCGGAGTAGCCGTTATCGAAGCACATGAACCGGTCCATAACGCCGGCGGAGACGGACTCACCGGTATTCGTGGGGATAGAGGCCACACCGTAGTTGACATCATAGCCGCCGTCAGAGCAGTAAGTAGGCAGGGAGTTGGGGGCGATAACCATGGCCAGCTTGCCCGCGCCGAACATATCCTGCAGATTGTAGCGGGTCTGGGTGGCGGGATCTGTGTTGGTGTAGCCGGAGTTGACCAGATTGATGGCATACTCGACAGCTTCCACATTAGCGGGGGCGTTCAGCGTCCAGTTGCCGTCCTCATCTACGAAATCACTGCCGTTATTCCAGATGTAGTAAGCAAACGCGGCCTGGCCTTCATCGGTGGTCATGTCAATGCCCCAGGCATAAACCTCGCCGTTGTAATAATCCGTAATGGCGGCGCAGGCTTCTTCCAGCTCATCCCAGGTAGTGGGAACATCAATGCCAACTTCCGCGAGAATGTCAACATTGTAGTACAGCGCACGGGCGGAAGCTAGATCGGGAACAGCCCAGACAGTGCCATCGACAACGGACTGCTCCAGGAAGGACTCATAGAACTTGGCGTAGGTTTCCTCAGAGATATAATCCTGAGCGGGCAGCAGCAGATCGTCAGCCTGATAATCGGCAAAAACGTCGATGTTCAGAATGTCGGGAGCCTCATTGTTGGCAATGCGGGTGTTGACGACGGTGTAGATGTCATTCCAGGAAACGACATCAACCACCAGGTCGATATCCGGGTATGCGGTTTCGAAGTCCGTCTCAAAATCGGCCCACCACGCCTTGGTGTTCAGGCCGTACTCCGCGGCAATGATGGCCACGGAAACGCCGTCACCGGAGGCGGCGGAGTCAGACGAACTGTTGTCAGATCCGGAGTTGGCGCTGGCAGCGGTGGTTTCCTCAGCGGTTTCGCTGCTGCCGGAGCAGGCAGCCAAGCTCAGAGCCATTGCCAGAACCAGCAGCAATGCGATGATCTTCTTCATTTTGTTTCCTCCTTGTTTTGGATGATATATGCGTTCACAGCATGATTGCTGTAAAAGCCAAGGATCATTTCATGCCCGAAGGGCATGAAAGGGGATATCCCCTTTTCGTATGATAATTTTTTTCTTAGGAACCGGGGGCGCGGATCGGTCGCCGCCCCGTTTATCTTTTTGTATGACTTGCCTTCTTTGCTTCTAGTATACAGAATAATCCGGAAAAGTCAATTAAAAAATGAAATTTTGTCCTGCACTTTTGTGCGAAAATAACAAAATTGGAATTTTTTACAAAAGAAAGAAGCGAAAATTGTGCATTTTTCCATGGCTGTTTTTTGAGAAAAAAACAAGGAAAGATATTGCAAGCACAGCTTCTATATGGTATACTACGAAAGAAATCAGGCCGTTTATCAGGCAGTTTGTTTTTCGTCTTTATCTATTTCAACTTTTTATTTGGATAAATAGCGCGAATGGCACTGCCGGAATTGCGGAATTTACCGAGAGGAGGCTGGCTATGCGCCGGATTTGTATACCCGAAAAGGATTCGATTCTCACCGAGGTGCTGGGAGCGTTTGACTTTCCCGATACGCTGCTGGGCGCCGTTCGGTATGGTCAGGGACACATCAACGATACCTTCTGTGTTCTCTGCCAGCCCCAGGAGGGGGATTGCGTTCGCTTCATCCTGCAGGGGCTGAGCAGCGCGGCTTTCCCCCGCCCCTGGGAGCTGATGGAGAATTTCACCGGGATTACCTCCTATTTACGCAGCAAAATTGCGGAGCGCGGGGGCGATCCCAGCCGGGAGACGCTGAGCCTGGTGAAAACCCGGGATGGCCGGGACTACTACACGGATTCTAAGGGTCAGGTCTGGCGATTGATGCCCTTTATTGAAAACACGGATTGCTTCCAATCCGCGACGCCGGAGCTGTTCGAGGCATCCGCCCGGGCGTTCGGCCGGTTCCAATTCCTGCTTCAGGACTATCCTGCCGGGACACTGAAGGAAACCATTGCCAATTTCCACAATACCGAGGACCGTTATGCCAAATTCCTAGCTGCGCTGAACGCGGACAAAATGGGCCGGGCCAGGGACGCCCGGCAGGAAATCCAATTTGTGCTGGAGCGCAAAGCGGACTGCTCCGTGGCGCTGCAGGCGCAGCGGGAGGGAAAGCTCCCTCTTCGGGTCACCCACAACGACACAAAGCTGAACAACATTCTCATTGACCGGGACACCGGGGAGGGAATCTGCGTCATTGATCTGGACACCACCATGCCGGGACTGAGCATCAACGATTTTGGTGACTCCATCCGATTCGGCGCAAACCACGCTCAGGAGGATGAGCAGGACCTTTCCAGGGTCAATCTGGATCTGTCTCTGTATGAAGTATACACCCGGGGATTTCTGGAGGGAGCGCAGGGCAGCCTGACCCCGGCGGAGCTGGAGTATCTGCCCTGGGGCGCCCGGCTGATGACGCTGGAATGCGGCATTCGCTTTCTGACGGATTACTTGGACGGCGACCATTATTTTCACATCCGCCGCCCACAACACAACCTGGACCGCGCCCGCACCCAGTTCAAGCTTGTGAGGGACATGGAGGAGCAGTTTGCGCAGATGGGTTCCATCGTGGCAAAATACGCGAAATAAGGCGCCCGCTGTCCACGTTCCGTTGTGGTGAAAACAGACATATTTCCATTTCGAAAGAAACAAAAGAATAAAGGATATTTTATTTTGGATATGGAGGATTTTATGATGAACATTTTGGTCACAGGCGGCGCCGGATATATTGGTTCCCACACCTGTCTGGAGCTGCTGAACAGCGGCTATGGGGTTGTAGTGGTGGATAATCTGTGCAATTCCAACCCCAGAAGTCTGGACCGGGTGGAGGCCCTGACCGGAAAGAAGCTCCGGTTTTACGAGGGTGACGTCCGGGACGAAGGGCTGATGCGTGGAATTTTTGCGGAAAACAGCATTTCCGCCGTCATTCATTTCGCAGGCCTGAAGGCTGTGGGTGAGTCTGTGGCCCAGCCCTGGCGCTACTATGACAACAATTTGAATTCCACTCTGGTGCTGACCAAGGTTATGGAGGAGGCCGGCGTAAAGCGCATCATCTTCTCTTCCTCCGCCACCGTTTATTCCGGTGACAATGAAATGCCCCTGCGGGAAACCAGCCGCACAGGGAACTGCACCAACCCCTACGGCTGGACCAAGTACATGACAGAGCAGATTCTCTCCGGCATGGCTCATGCGGACAAGGATTGGAGCATCGTGCTGCTTCGCTATTTCAATCCTATCGGCGCACACGAGTCCGGCCAAATCGGGGAAGATCCCAGGGGGATTCCCAACAACCTGATGCCCTACATCACCCAGGTAGCCATTGGCCGCCGGGAATTTTTGAGCGTATACGGCAATGACTATGACACCCACGACGGTACTGGCGTCCGGGACTACATCCATGTGGTGGATCTGGCGAAGGGCCATGTTGCCGCCGTCAAGTATGTGGTGGAGAACCGGGGCTGTGAGGTATTCAATCTGGGTACTGGCACCGGCTACAGTGTGCTGGATATGGTGAAGGCCTTTGAGGAAGCCAACAGCCTGACGCTGCCCTATAAAATTGTGGAGCGCCGTCCCGGTGACCTGGCAACCTGCTATGCCGACCCTTCCAAGAGCGCGGAAGTGCTGGGCTGGAAGGCAGAAAAAAATCTGGTGGACATGTGCCGGGATTCCTGGCGCTGGCAGAGTCAGAACCCCATGGGCTACGGAGACTGATTTTGTTTGACTTACCCGCTTCCTGCCTCATAGGGGTATTTTGATTTCCTTGCGCAGGATTGAACATAGAAAATAAAAGAGAGAAAAAACCTTTGGAAAGTCAGGGGGAGAGCAAATATGAATCGTGTGCTGCATGCGGCGGAAGATATCAAAAAATATCGAAAACCTGTTTGTATCCTGACGGCAATTTATGCTTTGGGAATTAGCGCTATCCTGCGTGCCAACTTTTATTATATTGACGATATGGGCCGCGCTTTCTGGGGCTATAGGGGTTTTTATTATTTCAGCAGATATATTTCTGAATTTTTATCCGTGTTAATACATGCAGATACGCATTTGACAGACATTTCCCCGCTGCCGCAGCTGCTTGCGGTGGTTATTTTGGCGATTTCAGGCGTGATGATTCTGCGCTTGATAACGGGGAGAGATCAATTTACATGGATGGAATATGTCGCAATGGTGCCGCTGGGACTGTCCCCATATTTTTTAGAATGCATCTCCTATAAATTTGACGCTCCCTATATGGCGATTTCTATCCTGGCTTCTGTGGCTCCGCTTCTGTTCGAGAAACGCGGAAAAGGCATTTATTTTCTGAGCATTTTTCTTGGCATGCTGGCAGTTTGCATGAGTTATCAGGCAGCGTCGGGAATCTTTCCGATGCTGGTTGTCTTGCTGGCTCTGAAACGGTGGAATAATCAGGAAAATCTTAAATCGATTTTTCAATTTGCCGTTTTATCCGCAGCGGGCTATTTAGCCGGGATGCTGTTTTTTGCACTGGCTATCATGCAGTCTGCCGGGGCAGGCGATTATGCGTCCACATCGATTCCCGCCCTATCAGAAATCATACCGATTGCTTGGTATCATCTTAAAAATTACTACTATCTGGTTTGGCAAGACTTCAAAAAAGAGTGGCTGCTTCTGATTGCCCTTCTGTGTATTGGATTTCTTTATGTGACAGTGCGTGAATCAAAGCAGAAATGGTATTATGCCCTTCTCATGGGTATGGCTGCGCTGCTGCTGCTCTTAATAATGGCTTTCGGTCTTTACCCGGTTTTGGAAAATCCCATTTTTGAACCACGGGCTATGTATGGATTTGGCGCATTTCTATGCTTTATCGCGGTTTTTGCAGTATCCCCCCCCCCGCAATTACACAAAGTGCGTTTGTATCCTTTGATTAAAATCCTGTGCTTTGCGCTTTGCTGGTGCTTCTTCGTATTTGGTTTTTCTTACGGCAATGCTTTGTCTGTGCAAAAGACATATACGGATTACCGCATTTGCGCAGTTATCGACGATTTGGATGAATTGGGAATGTTGGAAGAAACGAAGACGGTGCAAATCGTTGGAACGATAGGAAAAGCGCCTGCTTTGGATGCAATGCGGCAGGATTTTCAAATGCTGAACAGACTGATCCCGATTGTTTTTTGTGACTCGTCGTGGGACTGGGGATACTTTGGATTTGATAATTATTACGGGCTTTCCAATTATTTGGAATGGGATTCTTCCATTGATTTGACTACGTTAAATCTTCCAATCGTGAAAGATTCCATATATCATACCATTCGGGCGGATTCGGATTATATTTTAATCGAACTGAAGTATTGAAGAAACTGGCAAAGTCATCCCGCTGCAGCTTATACTGATTTTCCATAAAAATGGGAAATCCAAAGGATGGAACCTTTTTATAGGAAGATCCTATAAGACGAATTTTTGGTATTTT
>CAZUAN010000060.1:0-10241 GCA_964618385.1 uncultured Oscillospiraceae bacterium | reverse complement strand
GCAGGCATTCCACCGGCCAACTCTCTGTCAGATTGGCCCGGGCTGTCGCTGTTTCCACCGTTGCTGACGAAAGCCGATATGCACAATCTATTATACTGGAAAGCTGCGTAATTGCAAGGTGTATGGAAAGACTCCCTTGGTTATTTCTCCATATTTCATAATTTATTCCACATAACTTCTGAATTTCTTCCTCGATGGAACAGCCCAATGATGCTATATTAACGATAGACAAGCCAACTGGACAGGTCGGCTTTGGAAGGGAGGATACTATGCTGCCTGCAATCATGACCCCGGAGACAACTCCGGAAAATTGGCCCGCGCGGCGCCAAGCGCTGCTGAATATCTTTCAAACATATGAATACGGCCGTCGGCCGGAACTGCCCTATCAGATAAGCGCTGATCTAGTTGATACTTACCCCGCGCTGAATGGAATTGCCTGGAGGGAAATGTATCAGGTTACCATCAGCACACGCCTGGGCAAGGTGTCCATGGAACTGGCGCTGGTCCTTCCCCGCAGCACATCACCTGTCCCCGCAGTCCTCCTTTTGAGCAATCACGATCGAGTTCCCTCGCCTGCCGTTTTGCCGGACATCCGGGCTATGGAAACGCTTATGCAGAACGCTCCCAGAGATTGGGTGGAGCAGGCCCAAAAACTGTTCGCCGGAATGGCCGGCAGTCCCGGGCCGGAACCGCTGGATATTTCCCAGGACGACCATACCGGCTATTGGGCGGTGGACGAAATCGTCGCCTCCGGCCGGGCGGCCGCGGCATTCTACGCCAGCCAGGCCCAAGCCGATGACCGGACCTGCTTTCCCTCCGGCCTGACGGCGCTGTTTTCTGACCCTGCTGCTCCCCGCCCGGACGACGGCTGGGGTGCGCTGGGCGTGTGGGCCTTCGCCGCCAGCTGCATGGTGAATATTCTGGAAAAACACCCGCGGATAGATGCCTCCAGAATCTCTCTTGCTGGCCACTCCAGAGGAGGCAAAGCGGCTCTGTGGTGTGCAGCCCAAGATCCTCGGATTCGTGGAGTCTTGGTAAATAACTCCGGATGCAGCGGAGCCGCTCTCTCCAGGGGGAAAAAGGGCGAGGTGATTGCCTCCATCACGGCTATGTTTCCCCATTGGTTCTGTCCAAATTACTGCCGCTTTGGATGGCGGGAAGAAAGCATGCCGTTTGACCAGCATATGCTTATTGCTGCGGTGGCGCCGCGCCTGTGCTGTGTGGCCAGCGGTAGCTTGGATCAATGGAGCGATCCCGATGCCGAATGGCAGGGCGCCCTAGCCGCTGGTGAAGCCTGGAAGCTGTTTGGCTTTCCTACCCTGGCCGATCCACGCCCTGGTCCCGGAGAGACTGCCTATGGCGGGCCCATTGCCTATCATACCCGCCGAGGCGGACATGATCTGACTTCCTGGGACTGGAAAAACTTTATGCGTTTTTTGGACCTGCAGGGCGGCTAGCCTCATTTTCTGAAAAACCGTCTGACGACACACATGAAAGGAGAATACCATGAAAACAATTCAACGACCCATTGTTTCAATCGCTCCCAAGACCTGGCTGCTCAGCGAATATAAGCTGGTCAACAGCTACCTGCTGGAGGGCGATGACCTGGCAATGCTCATCGACGGCGGTACCGGCGTGGGCAATCTGGCGGAGGATGCCCGGGCATTGACCAAAAAGCCCATCATCTTTGTGGCCACACACGGAGACGGCGACCATATTGCGGCAGCGGGTTGCTTTGACAAGGCCTATCTACACCCACTGGACCAGGCGCGGGCCTCCATGTTTCCCCTAGCGCTGATGCCATCCTACATAGTCCGCAGCCGGGGCCCGATTCGTAACCCGGAAACGCCTGTAGAAGACCTTTTGGCGCTCATTCCCAAAGAGCCTCTGCCGCCTCTGCCCAAATTCCTGCCCATGGAAGAAGGCCAGGTCTTTCAGCTTGGCAACCGGGACGTGGAGGTAATCCATACCCCGGGCCATAGCGACGGTTCCGTTTGCCTGCTGGACAAGAAAAACCGGCTGCTGTTTACAGGAGATGCCTGCAACGATCGTCTCCTGGTCTGCAGTGAAGACAGAGACACCGGACTCCGGCAGTCGCTGAGCAGCTTTGAAAAGCTCTGGGCCAGGCAAGACGAATTTGACTATATCTGCCAGGGCCATGACGCCCTGGACAAGGCAGACAAGAGTTTTATTCTGGACTATATTGAGGCAATTCAAGCACTTCTTGCCGGTGCAGAGGGTACCCATTGCACCGATGCCATGCACAGCGGGATCATGTACCCGCATAAGAAAGTCATGGTGTGGTATAATTTGGATACGAAAATAGATGACAACAGCAATGAATCCTGAATTCCGTAAAGAATAACAGCCCGACAGAAAACTGAAAATTTTACACGCCTATTCGGAAATTATTCCTCTCAAAACACTCAAAAACCGGGTAATATATTATATAGGAACAGTGTACAAACACGTCCGCAATTTTTGCATTAAGGAGAGATAATATGATGAAGCAGACAAAACGTATCCTTGCCATGCTGCTGGTTTTGGCTATGGCAGTGGCCATGACGGCCTGCAGCAGCGGTACATCTCAAAGCGAGGCTTCCACCTCCTCCACCATCTCCACCGCAACCTCTGAGGATATTACAGAAACCTCAGCGGATAACGGTGAGCGCGCCGTTATCGCTTTCTGGACAACGAACCGTCATGACGCCGATTATCTGACCCCGCTGATCGAGGAATTTAATGACACACATCCGGATATCTATATCGACTATCAGATCTATGCCGATAACTACTCTCAAATGCTGGATCTGGCTTTCTCCACCAATTCTGCACCGGATATCTATATGATATCCAGCACCGATTCTCTGGAAATTCAAGTCAATGAGAAAAAGCAGCTAATGGATCTGTCCCAATTCATGACAGACGAAGACTATGAGAGATTTGGCGAAGGCGCATTTGTAGAGGGCATTAATGCTCTGGGCGATGGGATCTACTCCTTCCCGTACACTGCTTCCGCAGTCCGCCTGTTCTATAACCAGGATATCTTCGACCGTGTTGGCATTACGGATCCTCCCACCACTCTGGATGAACTGGTTGCCGATGCTACCTTGATCACAAATGAATTGAGCAGTGAGGGCATCTACGGCTTTGCCGCAAACTTCAAGACAGCTTCCACCGCCGTAGCACGTACCATCGATGCGATCAATACGCGCAGCGGCGGCAACCGCAGCGGTTTTGACTATACTACAGGCACCTTTGATTTCTCCACTTATAAGCCTGTGCTGGAGGCCTTCCAGGATATGTTTGCCACCGGCGTAGCGTTCCCTGGCTGTGAATCACTGGATATTGATCCACTGCGCACTCAGTTTGCCGCCGGTAAGATCGGCATGTACATGTCACTGAGCCACGCGGAGCCTGGCGTCTACGAAAGCCAGTTCCCAACGGAAGAGAACTGGAACTGCGCCCAGATTCCTACTGTCTCCGGAAATGTGGACGGCAAGCAGCAGCTGTGGTTCGGCGGCACCATGTTCGGCATTAATCCCGATACGTCCTATCCCCAGCAGGCCTGGGAGGTCTTCCAGTTCCTGCACAGTGACGAAGTTATGTCTGGCTACTACACAGCAGGACTTGGCACCGTTATGATTCCTTCCGCCGTAGAAAATGCCACGCCACCGGAATCTATTTCCAAGATGCCTGACCTGGCCATCAACGATGACGACGTTCAGTATCCGGTGATGCCCACTGTGGTCGTTGAGGGGAAAGACTATTACACGGTTATGGTCGAGTGTATCTTCGGTATGACCGATATTGACACCGCCATTGAGGACCTGAATACCCGCTACAACGCAGCCTATAACAAAGCTGTTGAGGCTGGAGAAGAACGGGTGGTCTATCCCAACTTCACACCCCTAGAGCAAGATACTTCCCGCTGACCCTTTTAGTATTGGCAGCTGCGCCTGTATCTCCCAATTCCACCAAAGAGGCTTTCAAAAAATGGGGGCCTCTTTGGACCTTTTTGCAGATACCTTTTTGCGCCAACCCCACGATCCCATAAGGAGCCTGCCATGAAACCATTATTTGCCAAATTTCGCAATACCCGGCTAAAATTCCGGCTGTCACTTCCGATTATAGCCGCACTGGTTTTTTTGCTGCTGAGCCAGTGGATTCTCTATTTTTTCCTCACTGACTTTATCCGGGAAAGCCTGCACTCCAGCGCCGACGCAGTCACAGCCAGTATCAGGAGCCATATGGACACCCGGATGCGCAGCATTATCGAACGACTGTACTATGTACGGCTGGATCCCTCCATTCAGGATAATCTGACCGACTATTTGATGGGGGAGGACCCATCCACGGAAGCAGTGACCATGAGTGAGATCTCTTACTCTCTGCCGCTTTACAAAGCGGCAGAGCCCTTGCTGTCTTCCCTGCTCCTTTATACCCCAAAGCGCACATTCACCAGCGAAGGAATGCCCATGCAGATCGGTTTCAACTTTGAATCCACCGAATTGTGGCAGGTGCTTCAGGATCAGAGCGACCAAGTGGTATTTGTTCCACCGTTGCTGGACGAGATTTTTATAATGCGCCGTCAGGTGATCCCTATTATGTATCGATTCAAAGTGGAAGGGTATGGAGAAGAATGCGTTTTGGTGGCGAATCTGGATCAAGAGAAATTCACCCAGTATCTGCTGGAGGCACTTCCCTCCGACGGTTCCCAAGTACTTTTGGTCAGCGAATCAGGCGAAGTGATTGCCGGAGCAAACAATTCTGCTGTTGCAGCCATCATCGAGGACTCCCAGAAAATGAGCCAAGCTATTCAAACGCAGACCCTTTTGGACATGGAACTGGCAGGCGAAAGCTATCTGGTCAGCGCATGCCCCATGGAGACCGCTCCATGGACCATCATCTATCTACAATCCAAGCAGGCGGCCCTTTCCCAGATATCCCGGCTTCGTCATGAGTTTTCCGCCGTTACAATCATGATTCTCCTTCTATCCCTAACCGCCCTGACCTGCATCGTGGACACGGTGACTACCCCTCTGAGGAAGTTGTGTCAGCAGATATGTTCCTCGGAAAACCAGCACAAAATGTTGGATTTTCAGTATCCCTACCAGGATGAGATCGGCATTCTGGCCAAAAGCTACAACAGCATGGCAAAGCATATTCAGAATCTGTTGGACGAACAGCAGGACTATATTCAAAAATTGAAGGCGGAACAGGCCCGGGCAGATGAGGAGCAGAAACTAAAGCGCCAGGCAGAACTGCGCGCCCTCCAGTCTCAGATCAATCCGCATTTTCTTTACAATACGCTGGATTCCATCCGTTGGAAAGCAGAGATGGCTGGAGCGACGGATATCAGCCAAATGGTCACCTCCCTCGCCACCCTTTTTCGCATTGGCCTGAGCCAGGGGGAAAATATCATTCCGGTTTCCCAGGAGATTCGCCATGTGGAGAGTTATTTGGTGATCCAGAAAATGCGCTACGGGGATAAGATCAGCTACACCTTGGATATCAGCCCTCAAGTGGAACATCTATACACGGTCAAGCTGATCCTCCAGCCGCTGGTGGAAAACGCGATTTATCACGGAATTAAGGAAAGCAGTCATTCCGGCAATGTGACCATTTCTGCCCAAATCGATGGAGACACGCTTCAATTGCAGGTCTTGGATGACGGGCTTGGCATTCCCCAGCAGCAGTTGGTCACACTGCAGTCCTGTCTCGCCAGCGGCTACAGTGACAGCCGGGAAGGATACGGTATTTTCAACGTCAATGAACGCATCCGGCTGTATTTTGGAGAGGCATATGGCCTGACACTGGAAAGCGAATGGGGAAAAGGCACAAGAGCAACACTGCGCCTTCCCCGCATTACCGTTTCGGAGGTGAATAAGTATATATCGCATTCTGATTGCGGATGATGAAGAGGATATCCGCTGCGGTGTCGCGAATCTGATCCGTCGCCGCTGCCCCCGATGGGAGGTGGATGCTACAGCCAGGGATGGGAAGGAGGCCATCCTCCTGGCCCAAACATTTTTGCCTCATGCGGTGTTGACAGATATCTGCATGCCCCACATGAATGGATTAGAGCTGCTGGAGAGTCTCCATGGCATCCTTCCGGAAGCAAAACTGCTGGTTCTCAGCGGGTACGACCAATTTGAATATGCCATTCAGTCATTGCGGCATGGTGTCAGCGATTATCTGCTCAAACCCCTTGAGACAGATAAACTGGTAGCCCTTCTGGACAGCTTTGCTCAGGAGTTAGACGCCAAAGCCCAGCAGTTGGAAAAAAACAGATATTTGTCCAGCCGAGCAGAGACTGCAAGCCAACTGGAACTGAAAAATTATTTTCACTGTGCTCTGCGGGGTACCGACCTGCCGTCGCTTTCTCCCTCCGTTCAGGCTCTCGCTGCCGGAAGTTACTATTGCTGCGTCCTGTGCCGGGGCATGGAAGAACAAATGGATCTGCTGGATGGTCTGCTGGAACAGCGGATTGCGCCGTCCATGCACAAGCTTTTGCTGCAGTTGGAACCGCCGACCAAGCTTGGGATCATCTTTTGGTCACCTCCCGGGGAAAAGTCCGATTTTTTCCTGACACTGAACCATGTTCTTGGTTCCATTGCAGTGCAGTGTAAACGGACTGCTGGGCTGGATGTCTGCTTCTTCATTGGCAGCATGGTGAATACACCCGAAATGCTGAAGCACTCCTATCGCCGGAGTATTATGGCCCGGGACTACGCTTTTCCGGAGGATACCGTATCTGTAACCTCCTATGAAGATGTGCTGGAAAGCTCCCTGCTTCCCTGTAAACAGATTCCGGAGCAATTGAGAAAGACCATCCCCACAAGCGTGATCTGCGGCAACCGCGCCGCTTTTTCCCAGGGCTGTCAGGACCTTTTTGCCTGGTTCCGTCGGGAGGATATCCGGGACGCGACATATATGCGTATGTGCGTTGTGAGCCTGTGCTATGCCATCATGCGAGGGATCAGAGAAAATGAACCCATCAGCTACTATGAGTTTACCAATTTTCAAATGGAAATTATGGCGGCCAGAAACCTGGAGGAACTTCGTACGCTTTTTGAAAGCTTTGCCCAGCTGTGCTGGCTGCATCAGGAAGCCCAGGTGTCGCCACGCCGGGCTCTGGCAGACAGGGTGGAGGAAATCGTCCTTGCACAGCTGTCCAACATCGACTTTTCTTTGGATGATGTGGCCGGTGCCCTGTATATCAGTCCCAACTATCTGCGTCAGCTGTTCAAGCAGGAGACTGGGCAGACCTTTACAGAGTTTCTCACGGCCAAGCGTATGCAGCACGCGAAAATGCTGCTGGGCAATCCTAAGATTCGGATCAGCGATGTAGCGGAGCAGTGTGGCTATGCGGACCCCCGCTATTTCTCTGTCTGCTTTAAAAAGCAGTTCCATATGACCCCCAGCGAATATCAGGCATCTCTTCCGAAGTAGGAGTGAACCCCGATCTCGGGGGCAGTAAAAGATAGTTGAATTTTACACATATATTTCGATAATTTTTCTCTCTGCGTTGGTGGCAATACTAATATAATGAATACAGGAATGGAGAGAATATCCATCCGTGTACAACACATTAAGGAGGAAAGTTTGTATGAGTGTGCCCAGACATACCCTGTGGCAGCGAATCAAAAAAGAACGGGTTTCCTATCTGATGCTGCTACCCAATGTGATCATGTTTGCTGTTTTCACCGTTTACCCATTGCTTTGGGTTCTGCGCTATATGTTCTATGACTATCGGGGGTATGGGGAGCCTGTATTTATTGGACTGGAGAATTTCGCCCGGGTCTTTCGGGATACGGTCTTCTGGAAGTCCGTGGGCAACACCTTTATCTACGTCTTTGGCAAACTGATCCTGACTATACCTATTGCGTTTCTGCTGGCGTTTCTTCTGCAAAAGAACACCCGATTCAACGCTGTCAGCCAGTCCGTCATATTTACCCCAACCATCATGTCTCAGGCTGTCATGGCACTGATTTTCTATCTGCTGTTTAACACTTATAACGGTGAGATCAACCACATTTTGGTTTCTCTTGGAATCATCGATCAAAATGTAAACTGGCTGGGGGTTAACCTAGCCATGCTGACGGTCATTATTTTGGCTGTGTGGGGCGGCGTTGGCAACTACATGGTGTATTTTATCGCCGGCTTGACGGGTATTTCCACGGATGTCTACGAAAGTGCCCGGCTGGATGGGGCGAACAGTGTTCAAACATTGTTCCGGATCACCCTACCCCTGCTGGCCCCGGTTCTGAAGATGATCCTCATGCTGGCGCTGGTCATTTCCTTCTATGATATGCAGAGCATCATGGTTCTGACTGAGGGTGGCCCAATGAACGCCACCAACGTCATGTTCCTATATATTTATCAGCTGTTCTTCCCCGTTTCTGCCGGTTCCACCGTGATTCAGGAGTTCGGCTACGGCGCGGCCTGCAGCCTGATTGCCGCCGGAATCGTTGGCATCTTTACAGGCACCTATTTGATTCTAGCCAAGCGCCTGGACAAGATCACGGAAGGTTAAGGAGGAGTTATCATGGCAAAGAAATATCATCAGCCTTGGTCCGAAAAAACACGCAGTGAGCGTAAAGATGCTATCATCGGCTGGATCTGCCGCATTCTCAAATTCGTGTTTATAGCCATTATGTGTGTGTTCACCCTCTACCCTGTGGTCTACACTCTGCTTGGCTCCTTTAAAACCAATGCGGAACTGACTATGGGTGGAAGCTTCTTCCCTGAAGATTGGCAGTTTAGCAACTATGTCTATGCTTTCCAAAAGCTCAATTTCGGACAGTACACCGTCAACAGCATAGTTCTGGCACTGCTTACTGTGGCCTTCACGCTGATCACTGCCTCCATGGCCGCTTATGTGATCGCCCGGAGGGACTTTCCAGGCAAGAAAATCCTGACCACCGCCTACCTTTTAAGTATGTTTGTTTCCGTGGGTTCCGTAGCGCTGTACCCGCTTTACAGCCTCCTGCACAAACTAGGGCTGACCAACAGTATGGTTGGTCTGGCGCTTTATCTCACCGGTGGGCAGGCAGCAAACATCTTTATGGTTTCCGGCTTCGTTCGCAATGTTCCTAAGGAACTGGATGAGGCAGCGTACATCGACGGCGCAGGTACTTTCCGGGTGTTTTCGACTATCATTTTACCAGCCATCAAGCCGATTTTGGGGGTTGTCGCTCTGTTCGCCTTCCGAACCGCGTGGAATGAGTTTGTCACAGCCCAAGTCTTCACCATGTCCAATCCAAATCTCAAGACATTGAGTGTCGCTGTTGCGAACCTGCGCTATTCTGCCAACGCCGCTGCAGAGTGGAACATCATGACTGCCGGCGCCTCCATTGCCCTGATCCCCATATTGATCGTATATCTGCTGGCCAACCGCCAATTCATTACCGGTCTGACCGCTGGGGCTGTCAAGGGCTGAAATCGTAAAAAAGCGCTCTGATCCTGCTTCTCTGGATTAGAGCGCTTTTCTTGATATTTATAAAAATGCGCAAAGCGTCCCTGCAGGAGAGCAGCCCCGCGCGGAGGGGAAGAAACACTCCCCAGACACAGCAAAAGAAGAAGGGAGTCGGAAAAAGGATAACAAGCAAACGGTCAAATGCTTTTGCGCTTCTGACCATAAAGCCTTCAGGCCCAAATAACGCTTTTGAGTGCGGAAGAAAACCTCAATTTCCCGGTGCTGAGAGTAATACGCCAGGATAATGTCATCAGAGAGAAACAGGTCAGAGCAGAGGAAGGCCCAAAGCGTGGACCTCTTTCCAAATGCCTGTTTTGGGTAAGAAAACAGCACAGCAGCACGGCCGGTTTTGTTCAAGGGGCATTCATTGCGATACACCTTCCTGCTACTCGCCAGGATGATTTCTTGAATCCTGCGCTGAGGCACACTGCTCAGGAAGTCGAAATGCCTCTCAAGAAAGAATTTGCGTATCTGCGCTTGCGGTGTTGCAATAGCCATGAGACATTGGCTCTCTGCATAGGTCTAAACATGCATCCTTCTTTCTCATACGATGGAGGGCTTGACGGAATACGCCGACCTTGCCACAGAGGACATGCACTCTTGTGTTTTTGGTTGATAGGGCTTCCATTATAACACATTTTGAGGAATGCCTTATTCTTTTTTTCGTTATTTTTCAGATTTGCTCATTTATAGATTATACATCAAAACAGCTGTGATTACAAGAAATATTTAACCAAATGTCAGCAGGTTGGTACACTAG
>CAZUAN010000059.1:0-10393 GCA_964618385.1 uncultured Oscillospiraceae bacterium | reverse complement strand
CGAAGGTTCCGAACCCGATAGGCTGTCAGTCCTGCTGGAATTTCCAGCTTTTCCGAGCCGCTGCGTGGAATGATGCACTTGCGGAAACCCAGGCGGGCGGCTTCTCCCAGCCTCTGGTTCATGTGGGAAACCGCCCGAATCTCTCCTGTCAGTCCCACTTCTCCGATGGCGACCAGGTCATCCGCGATGGGAGCGTCCCGGTAGGAAGATGCCACCGCCAGAGTAACGGGCAGGTCGGCCCCAGGCTCATCCAGCCGCAGACCCCCGATAACATTAATATAAGCGTCGAACACACTCAGCTTCATGCCCGCCCGTTTTTCCGCTACCGCTATAAGGAGTACCGCCCGGTTGAAGTCAAAGCCGTCCGCTGCCCGCCGAGGCACATTGAAGGTGGTCTTGGTGACCAGGGCCTGGACCTCTGCCAACACCGGACGGGTACCCTCCATGACGCAGGCCACACAGGTTCCGCTGGCACCCTCCGGACGGCCTTCCAGCAGCATCTGGGAGGGATTTGGCACTTCCACCAGGCCCGCGTCCATCATTTCAAACACGCCGATTTCATTGGTGGAGCCGAACCGATTCTTCGCCGCCCGAAGCAGCCGGTAGGAGGTATTGGGATCGCCCTCAAAATAAAGCACACAGTCCACCATATGCTCCAGTACTTTGGGCCCGGCGATGTTTCCGTCCTTATTGATATGCCCTACCACAAACACCGTAATGCCCTGGGCTTTGCTTAGCTGCATCATGGTCATGGTGCAGTCCTTCACCTGGGACACGCTTCCCGGTGAGGACTCGTTTTCCTCGTTATAGAGAGTCTGGATGGAATCCACAATGAGAATATCCGGGTTCATTTCTTCGGTGGCCTCCACCACATCGGACAGACGGGTTTCCGAAAGGATGTACAGATCCTCCGGCTCAACGCCCAGCCGCTCAGCCCGAAGCTTCAGCTGCCGCTCGCTTTCCTCGCCGGAGACGTACAGCACCCGCCGTCCCGCGCACAGGCTGCCGCAGATCTGCAGAAGCAGCGTGGATTTTCCGATGCCCGGCGCGCCGCCCACCAGCACCAGGCTGCCGGCAACCGCTCCGCCGCCCAGAACCCGGTCCAGTTCCCCCATTCCCGTGGAAAAACGGATTTCGCCGTCGCTGATAACTTCCCGGATGCGTTGAGGCTTTCGGCTCATGCCAACCGGGGCAGATTTTGCCTTACCCACCGCCGCCGGCTTTTCCACGTACTCCTCCATGGTGTTGTAAGCGCCGCAGCCGGGGCAGCGCCCCATCCAACGAGGGGATTCATTGCCGCAGTTGGTGCAGAAAAAAACCGTTTTTGTTTTAGCCATTTTCTCTGGTACAACTCCTTTTATTTCTCGGTCAGCACGGCCTTCAGTTCGTGATAGGACTGATTGCACATAGCAATGACAGCCGCTTTATTTGCAGTCAGATAGTCATACAGTTTCTTGCATATCACTTCCGCATGATCGTATTCCTCTTTCGCGATTGCCCCGCTGTTGAGAGCTTCGTCCAGTTCATCCTGATCCAAAATATGAAGCGCTCCGGTATTGGTCACGACAATATCCAGGTACATATCCCGAAACCTGGGATTTTCCGGGTCGTCAAACTGATTACCGGCTGTGATATCAAAATACAGCTGGATCAGCTGGCCACTGCTGTCATACATGGCTGTCAGCCAAAAATACTGCTCTTTCAACGCGATTTGCAGCCAGGCGTAGTTGGTATCCGCAATGCGGGCATCCCCGAAATCATAGTGGATGGTAAGCGGAGCCGATACTTCCCTCAAAACGCTGAGACTTTCCTTTCCCGATATTCCGTTGATTTTGCAATCTCTTGCGATGTAGTCCTTCTTTACGTACCTACGCCAACCGGTTTTCTTCATGTCTTTTGCGTCCATGGCAGCCTCCAAAGGGAAAACGCGAAGTCTTTATGATGTCATTATAGCAATTTCCCCGGTTCCCGTCAAGAAAGACTTGCCCTCCCCTGCTCTGCCGCCAGATAGCCGCTGACCGTCGCGGCAATGACGCAGCACAGCTTTTGCTGATATTCCGCGCTGCTCAGCTTCGCTTCCTCCTCCGCATTGGACAGAAAACCGCATTCAATCAGCACCCCGGTGCGCTCAATATGCTCCATAAGATAAATACCGTCGCTTTTCTTGATTTTTCGGTTGCTGCCGGGGTTCAGGGCGGATACCAGCTGATCTTGCAGCAGTTTTGCAAGCTGCTCACTTCCTTCCGTCCCGGCGTAGAATACCTGGGCGCCGCTGTAACGGCTGTCAGAAAAATTGTTCTGATGGATGCTCAGCAGCAGGCCGTTTTCGGTCTCATTGACAATCCGCACCCGCTCTTTCAGGTCGGATGCCTTTTTCTGGGCAATAGTGTCCCCTTTCGTATAAATCGAGATATCCGCGGTTCGGGTCATGACTGTTTCATAGCCCAGAAGATGAAACAGGTCGTTGAGCCGCTGCGATATGGACAAATTGTAGGAGCTTTCCACCACGCCTGTGCAGGAGGTCGTGCCTCCGTCCTCACCGCCGTGGCCCGCATCGATAATGATGCAATGCTCCCGCTCCACCGGTGTATTTTCGGCAATCACCGTCACGGCCCGGCTTCCCCATTTGGCTATAAGCAACACGGCTGCGATAGTGAACAGGTAGAATAATATCCAACCCTTCCGTTTTTTCATGTTCAGCACCCCGGAGTAAATTTATGCGCGGTTTAGGCTGTTTTGAACATTTGGAAAAAAGGCGGCATAGTATGACATGGAACGACGGTTCCGATGAAAAAGCAAGGAGGAATGACCTTTGGATAAGAAAAAAACGGAACAATTTTGTCGGGAAGGCCGGCTTCCCGCTATTGCCCCTCTGGCAAATCCCTATGTTCCTTTTCAGGTAGAGAACCCGCCGAAGTATGAGGCCCGAAAGGGACTGGTTCGCGGCACCATGTTCCCGGGGCTGGATCTGCCATTTATGGGTATGGTCAACAAGAACGAGCTGCCGGTTACACCCCTGTCCGAACTGCAGGTTCTAGGCTTTGCTATCCAGGAGTTGGCCCTGTATTTGGATACCCACCGCGACGATAGAGAAGCACTGGAGCTTTACCAAAGCTATCAGAAACTGTATGATCACTGCTTGGAAGCGTATCAGAAAAAACACGGTCCAATGAATCACACACGCGCTTCCGACTCCGAAAGCTACGAGTGGCTGGATGATCCATGGCCCTGGGAATACTGCAAAAATAAGGAGGCGTAATCATGTTCATCTATGATAAAAAGCTGCAATACCCGGTAAAGATCGACAAGCCCAATCCCCGGCTGGCCTCTATCATCATTTCCCAATATGGCGGACCGGACGGAGAACTTGGTGCCTCCCTGCGGTATCTATCCCAGCGCTATTCCATGCCTTTTGACGAGCTGAAGGGATTGCTTACGGATATTGGAACGGAAGAACTGGGTCATCTTGAAATGATTGGTGCCATTGTCCATCAGCTGACTCGGAATTTGAAGGATTCCCAGATAAAGGACCCCGCCTTTGCACCGTATTTTGTGGATCATACGGTGGGTGTCTATCCTACTGCCGCCTCCGGTTTTCCCTGGAATGCCGCGTCCATGGCAGTCAAGGGAGATCCCATAGCTGACCTGACAGAGGATCTGGCAGCAGAGCAAAAGGCCCGTGTGACCTATGACAACATCCTGCGGCTGTCGGATGATCCGGATGTGAATGACGTGATCAAATTCCTGCGGGAACGGGAAATTGTCCACTTCCAGCGGTTTGGGGAAGCGGTGCAATTGCTTCGAGAAAAGCTGAACCAGAAAAATGTCTACTTCATGAATCCGGCATTTGACCTTTGATCCTGTTCCTTTATAACTTTATGATATCCGCATAGGCTGGGAAAGCCGGTGCTGGCCGGCACCCCGTAAAACGGCCCCGTTTCCTGCAGCACAGGGAAACGGGGTTGTTCCGTATGCCGCTTATCCGGCGATGCTTGCGCCAGATCCAACAGTGTTTGTGGTAATTCAGTGTACTATCCCCGGTTCTGCTGCTGTATCCAGCAAAGACATATGCTGACCCGTATTTTATGGAGGGGATATCTTCTGTTCATGAGTAAGCCCTGTTCCCTTTTTCGGCATGCATTGACATCTCCCGGTTGGCTGTGGTATACTCTTAGCGGGAGATGATACAATGAAAATTCTGCTCATTTTGCTTTGCTTTCTGGCGTTTACGGGCTGTTCCCATGCCGTGTCTGTGGAAACCGTCGCGGAATCTGCAGCTGCGGAAGTCTCCGCTCCGGAACCGTCTGATACGACGCCTCCCACCGAAGAAGCCCAGCCCACCGACCCGATTCAGGATATCATGAACCAGATGTCGCTGGAGGAACGGGTGGGTCAGCTGTTCCTGGCCCGCTGCGATGCCGAAACTGCGTTGGATGACATCGCGCAATATCACCTGGGCGGGTTTGTATTGTTCGGGCAGGACTTTGAGAATCAGACGCCGGATTCCCTCCGGGAAACCCTGAGTGCCTACCAGGCTGCCTCCAAAATTCCCCTGCTGCTGGCTGTAGATGAGGAAGGCGGAACCGTCACAAGAATCAGCCGGTATTCCGCTTTCCGGGAAAATGCCTTTCCCTCCCCCCGGCAGGCATTTGCAGCCGGCGGTCTGGCGCAGGTTCTTTCCTATGAAGCGGAAAAATGTATGCTGCTGTCCTCCCTGCAAATCCAAGTGAATTTAGGCCCGGTCTGCGATATTTCCACGGATTCCGGAGCTTTCATGTACCTGCGTTCACTGGGGCAGGATGCCCAGACCACTGCCTCTTTTGTTTCTCAGACCGTGCAGCTGATGGATACATATGGGATTGGCAGTGTACTGAAGCATTTCCCGGGCTATGGAAACAATACCGATACCCATACCGGGATCGCCTTGGACAGCCGCTCTCTGGAGCAATTGGAAGGAAATGATCTCATTCCCTTTGCCGCCGGTATCGAGGCCGGTTGTGGTGCGGTCATGATGAGCCATACCATTGCAGAGGCATTGGACACAGAGCTTCCCGTGTCCCTCTCCCCTGCCGCGCACCAATACCTCCGGGAGAACATGGACTTCAGCGGGGTTATCGTCACCGACGATTTGGCAATGGAGGCCATTACCCAGCAATTCGGCGTTGAAGAAGCGGCTGTGATGGCTGTTTTGGCGGGAAACAATCTTCTGTGTACAACAGACTACGCTGTACAGTATTCAGCCGTGCTGTCCGCCGTTCTGGAAGGCCGGATTGACTTCAACACCCTCAACAGTGCGGTCATTCCTGTGCTGGAATGGAAAATGCGGTTGGGGCTGATTTCGTAACAGTCTCCAATCGTTCACCTCTTTTTATAAGGAATCTCTGAATCAATCGTCTGCGGCTGGACAGCGGATCTTTTGCCCCAGCTCTGCGATTCCAAAATCGGGAAATACATACAGTCCTCCGATTTTGGAACCTTGACCTGAGTCAAAATCTCTCGCTGCCAGTTCTTGCCGATTTCATCAGAGCTTCCATAATTTTCTGTTGATTTTGCTTTCAGAATTTGGTATATTAAATATGGTACATAAATTGACCAAGAATCAGCGAAAGGGGTTTATTTTTATGAAAAACTATTTTGACCTGACAGGTCAGGTCGCTGTTGTGACCGGCTGCTCTACAGGATTGGGAGTGCAGATGGCCAACGCTCTTGCCAATCAAGGAGCGTCCATTGTGGCGCTTGCCCGCCGTAAAAACCTGATTGACGAGGTTGCGGCCTCGCTCCGTGAGGCTTACGGCGTGGATGCCATCGGTGTTCCTTGCGACATTACGGATACCGACCGGGTGCAGGAAGCTGTGAAGGAGATCCTTGACCACTTTGGACGCATTGATATTCTGATCAACAATGCCGGAACCGGTGCCGTTGCCAACGCGGAGGATATCACCGATGAACAGTTCTCCAACGAGATAAATATCGATCTGTTCGGCTCGTTCAAAATGGCGCGGGCAGTGGCGAAGCTGGCTATGATCCCTGCCGGATATGGCCGTATTATCAACATTGCCTCCATGTACGGACTTGTGGGCAATAAGATCGCTCCTGCTGCCCCCTATCACGCGGCAAAGGGCGGCGTCGTCAATCTGACCAGAGCGCTTGCCTGCGAGTGGGCCGACAAGGGAATTACTGTCAATGCCATCTGCCCCGGCTACTTTGAAACTCCTTTGACCAAAGAAACGCTGCAGAGTGAATTCTTCCAAAACTATGCCCGTACGATGATTCCCATGGCCCGCTATGGGAAGGAGGGTGAGCTGGATACTGCGGCAATCTTCCTGGCTTCTCCGGCCAGCACCTATGTGAACGGCTTGATTCTTCCCGTTGACGGCGGGTACACCAGCCTGTAGGAAGCTGGGTAAGTGCTCCATAATCACCGTCCGAAAGGAATCGCGGCAGAACCCCGGTTGGGGTTCTGCCGCGATTGGCTTTGGGCAAACATCCTGCAGCGCCGGCAAATACGGATATACAATAAAACCGTGTCATGCCAAAACTTATGAAACCGGATAAATACCGTTTTATCGCGCGAAGCGCGTTCCGTTTTTATGAAACGCAAATTGTGTCTGCAGCACAATTTCATACTGCTTCTTTATAAAATCGTTCGGTTTTATAAAAAAGAAGAAACCGCTTTATGGAATATCCGTATTAACGCACCTGCGGTGCTATAAAAAGGGCTTCATCCTTTTTCATAAGAACTATTCCGGATGAAACCTTTTCACCAAGAATCCGTATCAATCATGGCTTTTGGAACGCATCCGCCGCCGGCAACAGACAATTACCGTTTCAGTCAAAATAACGGCAAAGGTCAGAAGCAAACCCGCCCAGGCATACGCGAGAGCGCTTTTCCTGATTCCGTCAACCATTCCGGTGATGTCCGGCGCCACGTCTCCCAATTCGCGCAGCGCTTCGAAGATCATGGACAATTCGCCGGAATAATAGTCAAACGCAAAGATGTTGGAAACCGGAAGCATGGAAGCCGGCAGGTCGATCCTGTTCATGATCCAGACAGCGAAGCAAAGCAGCCCAGCCACGAGCCCAATATTCGCGAGCAGAATTCCCTTGTTCCGGGACGCGTCTCTGACCAGCACAGACGAATACAGCCAAATGAACACCGGGGACGCCAGCGCCACTGCCAGAAGCACTGCCAGAGGGATGTTTTCCAGGAACTGAGCTACATCCGTCAGGCTGAAAATGCGGTCCGCTATATCTGTCGTGACCGACATGCATTTTGCCCGGTGCTCCAGGAAGGGGGTGTATACGTTTACCATGTTCAGCAGCAGAGCATTGCCGCTTTGGGCGGCGATTGTCGCAGAGGAAGGAAGTCTGAGTTCCCCTGTCAATCCCTTGGTATAGATGGCAAGATAGCGGTCGCTGACTGTCTGCGGCCTTCCAAGAATCTCTGCCGGATCTCCGGGCTGGGGCTGACGTGAAGCGGATAGAACAAGGCGGTAATCCCGGTCCACCGTCAGCTTCACAATATTGGTTACAGGATTCATCGTCCAGTAGGCACCGGAAATCTCCTGAAAACGCAGACCGCTTTCCCAGCCGGTACCGTCAACGACCTCATACAGGTGATATCCCCCCTCCTCGTCCGTAAACAGCACCGTCAGGTTCATTTCCACATCCTTTCCGGAATATTGGGCGGAGTCCAGCTCCCGAACCTGCGCCAGAGTTGTCATCTCCGTTTCGATTTTCTGGGACACCAGCGTGCAGACAACCAGGATGTAGAGCAGCAGGGAAAAAACATATAGTACGTTCCTTTTCATCTTTATTTCTCCCCTCCCATGGCGATCCCCTCTACCAGTTCCCGGTTAAAGAAGGAGAACAGGAACAGCGGCGGCAGCACCACAAGAACGCAGCAGACCAGCTGGACAGTGGGATCCTCTGGAGAAACCAATGCCAGCGCCACGGAAATGGGGTATTTCGCGAAATCCTTCAGATAAATCATGGGTTGCTCCACCATATTCCAGCCATCCAGAAAGGACAGCAGAAAGGTGCATACCAGACCGCTTTTACTGACGGGCACGGCGATCCTCCAGATCACGTCCCAGGTGCTGCAGCCATCCAGCTTTGCCGCGTCGATGATGTCATTGGGGACTGCCTGAAAGCTCTGGGTCATGATAAAGGCCCCCAGAGAAATGAAAACAGCCGGAAGCGCCAGAGCACAGTAGGTATCCAGCAGGCCCATTTCGGACAGCATCAGATAATTGGGTACCAGTGTCACCTGCAGCGGCATGATCATCATGATCATCAGCAGGAAGAACAGCACATTTTTCCCCGGGAAGCGGCACTTGGCGAAGCCATAGCCCGCCAGGATGGATACCAATAGCTGTCCCAACGCGATGCACAGGCTGAGAAGCAGGCTTTTCCAGAACCGCAGCAGATATTGGGACTGGGCCAGAAACACCTGGTAGTAATAGTCCAGGGTGAAGCCGTCGGCGCCGATAAACCCCTCCCAAAAAACATACAGAAACGGCAGGACGCACATCAACGTCAGCAAGATGGCCGCAACGGACGCAAGAGGATGACGTTTTTTCATTCCTTGTATGCCTCCTTCTTCATGACCCAGCGGTAGCTGGCAGCGAACAGTACCGTCAGCACAACAAGCAGCAGCACCGATGACACCGCCAGCTTGGGATAGTTCAGGCTTTCGAACGCATTATTGATAAAGTGCTGGAGCATATAGATGCTGGTGTCGGGATGGGTACCGCCAATGAGGAAAATTTCCCGGAAGCATTTGAAAGCGTTAATCAGGGAAAAAACCGCAGCAAAAAATACGCTGTACCACATCTGCGGGATGGTAATATAGCGCAGCTGCTGAAACGGTGTCGCGCCGTCCAGGGCTGCCGCGTTGTAGTGATCCTTCGGAATCGTAACCAGACCGGCCAGCAGCAAAATCACGCTGTAGCCCGTGTTTTTCCACAGGTAGAGCAGAATCACAACCCAAAAGGCGGCTCCTGAGTTCAGCCAGTCCGCTACAGGCAGACCAAGAGTATAGAGCGTTTCATTGATCAGACCGCTCTGAGCAAACAGCAGCTGCACCAGCACCACCGTGCCCACCACCGGCATGATATAGGGAAGCAGGAGGACGGATTTCAGCTGTTTGTGCTTTTCCGCATGGCCTTTCAGCATCAGGGCAATGGCGTAGGAGAGCACAAGAATCAGCGGCAGCGCCACCGCCAGGAATTTCATGGTATTGCCAAAGGCCAGCCGAAACGCGGTGTTCTCCAGCAAACTGCTGTAATTTTCCAGCCCCGCGAACTGCTGGGCATGTCCCAATACGCCCGCATAGACGGAACCGCGCAGAACCAGCAGGTATGGCACCGCGTAGAATACCAGGCAGCCAAGCAGCAGCGGTAACGTCAGAAGATAGCCCTCCCGGATGTTTCTTATGGAGATTTTCGTTTTCATCCCAGTCACCCTTCCATCAGATGGAACCACAGATTCTGGAAGACCTGCCGGGCCAGCTGGTCAATGTCCGCGTCGGTGGGATTTCCGTTTTCGTCGTTCAGCTGGGACAGGGCGTATTCCATGGATTCCTCATCCTCCAGAATGACCGGGAACCGCACCTCGTCGATTTTCCAGGTCAGAGCGGGAAGATCGTCATCGGTCAACTCAATCTGCTGCATTTCCCTGGTAACCAGTATGGAGGAGCCGTTCCAAGTCGAATAGACTCCTTTACATTGATATCTCTTGGTAGCCCAGAGATACGAAACGGAGCCTTCTGCTCGAACTGGCCAGCTGTTTTCTATTTGCCCATCGGATTGGACTTCTTTATTCCGGCTTGCAATTGCCCCGCTTTTTTTAACCTGGGGCCGGTAGATATCCCATTGGAATTCCTCCGTCAGAAACTGCCGCAGAAATTCATAGGCAAGTTCCGGATTTTCGCTGCTGCTGCCCACGGCTCCGAAGTAGGTAACGCTGGCAATGACCGAGCCGTCCAAAGCCCGAAGGGGATACAGGGTAGCTTCAAATCCCGCATGCTTAGCGATGGACACGGTATTCAATGTGTCTGCCAGGGAACTGGTGAACAGAGGAAGACCGGCTGTGCGCCAATACATGTAATCGCCAATATAAGATCTTACATCGTTAAAATCATCAATATCGTAGTTCGGATAATAGATTGAACGCAGTTGATTCCTTTCAGGGTCATTTGGATCTTCGAGACCTGGATCAGTCAGGATGGGATAGAAAGCGATATCATTCCACTCTTGCGTCAAGGCTTGGGTCGCTTCTGTGGTTACAGAAGACCATGCCTGATACAACCGCATGTAATCCGCGATTTCTTCCGCAGTCAAAAGCATTTCGCTGTACTCGTAGTCGTAAAGCCGGGACAGCAGGGACAGAT
>CAZUAN010000058.1:0-10531 GCA_964618385.1 uncultured Oscillospiraceae bacterium | reverse complement strand
AAACAGTATCAGCACTGCTTTTGTAAAAGCAAATCCGATACAGCTCGGAGGGAGCCGTGGAAACGCAGCCCCCTCTTTACTGTTTAACCCTGATTGCTTAACAGAATCCGCACCATCCCATCATAGAATTTTTTACTCCACTCCGCAAGGAATTCGGTCATTCTTGGCCAATCTTCTTCATTTTCAATGCTGACGTTCTTTAGTTGATAGCTGACCTTCGAAGATTTTATATTCTCGCCTCGGTTCCAGTCCAGCTGAACTCCGCATTGGCTTTCGATCTCGGCCTGATTTGCAAGCAGATAATCAAATGCCTTTTTGTTCTTCTCCGCGTCTGGGTTTCCCATATAAAGCTCCACCCGCGCAGAATCAAAGCACGCCAGGCAGTTCAGGCTGAAACCGTTGATTCCAAAGAATCCATTGATCCAATTGACTTTCCCCGGGCTTACATTGGAAAAAATTTTATTCTCGTTCGACTGCCGAATTACCGGCAGCGCATAGCTCCAAAACCGCCTTCTTAATCTGGGAAACGGTTTCTCCTGATTCCCATCTTCTTGGTTGTTTTCAGCCTGCGTGTCATTCACCGCCTCATCGCCATAGAATTTCCATAGATTATTCGCCTGCTCACACAACCATACCGCGCGGTTTCTGATCTCATTTTCATTCCAGATATCCTTTTTCAGTGCATCCTGGATGGTGGTAAGTCCCGCGGCACATGAAAGCAAACCGGGATTGTCTTGTCCCTTTCCTGCCTTTTTTGTCTGCCAATCGCTGTCCCGGATGGAAGCATTCAGCACTTGGGGAATGATTGCCAGGTTTCCAAGTGTGAGCAGCACGGAATCCCGCCGACGAGCCAATTCCGGTGTTTCGCATTTTTCCCAATTATTTCTCCACTTCTTCGGCATCAGGTGTTCCAGACTATAGCCGTTAAAGCCCAGCAATACGGTTGCATTCTTTGCTGACCTAGTTCCCGCTTCAATGAAGTACAAAATGCCCTTCGCCTGTGAATTAATGAGCTTGGAATTATAAAAGCCATTCAACAAATTATCATTGCCGGGGACATAGGTTGTAGCATCACCGCCCTTATACAGCCGCTCTTTGAGTGTTTGCGCGTCCAGAACCTGATTCAGGATCAAGGACGTAAACAGATTATTATAATTCTTGGTAGTTGCATGGACAATCAGGCGCCGCATTATGTAGCTTTCCAGCACTCCGTAAATCTTATTTTGCTCCTCTTTAGACGCGACATTTTTCGCAACATACAGCACATAGGGGATCAAGGTCGTGGTTTTTAGGCCAAACACAATAACATTGATCCGCTCAACTCCAAAAGATGCCGGCATGCTCATATTGCAAGATTCCGGCTTGAAGGTTTTGGCAAAGCATTTTGCGTACTCTGCCATGGGCGCAAGCACAACACGCTTATCCCCGCTGCAATAGTGATTGATAAAATCCTGATAAGATTTGGAAAGGCGGTCCATCCGGGAATACACGGCTTTATCTTCCGCAGATACACCATACCGCTTATCCTGAATAAAAAGCTGAAAATAGGCATCGAAAAAGATATCAATCAGGGAGCGCTTAATACGTCCGGTTTCCAACTCCTGATCCCAGTACATCCGGGTATCTCCGTTTTTTTCAAATACAGCCGCCCAGTTTTTCTCGTACTCCTGAACATTGTCCTTATTATAGAAGTAATTTTTCAGAAGTTCCGCAGTTGTAAGCCTGACGCCAAGGGAATTAATGGTATCAAATACCTGCTGCTCATCCTCGCCATCCAGAAGATCGATGCAGACAAATTGAACATTCTGCTTTATGACATTCCGATGCAGTAATTCCGGCTTCAGATGCTTGACAAAATAATGAAATGCGCCAATCACCTGAGATGCCGGGGCGGTATTTGGGATTTCCTCTGCTTTTTCTTGATTCATAACCAGCTCAAAAGCCGCGGCGTCATTACGTCCGTGTTGAAGAACAATCGTATCATCCTCCAGACGGAAATCCTTATCAAATAGCTTGTTCTCATTTATCTTCAAGCAGAGAACTTTGAAGAAAATTATCAAAGTAGTCAACCGCTGCTGACCATCGATCACAATCTTGCGGTCAGAATAGGCATCCCATGTATTGGGTGCTTTTCCGCTTTTGAAAATGATAGAGCCCAGAAAATAAGGCTTTTTCGTTTTTGTCACAAATTCCATATCGGCCAGAAAACGGTCCCACTGTTCTTCCCCCCAAACATAGGACCGCTGATAGAACGGCACCTCCAGCAGCCTGGAGCCGTTAAATATACCATTGATGAGAATTTCTCCGGCTTTCATAGCTTATTCACCCGCTTTTGTCTTGTGTTATACGAGAACTTATGAAAACGGTTACAAACCGTTTTATACTGATATTTCATAAAAAAATTTCATTCAATGACAGGTCTCTGCGAAGTATCAGCACCATTATACAAAAAAGCGCGTTCGTTTGCAAGAGGAAACCATGCCGTCTGCTTCTTTGCCTTTTGCGAGCGAACCGCCGCAAAAGCCGCCGCATACGGCTCTTAACGCAATTGCAGTGCAATAAAAGGGTTTTCAACCTTTTTCATAAGAGCTAGCCGTCCGGCAACATCAGCAGGTAAAAGGCGGTGCATTGCCGGTTGCACAGCAGCAGATTTTTGCAGATGGCGGCATCCGCACCGCGTCAATGGCGGTACAATTCTCCATGGTCATAGCGGCCTCATGGTCGATGCGCTGATAGGGAACCCCCCAGCCTGTCCAGCAGGTCATAGCAGCGGATTTCCTTTGGCAGCCGGCCGGTACAGTCCTCCGGACGTCCGTATACGAGTTTCATTGTAACTTCCGCAGCTGCCAGAAAGCAACCGCGCTGGCAGCGGCTACGTTCAGCGAGTCTACCCCATGGTACATGGGGATTTTCACCGTATAATCGCAGTTTGCAATGGTGTCACCGGTCAGACCGTCCCCCTCGCTGCCCAGGACAATGGCAAGCTTTTCCTCCGCCATCAGGCGCCTGTTGTCAATGGAGACAGCGCTTTCGCTCAGGGCCATAGCAGCTGTCCGAAACCCCAGGCCGCTTAATTGGGCCATTCCCTTTTCCGGCCAGCGGTCCGTAAAGGTCCAGGGAATCTGAAATACCGTACCCATACTCACCCGGACACTGCGGCGGTACAATGGATCGCTGCAGCCCGGGGTCAGCAGCACCGCATCCATCCCCAGCGCCGCGGCGGAGCGGAAGATAGCCCCTACGTTGGTGGGATTCATTACATTTTCCAGAACCGCCACCCGGCTGGCCCCGGCGCAGATTTCCTCCACCGCCGGCAGCTTCGGACGCCGCATGGCGCAAAGGAACCCCCGAGTCAGATGGTATCCCGTCAGGGCGCACAGCAGTTCCTCGTCTGCAGTATACACCGGGATCCCGGGGCAGCGCTTCAAAATCTCCCTGGCCGCGCCGTCAATATCCTTGCGCTCCATCAGCAGAGAAACGGGCTGGCAGCCCCCGTCCAGCGCCCGGTGAATCACCTTTGGGCTTTCGGCAATAAACAGCCCCTTGGCAGGCTCAAAGCGGTTTAACAATTGTGCCTCCGTCAGCCGGGTGTAAACATCCAGCTCCGGTGCGGAGAAATCCGTGATTTCCATGATGTCCGACATGGGCTGTCTCCTTCCTGTGAGCACAACGGCTTGCTCTATAGCAAAAAAGACTGCCTCCATTGCGGAGGCAGTCCCCCTTATTCCTCCGCTTCTTTTTTCGGCTCTACTGCAGGCGCCAGACCGGCCACATCCGAGACAGGCAGAGAAAACGCAATACCTCTGGCTTTTTTCGCCATGCCCATCCGCTTATAGATGGCATTGAGCACCTGATCCCGAATCTCCTTCTCCACAACCATCATCAGAATCTCCTTGTCCTGATGAAGGGTAATACCAAAGAAAGCCGCAGCTTCCTCCCGGGTAACCCCTCTGGCATTCAGAATGGTGCCGCCCCGGACGCCCTGCTCCCGGGCGATGTCCATCACATCCTCGGCATAGCCGGAATTGACGATGGCAAAGATAACCTCGTGATCATTGGTCTTCATATGCATTCTCCCCTACCCATGCGGTTGTCGCTTAAAAACTGATACAAATTGACGCCGATTACACTGCTCAGCGGCACGGCGAAGGCTACGCCTTTTCCGTTGCGAATCGTTGTGAATTTATCCTCCAGACAGTTCATAACCATGTCCATTCTATCCTCCCGGATAACGCTGAGAATTACAGCCTTGTGGATATTCAGGCCCAGCAGATCCACCAGCTCCGAAGTTGCCGTACCATGGCCACCCATGACCAGCTGGCAGTTTACATCAAACTGGCTGATGACATCCAGATAAAATTCTCCCTTCTGCCGATCCACCACAGTGAACAGGAGCTTTAATTTTTTAATTGCGGAATCCGTTACTGTATTATTCATTTTGTTTTCCCCCGTCACAGGAAGTTGATAATCTGCTGGTCATCCGCATCCAGGATACGCCTCATAGCCCGACGCTCGTTGACCCGTTCGGCAAGAATACCCCGGAAGCCAAGCAGCTGAATGGTAATCAGCGGCGTCATGGCCACCATAGCCACTACGCCAAAGGCGTCCCGTAGCACTGCATCCGTCCCCTGCAGGCTGACACAGGCCCCTACAGCAAAGGGGAGAATAAAGCCGGAGGTCATAGGGCCGCTGGCCACGCCGCCGGAGTCAAAGGCAATTGCGGTATACACCGGCGGGACAAACAGGGAAAGCGCCAGCGACAGAAAATAGCCGGGAACCACATAATACACCAGGGAAAAATCATAGATGACCCGTACCATAGACAGCGCAATAGACGCGCCCACGCCAACACAAAGCCCCAGGATCATGGAACGTTTGGTGACAAGGCCGCCGGTGACCTCCTCCACCTGGCTGTTCAGCACATGGATAGCAGGCTCCGCGAGAACCACCAGCACCCCCACGATCAGGCCGAATACGATCAGAATCGTGCCGCCCGCCCGGGACAATTCATACCCCAGCTTATAGCCGATGGGCATGAAGCCCACATTAACCCCCGTGAGAAACAGCACCAGCCCAACATAAGTAAAGCCCACGCCCACAGCGATGCTTTTCAGGCGTTTCCGAGGCAGCTTCAAAAAACAAATCTGGCAAACCAGGAAGAACAAAACAATCAGTCCCAACGCCAATGCCACCTCCTTGCAGGTGTCCATGGCGGTGCTGAAAAAGCTGCCGGCAATATCGCTGCTGACCGCATAATCCGGAACCGCATAGCTTAAGTCGCTTTTTGCGAAGATGCCCAACGTCAGCACTGCCAGAACAGGCCCCACCGAACACAGGGAAATCATGCCGAAGGAATTTTCCCTGCTCCTGCGGTCACCCAGGACACTGGAAATGCCGACGCCCAGCGCCATGAGAAAGGGCACCGTAATGGGGCCGGTGGTCACACCACCGGAATCAAACGCCATGGGAAGCAAGGCTTCATTTCCGCTGACCACCAGCAGCAGCGCCAAAGCAAAGAGCAGCATATACAACAGCATCAGAATCTGCGACAGGGATTTCTGGAAAAGGATCTTCAAAATCGCCGCTACCAAAAAGAAACCCACGCCGACCCCTACGGAGTAGATTAGAACCGTACTGTTCATCACCGCGCTGACCTGGCTGGCCAGTACCTGCAGATCCGGTTCCGCCACAGTGATGAGCATACCCAGCACGAAGCAGACGCCCAGCAAAAGCCAAAGCTTCTTCTGCTGGGAAAGGCCGGAGCCTACATGACTTCCCATAGGCGTCATGGCCAGATCCGCCCCAAGATTGAACAGCCCGATTCCCAGAATCAGCAGGATCGCGCCGATTGTAAAAGTAATCAGCTCCGCAGCGGAAAAATCAAACAGAGGCGTCAGGGACAAAACATATACAATAGCCGTAATTGGCAGAGCGGAAAACAGAGACTCCACAATTTTTGTCTTCAGTTCCTTCAATGTCTCACCTTCTCCAAATCGCAAAAATTTTCCATTATTATATCATAAAGCGCCGATGCTGCCAACCATTTATGCTGTTTCTTTACAAAAATGTTACGAAGCCGTTATCTGCCCTTTCTTTGCCGGCCGCAGCCCCGCCAGATGTCGGGACAAACAAAATTCCCCGGTCCACAGACCGGGGAATTTCATCCTCTGACAGGTGACTGCTTATCCTGGCTCTGATTCAACAGGTTAATGGCTGTTTCTTTATCCAGCCCTTTTCCCAGCACCACAGGCGCGTCCAGATCAGTATAAGACAGATTTTGTGCGATTCTCCGCAAACGGGAAGCGCTATCAGGCGTTTCCTTCTTCCCAATACCGCACGGTTTCGGGAAAAGGCAGAATTACTCGTTGATCTCGGTGACAACACCGGAACCGACGGTACGGCCGCCTTCACGGATGGCGAAACGCAGGCCCTTCTCAATCGCGATGGGGGTGATCAACTCCACATTCATTACGACGTTGTCGCCGGGCATGCACATTTCCGTGCCTTCTGGCAGGGTGATGATGCCGGTAACATCAGTGGTACGGAAGTAGAACTGGGGACGGTAGTTATTAAAGAAGGGAGTATGCCGGCCGCCCTCTTCCTTGGACAGGACATAAACCTGGCCGGAGAACTTGGTATGGGGATGGATGGAGTTGGGCTTTGCCAGAACCTGGCCACGCTCAATGTTCTTCTTGTCGATGCCCCGCAGCAGAGCGCCAATGTTGTCGCCAGCTTCGGCGTAGTCCAGCAGCTTGTGGAACATCTCGATGTCGGTGACAACAGAGTTCAGCTTGTCCTCCCGCAGACCAACAATCTCAACAGGCTCATTTTTCTTAATCATACCGCGCTCAACACGGCCGGTGGCCACGGTGCCGCGGCCGGAAATGGTGAACACGTCCTCAACAGGCATCAGGAAGGGCTGGTCAGACTTCCGGTCGGGGGTGGGAATCCACTCGTCAACAGCATCCATCAGCTCTTTGATGCACGCATACTCAGGAGCGTTGGGATCCGTGGATTCCGAAACCAGAGCATTCAGAGCGGAACCGCGAATAATGGGGGTTTCATCGCCGGGGAAGCCATAGAAGTCCAAGGTCTCCCGAACTTCCATCTCCACCAGCTCCAGCAGCTCCTCATCGTCCACCTGGTCAACCTTGTTCAGGAATACCAGCACGGAGGGAACGTTCACCTGACGGGCCAGCAGCAGATGCTCCTTGGTCTGAGCCATGGGGCCATCGGAGGCAGCGATAACCAGAATTGCGCCGTCCATCTGCGCAGCACCGGTGATCATGTTCTTGATATAGTCGGCGTGACCCGGGCAGTCAACGTGAGCATAGTGCCGCTTCTCTGTCTCATATTCCACGTGAGCGGTATTGATCGTGATACCACGGGCCTTCTCCTCGGGGGCCTTGTCGATAGAAGCGTAATCGGTGTAGGAAGCCTTGCCGCTGAAAGACAGATACTTGGTGATGGCGGCGGTCAGCGTGGTTTTACCATGGTCGATATGGCCGATGGTGCCAATGTTGACGTGGGGCTTATTTCTCTCAAATTTCTGCTTTGCCATTTGAAATATTCCTCCTGTTATGATTATAAATAAAATAAACGCACTCTTGATTCATGCGCTTCCGCACAGCATATACATCATACTACACAATCAGCGGAAACACAAGTAAAATTTTTAATTTTCTTCCGAAATAATTTGCAGCGCAGCCAAAAAGCAGGGTTTATGCCGGCATTTTCCGGCTCACTCCCTGCCCCGCGACCGGATGATCTCCTCTGTCTTGGACTTGGGCAGCTCCGCATTGTGGCTTGGCTCCATGGTGTAGGTTCCCCGGCCCTGGGTCTTGGAACGCAGATCGGTGGCATAGCCGAACATCTCAGCCAGCGGCACGTTGGCGTCGATCTGAACGGCGCCGGTACGGGTGATCTGTCCCAAAATGTTGCCCCGGCGAGCAGTGATATCGCCGATTACGATGCCCATGTAGTCATCCGGAACGGTAACGGAAACCTTCATGATCGGCTCCAGGATCGCCGGATTTGCCTTCCGGCAGGCTTCCTTGAAGGCCATGGAACCGGCAATCTTGAAGGCCATTTCGGAAGAGTCCACCTCATGGTAGGAACCGTCAAACAGCGTAACCTTGACATCCACTACGGGATACCCGGCCAGAACACCGGCTTCCATCGCGCCCTGAATGCCGGCGTCCACCGCAGGAATATATTCCTTGGGAATGGCGCCGCCAACTACGGCATTGGTGAATTCGTATCCCTTGCCCGGCTCATTGGGTTCAACACGGATCTTAACATGGCCGTACTGACCCTTGCCGCCTGACTGACGGGCATACTTGGTTTCCTGCTCCACGGATTTGCGGATGGTTTCCTTATAGGCAACCTGGGGAGCGCCCACATTGGCCTCCACCTTGAACTCCCGCAGCAGGCGGTCCACGATGATCTCCAGATGCAGCTCGCCCATGCCGGAAATAATGGTCTGGCCGGTTTCCTTATCCGTATAGGTGCGGAACGTGGGATCCTCCTCCGCCAGCTTGCTCAGGGCGATGCCCATCTTTTCCTGTCCGGCCTTGGTCTTCGGCTCGATGGCCACGGAAATCACCGGCTCGGGGAATACCATGGACTCCAAAATAATCGGATGGTTCTCATCGCAGAAGGTGTCCCCAGTGGTGGTGTTCTTCACGCCGACCACTGCGGCAATGTCGCCTGCATAAACCATGTCGATGTCCTCCCGGTGGTTGGAGTGCATTTGCAGCAGGCGGCCCATCCGCTCTTTCGTACCCTTGGTGCAGTTCAGAACGGAAGTACCCTTCTCCAGAGTGCCGGAATATACACGGAAATAGCACAGCTTGCCAACATACGGATCCGTGGCAATCTTAAAGGCCAGGGCGGAGAACGGGGCTTCATCGGAGGCAGGACGGAAATCCTCCTCCTCGGTTTCCGGGTTCACGCCTTTGATGCCCTTCTTGTCCAGCGGGCTGGGCATATAGTCCACCACGGCATCCAGCACTTCCTGAACGCCCTTGTTCTTATAGGAAGTACCACAGACAACGGGAACCATCTCATTGGCGATGGTTGCTTTTCGGATGACCTGCTTGATTTTCTCAACAGGAATCTCTTCGCCTTCCAGATACATCATGGCCACGTCATCATCAAAGACGGAAACGGCGTCCATCAGCTTTTCATGGTACTCATTGGCCAGATCCACCATATCCTCGGGGATATCCTCGATGCGGACATCCTTGCCCAGCTCGTCATAGAAGACATTCGCTTTCATGGTAAGCAGATCGATATTACCCTTGAAAAAGGCCTCCGAGCCAATGGGCAGCTGAATGGCTACCGCATTGCATTTCAGACGCTCATCGATCATGTTCAGCACACGGTAGAAATCCGCACCCATGATATCCATCTTATTGACGTAAATCATGCGCGGAACCTTATACTCGTCTGCCTGGCGCCAAACGGTTTCGGTCTGAGGTTCCACGCCGCCCTTCGCGCACAGAACGGTTACCGCGCCGTCCAGAACACGCAGGGAACGTTCCACCTCAACGGTGAAGTCAACATGGCCCGGCGTATCGATGATGTTCAGGCGGCAGCCCCTCCAGAAACAGGTTGTAGCAGCGGAGGTAATGGTAATGCCGCGCTCCTGCTCCTGCGCCATCCAGTCCATGGTCGCGCTGCCGTCATGTGTCTCACCGATTTTATAATTCTTGCCTGTATAAAACAGGATACGCTCGGTTGTGGTTGTTTTGCCGGCATCAATGTGAGCCATGATGCCGAAATTCCTTGTATTCTCCAGGGAATACTGTCTAGGCATGGGTCTTCTCCTTTTTTACCAACGAAAATGTGCAAACGCCTTGTTGGCCTCAGCCATTTTGTGGACGTCTTCGCGCTTCTTCACGGAGGCTCCGGTGTTGTTGGCAGCATCCATGATCTCTGCGGCCAGCCGCTCCTTCATGGTTTTCTCATTGCGGTTGCGGCTGTAAGTGGTGATCCAGCGCAGGCCCAAGGTCTGGCGGCGGTCAGGGCGGACTTCAATGGGCACCTGGTAGGTAGCACCGCCGACACGTCTGGCCTTCAGCTCCACTGCAGGCATGACATTCTCCATTGCCTGCTGGAACACTTCCAGACCATTCTTGCCGGTTTTGTTCTCGACAATTTCAAACGCGCCATAGACGACCTTCTGAGCGACGCCCTTTTTGCCGTCCAGCATAATGCTGTTGATGAGCTTGGTAACCAGAACGGAATTGTAATTCGGATCCGGAAGGATCTCTCTTTTGGGAACATTACCTCTTCTGGGCACTTTGCTTCCCTCCTTCATAATAGAATGATTTCATCGGTACTCGAAAGTGTGACTTTCGTTGTGCCTGGCCAGAGGTTTCATATATATAATAGAAAACCGTCTTGGCAAGGCGAAGCCTTGCGAAAGGGCTTGGAAAAAGTCAAAATTGGTTTTTGCCGGAAAAATTACTTCTTCTTACCGGCCTTGGGGCGCTTCGCGCCGTACTTGGAGCGGGACTGCATCCGG
>CAZUAN010000057.1:0-10580 GCA_964618385.1 uncultured Oscillospiraceae bacterium | reverse complement strand
GATGATGACGGTGACGGCCTTTGCGACTATTGCGGCTACGAAATCGGCTCCGAGGACGCCGATGACAGCGGCCTGGACTCCGTACCCAAGACCGGCGACAGCGTCATGGTGCTGCTGACCGGCGCGGCGCTGCTGTTTAGTGTCTGCGCGGCGGCGGTTGTCCGGAAGCGTTTCGTCTGAAGGACCCCCTGAAGAACAGCATTGCCCAAATCCCGGGCGGTGACGGGCCTCCGTCACCGCCCCGTCCCATTTCCGCCCCCGCCCTTTACTGAGGAATGACCATGAAATCTGGCAATTATGAAAAGCCCAAGCCAAAACGCCGCCGTCTGATTCCGCTGCTGCTGGCGCTGCTGTGCCTGTCCGCCGCTCTGTTTGGGTGGGCGCTGTACCTGACCGTTGCCTCCCGGCGCCAATTCCGGCAGCTGGCCCAGCAGGTACACGCCGCCGTCCCCACGGTTTACTCCGAGCCTGCCGCCACCGGGACGGAAACCACAGAAACCGCCGCGTCCCCGGAGACACAGCCCCGGATTCTGCCCCAGTATCAGGATCTGGCCGAGGCCAATCCCGATTTCTTCGGCTGGCTGACCATCCCGGACACCGTCATCGACTACCCGGTGATGCACACCCCCGACGAGCCGGAAAAATATCTGCACGCCGATTTTGACGGGGAATACAGCTTCGCCGGGACGCCCTTCGCGGACGCCTCCTGTGATCTGGACAGCGACAACATCCTCATCTACGCCCATAATATGAACACCGACGGCAGCATGTTCCACACCCTGTTGAACTACCAGGAGGTCACCTACTGGCAGCAGCACCCCACAATCCTGTTCAGCACCCTCTATCAGGAGGGGGAATACGAGGTGCTGGCTGCCTTCTACGACCGGGTGTACTACAAAACCGAGACATGCTTCAAATTCTACCAGTTCATCAACGCCGCCGATGAAGCGGATTTTGACAGCGCCATTGCCAATTTCCGGGACAAGGCCCTCTACGACACCGGCGTCACCGCCTCCTACGGCGACAAGCTCATTACCCTGGTCACCTGCGCCTACCACACCGACAACGGCAGATTCGTGGTGGTGGCAAAGCGAAAATAAGCAGAAATTCAGCGGGCGTCCGGCATGGACGCCCGCTGAGGCTTTTTTTCTTTATGATTTCAGGGCTTGGCTCCGTCATGACGGATCTTTTTTCGGTCGTACAGCTTTGCCAGACCCCCCTCGCTGGTTTCCCGGAACCGATGATCCAGGTAGATGCCTGTTTCCTTCATGGCCCGGCAGACCATGTCATAGCTGATGTTCCGGGAGCCGGTGAGAAAATAGCTTAAGTTGCAGGCGTTCATGGCCCGCACCGCCGCCACCGCGTTGCGCTCGATGCAGGGAATCTGCACCAGACCACAGATGGGGTCACAGGTCAGGCCCAGGTGATGCTCCATGGCCACCTCCGCCGCGTACTCCACCTGCTCCAGATTCTGCCCGTACAGCTCCGCCAGGGCCGCCGCCGCCATGGAGCAGGCTGTGCCGATCTCCGCCTGACAGCCGCACTCGGCGCCGGAAATGGAGGCGTTCTGCTTGGTCAGATTGCCGATGATTCCCGCCGTGGCCAGCCCCCGGATAATCCGCTCGTCCGAAAAGCCCCGGGTCACCTGGACATATTTCAGCACCGCCGGCAGGACGCCGCAGGCCCCGCAGGTAGGGGCCGTCACCACAGTGCCGTTGTCCGCGTTCTGCTCGGCCACGGCGTAGGCATAGGCCGCGATCATCTGGAATTCCTTCAGCGCCGGCACATTGTCCCGCGGCACCTGTTCATAAAGGTATTTTGCTTTGCGCTGGACATTCAGGCCCCCCGGCAGCACGCCGGTTTTGGCCAGTCCCTCGTCGATGGCGGCCTTCATAGCCTGCCAGACCTCCAGCAGAAAATCCCAGATTTCCGTTCCTTCGTTCAGCTCCACATATTCGCTGAGGGTCTGGATATAGCGCCACTTGCAGAAATAGGCGATTTCCGCGAAGGAATGCTCGATGTAAACCTCCTCGCCCTGATCTGTCCCGCCCTGCCCGGGGACCCGGATGTCACCGCCGCCGATGGATTCCACCCGCAGATGGCCGATCTCAATGTCCCCGTCGAAGGCGGAAAAGTCCATGGTATTGGGATGCATCCCCTCCCAGTATTCCTGGGAAAACACAATTTTGGTGCGCTCCTGCCCCAGAACATCCCGCAGAACCCGATCCGTGCCGTGGCCCACGCCGGTCTTGCTCAGAGAGCCGTACAGCGTCACCTGAAAGAAGTCCGCCTGGGGATAGCGCTGCAAAAACAGCCGCGCCGCCCGTTCCGGCCCCATGGTGTGGGAGGAGGAGGGGCCTTTGCCGATCTTGTAGATTTCGCGGATGGATTTCATGAAAACACCCCCGTTTTCCTTGCTTTTTTACAGTATAACAAAAAACCCGGCGGATTACAACGGGTCCGGTGAAATAATTCGCCCCGCTGCCATTTGCAGAAATCATCTTGTAATTTGGGGAAGAATCCTGTATAATACCGGTAAAAAACGGCAGAAAGGAATCTGAAACCATGAAACTCGGAATTGTCGGCCTGCCCAACGTGGGCAAGTCCACCCTCTTTAACGCCATCACCAACGCCGGCGTCCCGGCGGACAACTATGCCTTCTGCACCATCGACCCAAATGTGGGCGTGGTTTCCGTCCCGGATGAGCGGCTGGACTGGCTGGCCGCCCTGCACAAGCCGAAAAAGGTAACCCCCGCTGTCATAGAATTTGTGGACATTGCCGGCCTGGTCAAGGGCGCGTCCCGGGGCGAGGGCCTGGGCAACAAGTTCCTGTCCAATATCCGCACCACCGACGCCATTGTCCACGTGGTTCGCTGCTTTGAGGACGCCAATGTCACCCACGTGGAGGGTACCACCGATCCGATGCGGGACATTGACATCATCAATCTGGAGCTGGTCATGGCGGATATGGAAATGGTGGAACGCCATATCGACAAATGCCAGAAGGCCGCCAAAAGCGGAGACAAACGCCTGCAGCGGGAGGCGGAGGTGTTCTCAGCGCTTCTGAAGCACCTGAACCAGGGCCAGCCGGCCCGAACCTTCGACGGCAGCGATGAGGATATGGCGCTGATCGCCACCTCGGACCTGCTGACCCTGAAAAAGACCATTTATGTGGCCAACCTGGCGGAAGACGAGATCAGCAATCCGGAAGCCAATCGCCACTACGCGGCTGTCAAGGCCCTGGCAGACGCGGAGGGCAGTCAGGCGCTTCCCATCTGCGCCAAGCTGGAGGCGGACATCGCGGAGCTGGACGACCCGGATGAGCGAGCCATGTTCATGGAGGAACTGGGGGTGGCGGAAAGCGGCCTGAGCCGTCTGATCCGCAGTTCCTACGCCCTTCTGGGCCTGATTTCCTTCCTGACGGCGGGCAGCGACGAGTGCCGCGCCTGGACCATCCGGCAGGGAACAAAAGCGCCCCAGGCCGCCGGCAAAATTCACACGGATTTTGAGCGGGGCTTTATCCGGGCCGAGGTCATCGCATTCGACGATATGCGCGCCTGTGGCACCATGGCCGCCGCGAAAGCCAGGGGACTTGTGCGCAGCGAGGGGAAGGAATATGTGATGAAGGACGGCGACATTGTCAATTTCCTGTTCAATGTGTAACGGCTCCCGGATTAAACGGCTGTCTTTTATCAGCCTGCGGCCTTGCCATTTTGGGTTTTCGGGTCAGCAAAGATTCAGGACTCGGTTCCTTTGAGCCTCCCGGTTCCATCCTTCGAATCCGGCACTTCAGGAGAAACAGCGGCCCCGCCGGGAGAACATCCTCCCGGCGGGGCCGTCGTATTGTTTGAAAATTCCGTATTCCTGTCAGGTTCTTGCCATGCCGTCCACGCTCAGCACCACGCCGGTGATATAGGACGCTTCCTCAGATGCCAGGAACACAAAGGCGTTGGCGATATCCTCCGGCTGTCCGATGCGGCGCAGGGGAATCTGGGCAACCAGCGGCGCAATGACCTCTTTGGGGACGTGCTTCATCATGTCCGTCTCCGTGATGCCCGGGGCCACGGCGTTGACCCGGATGCCCTTGGGGCCAAGCTCCCTGGCCAGAGAAACCGTCAGACCGTTGACGGCAAATTTGGAGGTGGGGTAGGCCACGCCACTGGGCTGGCCATAGATGCTGACCATGGAGGAGGTGTTCAGGATGACGCCCGACCCGCGCTCGGCCATGCTGTCCACTACGGCCCGGGTTGCGTTGAACACGCCCTTCACGTTCAATTCCATAACCTTGTCGAAATTCTCCTCGGTGTACTTCAGCAGCGGCACACTGTCCGAAACTCCCGCGTTGTTCACCAGGATGTCAATGGCGCCATAGTTCGCCTCTACCTGCTGAAAAGCACTGCGGACATCCTCCAGGCTGCTCAGGTTGGGGCTGATTCCCCCCACAGTGGCATTGGGGTATTCCTCCTGCAGGCGGGCAGCTGCTCTGGCGGCATTGGTTCCAGAGGAAGCTGTGATCACAACAGTGGCTCCCTCCCGCAGGAACGCTGCGGCGGTGGCATAGCCAATTCCACGGCTGCCACCCGTGATAACGGCGACTTTTCCTTCCAATCTCATAACATGATCCTCCTTGTTTTTTCCGCGCAAGCGGATTTCGATATTTTTTTACCGTATTCAGTATAACACAGTTTTCCCCGCTTTGCAACTGTATTTTTTCATACTGCATCCGGGCAAAACCGGAATCCTTTGGAAAAAGCAGGAGAATCTTCCGGAAAATTTCAAATTCCGTCCTTATGCGGCGTCAGCGTTTCCCGCTTCCTTCTTTTAAGAAACGCTGACAGATTTTCGCATGGCGCTGATCGCGCCCTTTTCCAGACGGGAAACCTGTGCCTGGGAGATGCCAAGGGTGTTGGCAACCTCCATCTGGGTCTTGCCGTCGTAAAACCGCAGGGACAGAATCTGCTTTTCCCGATCGTTCAGGGCGCGGAAGGCGTTTTGCAGGGTGATATGATCCATCCACTTGTCCTCTGTGTTTTTGGTATCCCGCACCTGATCCATGACGGTCAGTGGGTCTACCCCATCGGCATAGACGGGGTCAAACAGGCTGACCGGGGCGCACACCGCATCCAGCGCCTGACTGACGTCCTCCAGCGGAATGTCCAACTCTTTGGCAATTTCCTCCAGGGTTGGCTCCCGACCTATGCGGCAGGTCTGCGCTTCCTTGCACTGAAGCACCCGGTAGGCCACATCCCGAATAGAGCGGGAGACACGGATGGCACTGTTGTCCCGCAGATACCGCCGGACTTCCCCCGCAATCATGGGTACGCCATAGGTGGAGAAGCGCACCTGCTTCTCCGGATCAAAGTTGGAAATCGCTTTAATCAGGCCGATACAGCCAACCTGGAACAGATCATCGGGATTTTCTCCCCGCTTGTCAAAGCGCTGGATGACGGACAGCACCAGCCGAAGATTGCCTTCAATGAGCTTTTCCCGGGCTGCCTCGTCACCTTCCCGGGAGCGCCGGAGCAGTGTCTCCATCTCCACCTGGGACAGAATGCGAAGCTTGGATGTGTTCACGCCGCAGATCTCTACTTTTCCCTGCATGGTGTTCCTCCTCGTTCATGTGCGCTGGCCGGAACAGCCGGTTCAGCGAACATCGGATAGGAAAAGTATTCCCCGGGGCTGCCAGATGATACCAAAAAATTTTTTGGCGGTTTTCACAAAAAAATCGGAGGATATCGGGATCGCTACCGGGTTTTGACAGAGCCGTTTTACAATTTATCAACTTTTTCGCTCGGTTTTTCGGAAAGGCGTTCCTTTTCACCGGTGACGTAACATAACCCTTCCCCGGCGGAATGCGAAATTATGCAAACGGATATTCATCCTTTTCCACAGGGTGGGCGCAAAGGAGAAAGGAGCAAAATACCTGTTGAAAACTCAGAGTTTTCCACATTCTCCACAGATTTTTCCACAGGAGTTTTCCACAGACCGGTGAATATGGGATATTCAATTTTGGTTCACATAAAAGCGGACAACGGTTTTTGCCCATTTTCCACTTTTCCGAGGATTGTGGTTTTTACCATGGCAAACCGGTTTGTGAAATAATTCGGACTTGACAAAACGGAAAAACCGCTGATTGCCCGAAGGGGGGAACAGCGTGCCGCCGGGTGAAACATGAAACAGCAAAAAAATTCAAAAAAGGGGTTGATTTTGAACGGCGAAAGCGCTATAATCCTTATCTGTATGGACAATCAGCTAAATAAGGAGGTGGAATCCATGCCCAATATCAAGTCCTCTAAAAAAGATGTTCTTTCTTCCAAGATTGCTTATGAGAAGAACAAGGCAAATAAGTCCGCGCTGAAGACCCAGCTGAAGAAGTTCGACGCCGCTCTGGTTTCCGGTGACAAGGCCGCCGCCGAGACCGCTTACAAGGCTGCCGTCAAGTCTGTTGATCAGGCTGTTGTCAAGGGTCTGCTGCACAAAAACAATGCCGCCCGCAAGAAGAGCAGCATGACTTTGAAGCTGAACAAGCTGGCCTGACCTCTCTGAAAATATCTCCCTCCCGGTTTTCCCGGAGGGAGTTTTTTCACGCCGCGCTTATCCGGCTTATCCGCGAAAAATAGGGAAATTGTTTACAACAATGCCATTGCTTTACAGCGGATTTTTGATTATAATGGTGGAAATGCGGGTTCGGGGAGGTGAGCGCTTGGCGAGGTTGTCCGATCCTGTGACCGTGATCAAGGGCGTCGGTTCTGTCCGGGCCAAACAGTTTGCCAATTTGAATATTTTTACGCTTCGGGATCTGATCTGCCATTTCCCCAGGGGCTACGAGGACCGCACCCGGCTGGTGCCCATCGATAAGCTGGAGGTGGGCGAGCCTGCCTGCTTCCGGGCGGTGGTCATGAATACACCCAGAACCGCCCATATCCGAAAGGGCATGGACATCACAAAAGTGCAGGTGGCGGATCATACCGCCCGGCTGGCGCTGACCTTTTTCAACAACCGGTTTGCGGCCGATCAGCTGCAGTATGGCAGAGAGTACATCTTCTATGGAGCTGTCGGCGGCGATTTTGTCGGGTACAGCATGACCAACCCGGTCTTTGAGGAGCCGGATTCCCCCCCGGTGGTGACCCGCCGGGTACTGCCTGTTTATCCTTTGACGGCGGGGCTTTCCAATTCGGCGGTGCTGAAGGCGGTGCGGCAGGCGCTGGCAATCTGCGATCCGCCGGCGGAGATTCTTCCGGAGACGCTGCGGCAGCGCTATGGCATTCTCCCGGCCCGGCAAGCCTATCGCGCGATTCATGAGCCGAAGTCCATGGCAGAGGCGGAGCAGGCAAAGAAGCGGCTGGTATTTGAGGAATTCTTCATCTTCTCCGCCGGGCTGGCCCTGATGCGGGCGGCCAGAGCGGAGAAGCGAACGGAAAGCTACGCCAATCTGGATCTGCAGCCATTTTACGACGGACTGCCTTTTGCCCTGACGTCGGCCCAGCGCCGGGCGGTGGAGGATATTTTAGAAGATTTCCGCAAGGGTGCGCCCATGAACCGCCTGATTCAGGGGGACGTGGGAAGCGGCAAGACCATGGTGGCCGCCGCCGCGATCTATTGCACGGCGAAAAACGGGAAGCAGTCGGCGCTGATGGCGCCCACGGAGATTCTGGCGGAACAGCATTTCGCGTCGCTGAAGAACCTGTTCGGGGCGCTTGGAATCCGGATGGCGCTGCTGACGGGGTCCATGCCGCCGAAGCAGAAGTGCGCGGTTCGGGAGCAGCTGGCCGCAGGGGACATTTCTCTGGTGATCGGAACCCACGCTCTGCTGACAGACACTACTCAGTTTCGGAATCTGGGACTGGTGATTGCCGATGAGCAGCACCGGTTCGGCGTCGGGCAGCGCTCAAAGCTGTCCGCCAAAGGGGAAGCGCCCCATGTTCTGGTCATGTCGGCCACACCCATTCCCCGGACACTGGCGCTGCTGATGTATGGGGACCTGGAGGTTTCCCTTCTGGATGAGCTGCCTCCCGGCCGGAAAACAGTGGACACCTTTCTGGTGGGGGAAAGCTACCGCCCCCGGATCAATGCGTTTATCCGCAAGCAGGTTGACGAAGGACATCAGTGCTTCGTGGTATGCCCTGCGGTGGAGGGAAACGAGGAACTGGGCCTTAAAGCCGCCTCGGTCTGGGCGGAAACGCTGCAAAAGACGGTGTTCCCCGATCTGCGGGTGGCGCTGCTCCATGGACAGATGAAGGGCGCGGAAAAGGAATCGGTAATGGCGTCCTTTGCCCGGGGCGAGGCGGATGTGCTGGTGGCAACAACCGTGATTGAGGTGGGTGTAGATGTACCCAACGCCACACTGATGGTCATTGAGGACGCCGATCGGTTCGGACTTTCCCAGCTGCATCAGCTTCGGGGCCGGGTGGGCCGCGGAGAGGCGAAAAGCTACTGCATTCTGACCAGCCGCAACCGCAACGCGCAAACCCTTCAGCGGCTGAAGGCGCTGTGCAAAACCGCAGACGGCTTCCGAATCGCAGAGGAAGATCTGAAGCTGCGCGGTCCCGGAGACTTCTTCGGGTCCCGTCAGTCAGGCTTGCCCACGTTCCGGGTGGCAGATCTGAGCTATGACCTGTCTACCCTAAAGGAGGCTCAGGAGGCTTCTGCGGAGTGGATTGACGCCAATGGTACAGCCGACACCCCGGAAGCGGCGGCCCTGCGGGAGCGGATCGGAGAGATGTTCCGTCGGGCGGAGGGTACGATGAATTGACCGCCGTACAAAACAGCTGGCAGCGGCCAGACAGAAAGGATGGACTTACCTATGAGAAAAGCGTGGATTTTGGGAATTGCGGCAGCCTGTCTGCTGCTGGCCGTGATATCCCCTGCGGCATATGCCACAGAAACGGGGGATGATACGAACGTGGCCTCCGTACTGGCAGCCAGCGGAACCTGCGGAGAGGGCCTGACCTGGAGCTTCAGCGGCAGCACGCTGACCATTTCCGGCAGCGGAGCCATGGATGCCGGTTCCCCCTGGGCCGCGTATCAGGACAAAATCAAAGCCCTGATTTTTACTGGCGGCGTGACCACTGTGGCCGAGGAAGCATTTCGGGACTACGACAGCCTGACCTCCATCGATTTTGGCAGTGCTATGGTTGAAATTGACACCCGGGCATTTCAGGACTGCGACGGCCTGACATCCATCAGCCTGCCCGCCACCTTTCGGCGGTTTGGACAGTCGTGCTTTCAGGACTGCAGCAATCTGACACAGGTGGTCTGCGCAGGAAGTATGCCTTCGTTCAATGGCAACTGCCTGTGGAACGGCGGATATATCACGGTCTATTACCCGGTTAGCAATCCCTGGCCCCAGCAATATGTGGACGAGCTGGTGACCAATTTTGGCGGGCGGCTGGAGGTTCTGGCGGGCAATGGCAGCAGCTCCCGGACGGAAACGGTCCAAGCTCAGGGAACCACCGCGCCCGCAACAGAACCAACGGCGGAGGCAACCGTGCCACCTGAGACGCAGCCCGCAACGCAGCCCGCAACGGAGCCGGCTGCGGTTACGGCGCCGGCAACCCAGCCGGAGGAGACGTCCGTTGCGACGGCGGAGCCAACCGTGCAGACCACGGCAGCAACGGAAACCACTGAGCCGGAGGAAGAAACGGACCGGCAGACCGGCGAAAACGGCTGGATCGGGCTGGTCATCATAGCGGTGGTGCTGACGCTGATTGCCGGCGGAATGCTGATCTTCCGGGGCGTCAGTCACAAGGGGGGAAAATACACGGATTGATCCCGCTTTTTCTCCTGTCAGGATAATCGGCAATTCAAATATTCTTAACATCTTCCGGGAAAATCAACCATTTTTGGGTTTTTCCGGAAGCTTTTTTGTTTGTAACGGAAAAAATAAAAAAGTGGTTGTAAGTTTGGAAAAAATGATGTAAAATAATATGACCTGTTAAGAATATGCATACCATCCTTATGGATAGGGCTGCTTGCAATTATGGAGGGATCCTCATGGAAAAACCGATTGTTCTGGTTGTTATGGACGGAGTGGGAAAAGGTGACGGCGGCAGCGGTGACGCGGTCAAGCTGGCCAACACCCCTGCGCTGGACATGCTGCTCAGCACCTGCCCGCATACTTATCTGAAGGCCCATGGCACGGCGGTGGGCCTGCCCAGCGACGACGATATGGGCAACTCCGAGGTCGGCCACAACGCGCTGGGATGCGGCCAGGTCTATTCCCAGGGAGCCAAGCTGGTGGGAGAGTCCATCGAAAACGGCGCGCTGTACGCCTCCGCAACCTGGAAGGACCTGATTGCCAACACTGCGGATGGAAAAGCGCTGCATTTTCTGGGCCTGCTGTCCGACGGCAACGTTCATTCCAACATCAGCCACCTGATAGCGCTGCTGCGCCACGCTCACCGGGACGGTGTCCGGCGTGCCTACTGTCACATTCTGCTGGACGGCCGTGACGTACCCGCGACCTCCGCGCTGGAGTATGTGGATCAGCTGGAAGCTGTGCTGGCTGAGCTGAACACCCCGGGCTGTGATTATGCCATCGCCTCCGGCGGCGGCCGTATGCAGATCACAATGGATCGCTA
>CAZUAN010000056.1:0-10664 GCA_964618385.1 uncultured Oscillospiraceae bacterium | reverse complement strand
GGAAATACATACAGGATTCCTCCGATTTTGGAACCTTGACCTGAGTCAAAATCTCCCGCTGCCGGTTCCTGCCGATTTCCTCAGAGCTTCCTTAGCTTTTCTACCATGACATGTAGTACATGCCCAGAGCGTCCCGCATGGCGTAGTAATTCGGAAGATTCCGCCAGCCGCTGGCAACGGTGGCATTGCCGGTGCCGACCACATGGGTATCGGGCAGAGCCTGCGCCAGCTTTCCCGCCGAAGCGGGGCGGAAAATACACCACACATTTTTCAGCCACGTCATCTCACAGATGGGCGTCACGTCCGCGCCGTACTTGCCGATGTTCAGATCCTCCAGCGCGGTGCAGCCCTGCAGGGGCGTATAGTCCTGTATGGGACTCCAGTCCAGCTCCAGGAAGATCAGGTTCTTGCAGTTGCTGATGGGCGTGATATCCTGAACCTCGGTATGGGCCAGAATCAGGTATTTCAGATTGGGCATATAGGCCACAAAGCTGATGTCCTTCACACCCATGTGTCCCACGTCGATGGCAATCATATCTTCACAGTAGCGCAGATTGTAGGATTCGCTGTCCTTGAAATAGCCAACGCCGTCCCGGCTGGGCATAAAGGAGGTCGCGTCGGTACGGGTGGGCAGCTTTTCGCCGCAATACACAATCCAGGACACCTTATAATCCTCCCGGACCCGCTCCCGATACGCGGCAATATCCTCATTTTCGAGGCCGCAGTCCCCCAGGAATACGGTTTCCGCGTCCGGAAAATAGGCCATGGCCTGCTCCACCTCGTCCAGGCTATGAATTTCCGCCTCGGACAGATCGATATCCACGTCCTCCGTTGTGACGGTCACGCCGCAGACGTCCTGCTCCCAGGTTACATCAGCATCCGGGTAGGTCTGCCGCAGCAGAATTACCTTTTCCGCTGATGCCTCCGGATCGACCATATGGAGCGCTTCCATGTCCGTCAGCAGCGGCAGCAGGTTCAGCTCCTCATCGGTAATTGCGCGGACTGTCACCTGCTCCGCGTCGTCCGCAATGGTCTGTCCATGAACCGCAATACAGAATGCCAGTTCATGTGCATGACAGTATTCCTGCAGCTGGGCAAAGTTCTCTGTGTCACCGCCTGTGACCGTCACCGTCTTCAGCCGGGGCAGACAGGCCAGCAGCTCAATTTCCTCCTGAGCGATGCTGCTGATGGTGACGCCGGACGCGCTGCGGGAAAAGCTCTGGCCGCTCAGGGTCAGCGTATAGTTGAGTTCCAGCTCCGGGCGGCGCTGCTGCAGCATCAGCAGCTGGGCATAATCCGTACACTGCTCCGCCTGCACGACCTGCAGCGACGGAAAGTAGTCCATTCGTTCCACGTCTTCCTCGGTCAGAGCGGTGACTGTCAGCTCTGTGATATCATTCGGATACACCGTGTCCTGAAACGGCACATCCCAATAGATCACGCAGTCCGGAAGCCGCGCGCGGAGCGTTTCATAATGCTCAACGGTAATCGTTTCTCCCCGCAGATCCAATACCTGAGCCGCCTTCGGGTAAGAACGAAAATCAATCAGAATATAATGGAACTGATACCATACCAGCCCCACCGCCGCCACAGCCAGCAGAATGATCAGCAGCCAAAGCAGCGTAAGCTTTTTCTTATCCTTCATCCAGATTTTCCTCCTTCAGCTTCGGGAAACCGCCGGGTTTCCCCTGATTTTTCCTGCATGTGCTACATTATGCGGCCAATTGACCAATAAGTCAAGAATAAATTGTCAGGAATCCGGCCTTCCTGCGCAAAAAAAGCTTTGCGGCACATCCCTGCAGCCCAGGCAGTGCATCCCCCGGTTTTCTTTCGGGAGCCATCGGTTCCCCCGAAAGAGAGAAAAACCGCCCCGAGTATTCCCAGGACGGTGCTACGAGAGCCGTATTGATTTATGTGCCGGACAGAAACGGCTTGGCGGCGGCAAGCAGTCCTTCAAATTCCGCGTCGCCGCACTCGACGGAGATAACCAGCGGATGGGTTAAATCCAGGCAGAACATCTCCATGAAGCTCTTTCCATTGACCCGGTGATGGCCATCCGCCACCTGCACGGTGAACGGCATTGTGGTAGCCAGCCCCACAAAAGTCCGAACCTCTTGAACCGACCGAAGGTTTATCTGAAATTCCCGCATAAAAGTCTCCCCCGGAACCTGTACAAACATATTTTTTTCGTGTATAATGGGGGAGAACGATTTAGGATCTCCGACGCATCTGTAAAACTACATTGTAGAATATTATAGCAGTTTTTTATGAAAAAGCAACTGTCGGTTTGGACGATTAACACAAAATTTCACTCGAGTTATTGGTGGTTTTGACAAATGAAGCTTGCATTTTATACCCTGGGCTGCAAGACAAATCAATATGAAACCCAGGCCATGGAACGCCTGGTGCTGGATCAGGGGCACGAGATCGGGCGCTTTGACGAGCCTTGTGACGCCTATGTCATCAACACCTGCTCGGTGACGGCGGTGGCGGACAAGAAAAATCGAGCCGTAATCCGGCGCTGCCGCCGGGAGAATCCGGAAGCGGTCATCGGCGTCTGCGGCTGCTACTCTCAGCATGCTCCGGAGGCTGTCCGGGAGCTGGGAATCGACGTCATCGGCGGCAGCGGAAACCGGCAGGAATTTGTGGACATGCTGCTGTCCGCCGTCAGGGAAAACGTCCGTCGGGAGAGCCTGGACAACGCCCTGCGCCGCCGGGAGTTTGAGATCCTGCCTCCGGGAGGGCTGGAGGAACGAACCCGGGCCATGCTGAAGGTGCAGGACGGCTGCGTGAATTTCTGCACTTACTGCATCATCCCCTATACCCGCGGCCCTATCCGCTCCGCGCCCCTGGAGCTGGCGGTAGAGCAGGCGGGGGACCTGGCCCGCCGGGGCTACCGGGAGATTGTATTGACGGGCATCGAAATTGCCAGCTGGGGCGCCGACCTTCCCGGCAAGCCGGGGCTTGCGCTGCTGGTGGAGGAAATTTGCGGAGCCGTTCCGAATCTGCGGGTGCGGCTGGGATCTCTGGAGCCCCGGATCGTCACGGAGGATTTCTGCCGGAGACTGGCGGCGCTGCCCAATTTGTGTCCCCAGTTTCATTTGAGTATGCAGTCCGGCTGCGACACGGTCCTCGCACGGATGAATCGGAAATATGACACCGCCCGGTATTGGGAAAGCGTGACGCTTTTGAGAGACTTCTTCCCCGGCTGCGCCGTTACCACGGACATGATTGTGGCTTTTCCCGGGGAGACGGAGGAGGAATTTGCCGAGAGCCTGGCTTTCATTCGCAAGTGCGGGTTTGCCGATATGCACATTTTCCCCTATTCCCGCCGCCCCGGTACCCCGGCGGACAGAATGCCGGACCAGCACGGAAACGCTGTCAAGGAGGCGCGGAGCCGGGCCGCCATCAGCCTGGCGGAGGAAATGAGCCGCGCCTACCGGAAAAATCTCATCGGCACAGTGCAAAGCGTCCTGTTTGAGGACAAAGAGGGTGCCTTTTTCACAGGTCATGCCCCCAATTATGTGAAAGCCTACGCTCCGGGAGAAAACCTCCATAACGAGATACGCAATGTACTTGTCACAGAGCTCTACAGGGACGGTATACAGGGGGAAATTGTGCCGTAAGGGAAAAGGGATATCCGGCGGATCGGAATTGATGTAGGCAGGCTGTGCCAAAATTCCCGGCCGCCGCAGCGGTAAGGGCGTCCGCTGTTCCTCCCGGCGTGGGCAATACGGGATTGGGCGCATGACTGTGTATGGGGGGTTCTTTTTCCCATGCCCCTTGTATTTGGCTTCTGGCCGGCTTTTCCCGTTTTTCCGGCATATTCCGTGCCGAACGGGAAGCGAATCCGCAGCAAGGAACAAATACCGGCAGCTTCCTTCTGCCCGGCAGGAGTTTTTTCAAACCGTTCCTTGCGCCCCGTTTTATTCCGTGATATAATGCCAATCAAGAGATGAAAAGACAGGGATGTTAATTTGCGTTGCTTGCGGCAACGGGCGATTCCTCATAGAATTGTGGCAGTGCCAAAAGAAAGTGAGGTTATCCCTAATGTTAAACGAAACCATCAAAACAATCCGAAAATCCAAAGGGCTTTCCCAGGAAGAGCTTGCTGTCAAGGTGAATGTGGTACGGCAAACAATCTCCAAATGGGAAAACGGATTATCCGTTCCGGATTCCGACATGCTGCTCTGTCTATCGGAAGTCCTGGAAACGCCCGTAAGCATTTTGCTGGGAGATACGATCGCGGAGCCGGAGGCCGACGGCTTAAAAGCAATTGCGGAAAAGCTGGAGGTTATCAACCTGCAGCTGGCGCGAAGGAAGGTTACGCGGCGGAAAATACTTCATTGGCTGTTTTTCTCCGCAGGTGCGGTCACGCTGGCCCTTTTCGCTGCCTTGGCCGCATGGGGCAGTCCTTACCTGGGATGGGATTTCAGCGACCCTGAAATCGCCGTCGCCGGAACCGTTTTGCACGGGCTTGAATGGCTGTTTGTCAGACTGTCTCCCTTCGTCCTTGCTGGGTCGGCTGCCGGAATTTTCTTAACGCGGAAGAACACATGAAAATGGGCAATGGTCCATTCGCCCCCCGCGTCCATTCAAATCTGAATCGGCATTCCTTATTTCCAGGAGGTTCCCATGAAAACCCTGCTTCACATCTGCTGCGCACCCTGCGCCAACCGGCCCATTGACATTCTCCGCGCCGACGGCCTTGAGGTCACGGGGTTTTGGTATAATCCCAACATTCACCCCTTCACCGAGTATCGCGCCCGGCGCAACTGTCTGCGGGATTACGCCGCGGAGATCGAGCTGCCCGTCATTGAGCGCAATGACTACGGCCTGCGGCCCTTCGTCCGGGCGGTGGCAGATGACATTCCGGGGCGCTGTGTCAAGTGCTACGAAATGCGTCTGTACGAAGCTGCCCGCCAAGCCGCCGAGGGCGGCTTCGACAGCTTCACCTCGTCGCTGTTCATCAGCCCCTATCAGAAGCACGAGCTGATGCGGGAGGTAGCGCAGCGTGCGGCGCGGGAATACGGCGTTGCGTTTCTGTACCGGGACTTCCGGCCCTATTTTCAGGAGGGACAGGCATTCGCCCGGGAGCATGGGTTCTATATGCAGAAATACTGCGGCTGTGTATTTTCCGAGGAGGAACGGTATCTGAAAGCCAAAAAAATCATTCCCTGAGCGTTGGAGGAGTTATGTCAACTTACGAATTTTCCGTACCCTGTCTGTTCGGGCTGGAGGGCATTGCCGGAGACGAACTGCGCCGCCTGAAGCTGGAAAATGTCCGGGTGGAGAATGGCCGTGTGCTGTTTTCCGGGGACGAAAGGGCCATGGCAAAGGCCAGCGTCTGTCTGCGTACCGGCGAACGGATTCTGATTGTTCTGGCGGACTTTCCCGCCGGAACCTTTGAGGAGCTGTTTCAGGGGGTATACCAAACCAATCTGGAGGATTTCATTCCCCGAGACGGCAGCTTTCCGGTGAAGGGTCACTGCCTGAACAGCCAGCTCATGTCCGTGCCGGACTGTCAGGCCATTGTCAAGAAGGCCGCCTCCCGGCGGCTGGGGGAGAAATACGGCCTTTCCTGGCTTCCGGAAACCGGGGCAAAGTACCAGCTGCAGTTTTCCATTCTGAACGACCGGGTACAGCTGTACCTGGACACCTCCGGGCCGGGACTGCACAAGCGGGGCTACCGGGCGGTGGGCAATGACGCTCCCCTTCGGGAAACTCTGGCCGCCGCCATGGTGATTTTGACCCATTACCGGGGGCGGGAATTCGTGTGGGATCCCTTCTGCGGCTCCGGCACCATTCCCATTGAAGCCGCCCTCATTGCCCGGAACCGGGCCCCCGGCATGTGCCGCCGCTTTGCGGCGGAGACATTTGCCTGGGCAGACCCCAAGGCTTGGGAAGAAGCCCGCGCCGAGGCAAAGGACAGAGAATTCAAGGGCGATTACCGGATTCACGGCTCCGATAACGATCCCAAATGCGTATCCCTGTCCATGGCCAACGCCCGGAAAGCCGGCGTGGGCGATATCATCAAATTCCGGGACGGGGACGCCACTAAGATGAGCCTGCCTTCGGACAGCGGCATTCTGATCTGCAACCCGCCCTACGGCCAGCGGATGCTGGAACAGCGCAGCTCCCAGCGCCTTTACGCGGCCTTAGGACAGAATCTGAAGTACGCAGACGGTTGGAAGAAGTATATCATCACCTCAGAGCCGGAATTTGAGCGCTATTTCGGAAAGCGGGCCACGAAAAAGCGCAAGCTGTACAACGGCATGATAAGATGCGATTATTACATGTACACGGAAACAGGGAGAAAGAAATAACGCGCGCAGCGCGGAGGGAGAAATTCCGCTCTTTGCGCGCTGCGTGGGAGGGAGGATTCCATGAAGCATCTGTTCATCATCAATCCTGCGGCAGGCAGCCGGGACCAAACCGCGACATATTCCGCCGCCATTCACAAAGCCTGCCGTAGCCGGGGGCTGGACTATCGCATCGAAGTGTCCCAAGCCCCCGGCGAATGCCGGCGCATTGCCCGGGAAGCCGCCTGCACCGGAGAGGCGCTTCGGATCTACGCCTGCGGCGGTGACGGCACTCTGAACGAGGTGGCGGCCGGCGCGGCGGGCTGGGAGAACGCGGCAGTCTCCGTCCTGTCCGGCGGCAGCGGCAACGATTTTGTGCGGATCTTCAGCGATCCCGGGGCGTTCCGCGACCTGGACCGGCTCCTGGATGCGGAAGAGGCGGTCTTTGATCTGATTCGCTGCAATGACGATATCGCGGTCAATGTCTGCTCCGTAGGTCTGGATGCCCGGATCGGCACCGATGTGGCACGCTATAAACGTCTGCCCCTGCTCAGCGGCTTCCGGGCCTACGCGGTGTCCACTCTGGTCAACGTGACCAGGGAAATCGCGGAGCACTACGTTGTTGAAGTGAACGGGGAACAGATTGACGGAGAGCAGACCTTTATCTGTGTCTGCAACGGCCGGTTCTACGGCGGCGGCTTCAATCCTGTCCCGGAGGCGGACCCCTCCGACGGAATGCTGGATGTGCTGATGATCAAAAAGGTGAGCCGGCTCCGGATTCCCGTCATTATCGGCAAATACAAAAACGGCCGTTACCGGGAGCTTCCCCAGCTCGTGCGCTATTTCCGCACGGATTCCATAAGCATCCTGTGCGACAAGCCCAACGCCGTCAATCTGGACGGCGAACTGCGAACGGCGGATAGAATCGAGGTATCGGTGGCCCGGGAAAAGCTGCGGTTTTTCTATCCTAGGGGTCTGACCTGGACAGCAAAGGATTCCGACGCCATTGCCCCGGCGGAGGTTCAATGAGACGCGGAAAAAGCCCCGCTGCTTGGGCGCGCTGACTGGTTCCCCAGCAAGGCCCGGTATGATTTCCCGGAATCGGCACTGCCAAAAAAGCAAGAAAATGTGGTATTAATATCCATAAGAATCCGGGAAAGGGGTGTTCTGCGTGCCGGAGCAAGGAAAAAAGCCGCCATGCTGCGTCGGCCTTCTGGCCCATGTGGACGCCGGCAAAACCACCTTGAGCGAAGCCCTGCTTTATCTCAGCGGCGCCCGCCGCACTCTTGGCAGAGTGGACCATAAGGATACCTGTCTGGACACCCATAGCCTGGAGCGGGCCAGAGGCATTACCATTTTCTCCAAGCAGGCCCGATTGGAAACACCCCACCGGGAGATTACCCTGGTGGATACCCCGGGCCATGTGGATTTTTCCGCCGAGGCCGAGCGAACCATGCCCATTCTGGACTGCGCCGTGCTGGTTATTAGCGGCACCGACGGGGTGCAGGCCCATACCCTGACCCTTTGGCGGCTGCTGGAGCGCTACCATGTGCCCGTGTTTCTGTTTGTCAACAAGATGGATCTGCCGGGAATGGAGCGGGAATCGCTGCTGGCGCAGCTGCAGTCGCAGCTGTCCGCCGCCTGCGTGGACTTCGGCGCGGATTTTGAAGCCATCGCGGAAAATGCCGCCCTGTGCGATGAGGCACTGCTGGAGAATTATCTGGAAAGCGGCGTCATGACCGACGGGAATCTCCGGAGCCTGATTGCCAGACGCAAGCTGTTTCCCTGCTGCTTCGGCTCAGCCCTGAAGCTGGAAGGTGTGGACATGCTGCTGGATATTCTGGATCGCTATGCCCCGATTCGGGAATACCCGGCGGACGTTGCCGCCCGGGTATACAAAATATCCCGGGATTCCCAGGGCAACCGGCTTACCTGGCTGAAGGTCACAGGCGGAAGCCTGAAGGTACGCTCTGTGTTCCATTATGAAAACCGGAAAGGCGAACCCCGGGAGGAAAAAGTCTTGCAGCTGCGCCGCTATTCCGCCGAGAAATTTACTTCCTGGGAGGAGATTCCGGCAGGATGCCTGGCAGCTGTTACGGGGCTGTCGGAAACCTATGCCGGCCAAGCTCTGGGAGCGGAACCGGCCGGGCAGCCGTATGTTCTGGAGCCGGTGATGACCTACCGGGTGAATCTGCCCGGCGGCTGTGATCCGGCCCAGGCGCTGGCCCAGCTGCGCCAGCTGGAGGAGGAAGATCCTCAGCTCCATCTGCTGTTGGAAAACGGGCAGATTCACGTTCAGATCATGGGCAGAGTACAGCTGGAAATATTCCGCAGTCTGGCCCGGCAGCGTTTCGGACTGGATATTACGCTGGATGACCGTCGCATTTTTTACAAGGAAACCATCGAAAACACCGTGGAGGGCGTGGGGCATTTTGAACCCCTGCGCCACTATGCCGAGGTTCACCTGCTTCTGGAGCCGCTGCCCCGGGGCAGCGGGCTGGTATTCGATACCGTGTGCCCCACGGATATATTGGACGGGAACTATCAGCGCCTGATTCTGACGCACCTGGAAGAAAAGGTTCACCGGGGCGTTCTGACCGGTTCTCCCATTACGGACATGAAGCTGACGCTTCTGGTGGGGAAAGCGCATCTGAAGCACACGGAAGGCGGCGATTTCCGCCAGGCCACCTACCGGGCCGTCCGTCAGGGACTGATGCAGGCAAAATCCGTTCTGCTGGAGCCCTGGTATGACTTCTCCCTGACCCTGCCAACGGAGCAGGTTGGCAGAGCCATCACCGATATCCGGGCCATGGGCGGCGAATTGGACGCGCCGGAAGCGTCCGGCGGGATTTCGGCCTTGCGGGGGCTTGTCCCCGCCTCGGAGGTGAAGGACTACGCGCAAACCCTGGCAGCCTATACCCAGGGCCGGGGACGGCTGCTGCTGTCACTGCATGGCTACGCCCCCTGCCACAATCCGGAGGCAGTGATGGCGGAAATCGGCTACGATCCCGAAGCAGATCCGGAAAACACCCCGGACTCCGTCTTCTGCGCCCATGGCGCCGGGTTTTCCGTAAAATGGCAGCATGTGAAGGATTACATGCACCTGGAAAGCGGCCGGAAGGAGGAAAAAGCGCCCCAGATTATCAGCCGCAATGTCCGCGCGGATGACAGGGAACTGGAAACGATTCTGGAGCGGGAATTCGGCCCCATCCGCCGCCCGCTTTACCGGTCTGCGGCGGATAACCGCCCGGCTACGGAGGATATCCCCATCCGTGCGCCCAGGCAGAAATGCATCATTGTGGACGGCTATAATGTCCTTTTCGCCTGGGAGGATCTGGCGGAGCAGGCCCGGGAGGATCTGGACGCTGCCCGCAGGCAGCTATGTGATACACTTTCGAGCTACGCCGGTTTCACCAAGTGCCGCATAGTGGTGGTTTTTGACGGTTATAAGCAAAAGGGAAATCCCGGGGAAAAGATTCCGTTTCACAACATACAGGTGGTCTTTACCCGGGAGGGAGAAACCGCCGATGCCTATATCGAAGCGCTGGCCCATGAGATCGGCACAAATTACGCCGTCCGGGTGGCGTCCTCCGACAATCTGGTACAGCTATCCTCCTTTCGCAGCGGCGTCCTGCGCGTATCCGCCAGGGAGCTTCGAATGGAAATCGATCTGGCCCGGAAGGAAATGGAGAAGCATTTTCAGAAATAATCGGATAAAAAGCGGTATAATCCGGAGAAATATGCTTCCCTTTTTTCTGCGTTTCGTGTATAATAAAAAATCATATCACCATATAGGGAGGAATCGCCATGAAAAACACCCCGCATTCCGATGACCCGGCGCTCCAGACTTATGGAAAAAAGCCGGCGAAACAGGAACGCAGCATGGAACGCTTTTTCTACCGGGTCTTGCATCTTCTGGAGTACTGCATAGCGGCTTTGACCATTCTGGTGCTGATCATCGGCCTTGCCCTGGAGGTCCGCAACATGTTCACGGAAGCCGGATATTTTGCCGATATTGAGGAGGTACTGAACAAGCTGCTGACCATTGTGGTGGGCCTGGAATTCGTTCGGATGCTGATCGATACCACTCCCGCAAATATTTTGGAGGTTCTGACCGTGGCGATTACCCGCCATGTCATCCTGAGCCACGACGATGCCTTGAGCAATCTGGCCTGCATCGCCTGTATCGCGGGCTTATTCGCCACCCGCCGCTTCCTGATTCGCCGCAAAGAATTGCAGGAGGAAATCTCCGACTCCGAATAGTCCGATGATCCGGCCGACGCCCTTCTGTGTGAACGCGCAGAAGGGCGCGTTTTGATTCGGAACCTCTGAAAAACCGGCAGAAGCTGACGATCTGTTTTT
>CAZUAN010000055.1:0-10863 GCA_964618385.1 uncultured Oscillospiraceae bacterium | reverse complement strand
AAATTTCTGCGTACTTGATTGTTTTTTGTGCCGTATATAATAGAAATACAGGCGGCAAAACGCTTTGCTCCCTGTACGCAAAAAATAACAACTTCCGATTCATCAGACAGACACAAAACACGCGGGAAAGCCGCTTTCGCGGATTTCCTCGGTAGCGTTTCCCTGGAAGGAGAGCAGCCCCGCCTGGCTGATGCGTCCGCCGCAGTCACGCAGGGCTTCATACATCCGGGCGCTGCCCATGAATGTCCGGACCATGATTTGTTTGCCATTGAGTAAATCCAATCCTCATCCCCTCCGAAAACAGGCGTGAAAAAAGCGCCTCCGGAGAGACGCTTTTCTGGAAACTGCTATGCAAAACGAAATTCCTTTGTCTGCTCAAAGAGCCAGTCTCTGACAGCGGTCAGGCTGTACCCATAGTTGAAGGACGCCATATGCTCCATCCCGCTTTCTCCTTCTTTGAATACTGTCCCCGTTTCAAAACGGATCATGTTCGCATCAAGTCCAAGGCTTAAAAGCTCCGCCACCGCCGACGACTGTTTTTCCTCGCTGTCTTGGGCGCTCCATGTTCCATAGCTATACGAAACGCCGTCCTTGTCAAACATAGCCATCACTTCATCTTGTCCGCCGGATGCCTTTTCGTCACCGCCTGCAGTAATGTAGAAAAATGGTTGATTTTCCAGCCCCTGCAAAACGGATATATCCCACTGCCCCGATACATACATGCTGGCCGCAAACAAATCGGGATAGGTCGCGTTAAAGTAGAAAGAACACATACATCCGCCGGATTGTCCCGTTGTGTACAGCCTATCCGCATCAATGCTGTACGTTTCCTGTAACTGTTCGAGTAATGTAACAGTTGCTTTTACCTCATCTGACACGGTGGCGTCATCGCTGGCGGCTGTCTTTGTATAAGCCGGAACGAGGACAAAAGACGCATGTTTTGCCTGTTCTTCATCTGTAACCCAGACAGCAGCGCCGTAATACTGTTCCACCAGTTCCCGCGCCGTTTTCCCTGTACCCGTTGAATCCGGGATAAACAAAAGAAGCGGATATTGTTCGGAGCCGTCATATCCTTCGGGAATATAAAGGCTGTATTCAAAGGATACGCCGGATTCAGCATCTTCAAAAGTGTACTGCTCAAACTTATCGGCATTTTCGTCCAGTACGGTCTGGATCTCAGGATCGTTCTCCGTCATACCGCCAATGTTGCCACCCATATTGCCGCCGCGTCCTCCCTGCATATTATCTCCCTTTTCCCCACTGAAATCCTCACGACCCATTTGATTTTCTCCGTCTTCATGGGATTCAGAACCGTCTGTTTCGACGACCGGGCTTTCTGAAAATGTTTCCGATTTGGAAACATCCTCTGTATCATCAGATGTCTGTGCGGTATTTCCGCAAGCCGCCAGTGACTGCAAAAGTGCCATACTTATCAAAAGGCAGGCAAGTTTTCCTACTGCTTTCATTTCACAAAACCTCGCTCGATTATATTCGGAGTATTTTATTATGCGAACTGCCATTCGCAGATTTTATAAGCGTGCCGGGAGATGCCTGTTCATTGTAACGGATTTTCTTATAAAAATCAAAGGGCTTTGAAAAAAGTTCATAAAACTTTCATCAGCCTGTCTCACAGGCAGAACCCTGTCCCCCCCCGCACGCATAACGGCTAATACGGATTCTTTATAAAACCGTTCGGTTTTATGAAGGAACTGCCTGCGGAAACGGCATGACAGGCCGGGAGCGGTGCCGGGAAAAGGGCCTTACGGGGAAGCTCCTTTTCTTGACAAACCGGTTTGCCGATTCTATAATATTAGGGAACCTCTGAATCAATCGTCTGCGGCTGGACAGCGGATCTTTTGCCCCAGCTCTTGCCGATTTCATCAGAGTTTCCCTAGAAAAAGAAGGAGAGGATGCGGCATGACAAGAGGCTTTATCACAATCGCGACCGGGCAGGAGCTTTACTATCAGCTTGCAAAAAATCTTCTGCTTTCGTACCGGTTATTCAGTGAGTCCCCTTATCCCTTCGCAATTCTGTGTGACCGGGAAAACGAATATACTGCCCTGTTTGATACCGTAATCGTTCTCGAAACCCCTCACAAGAATTATTTCGACAAATTTGAGCTGCTGATCCGTTCCCCGTACGACGAAACGATTTTTATCGACTCCGACTGCCTGGCATATGCGGATTTGAATCATTACTGGGATTATTTTTCCGGCGCGGATGACTTTTCCGCCGGCGGCTATAACTTCCCCAGAGATTCTTCCGACGGGCTTTTCTGGATCGATTCCATCGGCGATTACGCGGATCGCGTCAATTGGAAACCGGCAATTCACGGCGGGCTGTATTTTATTCGCAGAGGGGAAACATGCAGGGCAATTTACCGGGAATATCAAACGATTATGCAGCACTATCAGGAATTTCGATGGCCGGATTTCTGCGTGGATGAACCGGTTTTCGGATTGGCAATGGCTGTGCATAATTGCCGTGCGCTGGAGGAGGACCCGGCAAATTACGTCTATCCATGGCTGACCACCGCGCTGAAATGCGATATTCTGACCGGGCGCTGCTCGTACACCACGACCGATCAGGAGGTTGTCCGGCAGGGCCGGATGATCCACTGGTCTGTGCGAAATTGCCGGAAGCCGCTGTATCGATTCGAGGCCGAAAAAGTGAACCTTCTGGTCAAGTATCAGCTGCGCCCCAGTAAAAATGGAGTGACGCTGAACGCCGCGGATACTTTGCTGTATCGCTTCCGGCTGCGTTATCTCTATTTGTGCGCAACCGATTTTGCTGTTCGCGGCCTGCGAAAGCTGAAGCGCGTCATTTCCGGCAAAGCCGCGCAATAAAACAGGCAGAGCTTGCTCACACGGGCAGGCTCTCTTTTCTGCCGAAATAGCAGTTTACATTTTTGCCAAAACATGCTAAAATTATCCATACCAGTTCTTATATGGATTCTTATGAACAGGCTGAAAACCGTTTTATCGCGCCACAGGCGCGTTAAGAACAGTATGAGACGGCTTTTGCGGCGGCTTGCCGCAAGAGGGAAGGGCTCTTTCTTTCGGGAACCCAACGGTTTTCCGAAAGAAAGCAGTATAACAGGAAATTTTCTCTTTCAAGGAGACGGGCATATATGAAAGGCATTATTCTGGCTGGAGGCTCCGGCACACGGCTGTATCCGCTGACGAAGGTCACCTCCAAACAGCTGCTCCCTGTCTACGACAAGCCTATGATCTATTATCCCCTTTCAACGCTGATGCTGGCGGGGATTCGGGATATTCTCATTATTTCCACGCCCACGGACACCCCCAGGTTTCAAGACCTGTTGGGGGACGGCAGCCATTTCGGGATTCGCCTGTCCTATGCGGTTCAGCCCTCCCCTGACGGGTTGGCTCAGGCATTTCTGATTGGCAGGGAATTTATCGCGGATGACGCCTGCGCCATGATCTTAGGGGACAATATTTTTTATGGCAACGGCTTTTCCCATATTCTCGCCGAAGCCAACCGCAGCGCTGCCTCCGGCCGGGCCACCGTTTTCGGCTATTATGTGCCGGACCCCCAGCGGTTCGGCGTGGTGGAATTTGATGAAAGCGACAGGGTCATTTCCATAGAGGAGAAGCCGACCAATCCCAAGAGCAACTATGCCGTTACCGGCCTTTATTTCTACCCCAGCGGCGTTGCCGATATGGCGGCGCGGGTGGAACAATCCGCCAGAGGAGAATTGGAGATCACCACGCTCAACGATCTGTATCTGAAGCAGGGCCTGCTGGATGTAAAGCTGTTTGGCCGGGGCTTCGCTTGGCTGGACACGGGCACCATGGAAAGTCTGCTGGAAGCGGCGGAATTTGTCCACATGGTGGAAAAACGCCAGGGCGTTAAGATTTCCGCGCCGGAGGAGGTTGCCTACCGCTTCGGCTGGATCAGCGCTGACGCGCTTCTGGAATCTGCGGAAGCTTACGGAAAGTCTCCCTATGGCCGTCACCTGCATCAGGTGGCGGAGGACAAATTTAAAAGCTTCAAGAAGACCGCGAAAGATTGGGAGGTTTGAACATGACCATCCTTGTTACCGGCGGCGCCGGTTTTATCGGTTCCAATTTCATTTTCCATATGCTGGCGCAATATCCCCATGACCGGATTGTCTGTGCGGATAAGCTGACCTATGCCGGAAACCTCAGCACCCTGGCTCCCGTTATGGACAATCCCAGATTCCGCTTCGTGAAGCTGGATATCTGCGACCGGGAAGGCATTTTTCACCTGTTTGAGCAGGAGCATCCCGACGCTGTGGTCAATTTCGCGGCGGAAAGCCATGTGGACCGTTCCATTGAGAACCCGGAAGTGTTCCTGCGAACCAATATTCTGGGTGTTCAGGTATTGCTGGACGCCTGCCGGAAATATGGAATAGGGCGCTATCATCAGGTATCTACCGACGAGGTTTACGGCGACCTGCCTCTTGACCGGCCCGACCTGTTTTTTACCGAGGAAACCCCCATTCACACCAGTTCTCCCTATTCCGCTTCCAAGGCCGGCGCCGACCTGCTGGTGCTGGCTTACCACCGCACCTATGGCCTTCCCATTACCATCTCCCGCTGCTCCAATAATTACGGCCCCTATCAGTTTCCGGAAAAGCTGATTCCCCTGATGATCGTCAACGCTCTATCGGATAAGCCCCTTCCGGTCTATGGCCGGGGGGTGAACGTCCGGGACTGGCTGTATGTGGAGGATCACTGCAGGGCCATCGACCTTATCCTTCACAAAGGCCGGGTAGGCGAGGTCTATAACATCGGCGGACATAATGAAATGCGCAACATCGACATTGTGAAGATCATATGCAAGACCCTGGACAAACCGGAAAGCCTGATCACCTACGTCACCGACCGCAAGGGTCACGATATGCGCTACGCCATTGACCCGGCCAAAATCCATGCGGAGCTTGGCTGGCTGCCGGAAACGAAATTCGCCGACGGCATTCAGAAAACGATCCAGTGGTATCTGAACAACCGGGAATGGTGGGAGGCCATTATCTCCGGGGAATATCAGAATTACTACGAGAAAATGTACGCAAACCGCTGAAATCTGCCCGATTTACACATAGCTGGAGATGATACCATGGTACCATATTGATTACCGCTATCTGCGCCCGAAAAAGGCGGCATGGCTAAAAAGAATGTACAATACTCCCTTTGAACAGAAGGAGAATCTGTCCGTATGGCGGGGGAAAAACGCAACGATTCTTCCGCTTCGGGAAACCCAGTGCGAAAATCTGCTATTTGGCCGCGGCGGTGTGGTGGATGAACAGGGGCGGTACGTTCCGTTATCCGGAATTGAAACCCGGATCTGGCACAGTTACCCTTTTCAGTCCCCTGTGTATCGGGATGAAAAAGTTGTCTACTGCGGCTATCTTGTCAACCATTGGGGTCATTTCCTGGTGGAGGCTGTGACAAGGCTCTGGTACGCTCTGGAGCATGACAGCAGCGTGGACAAATATGTCTTCTTTTTGGATGAGGGGGAAGAACGGTCTGTTCAGGGAAACTATCAGGAGTTTTTCAGGCTTTTGAAAATCTGGGACAAGCTGGAAATCATCAACACTCCCACCACCTATCGGGAGGTCATCGTCCCGGAGATTTCGTTTCAGTGCATGAAATTCTACTCTGTCCGATACCTCGATATTTTTGACACTGCTGCAGCCAATATCACCGTTGATCCCGGCTGGGATCATCCGGAGAAGCTATACTTTACCCGTACGCAGTTCGCCAGAGGCAACAACTATGATTTCGGGCTGGGGGCTCTGGACAATTATTTCAGCCGGAATGGCTATATGGTGCTTGCGCCGGAGACGATTTCTCTGTCACAGCTGATTTTTTACATTCGGGGTGCGTCGGAAATCGCGACGATTTCGGGCTCGGTTCATCACAACATGCTTTTTGCCGCAAACGGGCAGAAGCTGGTGATTATGGAGCGGCTTATCATCAATGACGATCATCAGGTGTGCATCAACCGGATGCGGGGATTCTCCGTCACGCCTGTGGACGCCAACTTTCATCTGTATACCGTGGATACCGCCGGCCCATATATGGTGGGTTACAACCATATCCTTAATGAGTATACAAATGAGCATAAAATGTCCCCCCCGATGAACATTTTTGCTCCAAATCCTATCGGGATAAATGCTTTAAGCAATATATGGCTTCCTATCAGGACAATTACCGGTTCCGCTGGCACATGGAAAGCTGGTACCCGGAAATTGCCGACTCCCTTTACGAGGCCTACGAAGATAACTACCCCTATTTCCGGGAATATCTGGACGGCGACAGACCCTTCCTGCGGGAACACTATTTCCAATGGCATTACTGCAAGCAGTTTCTCAAGCGCATTCTCAAGCGCGCACAAGGGCGAAATCCCAAAAAGAAAGGCAGAAGAAAGCTATGGGCCAAATCAAAGTAAGCGGCTGTCCCATCCGGGGGCTATTTGTCATTGAGCCAGCCGTCCACGGGGACAGCCGGGGCTATTTTATGGAAACCTACAACCGGCGGGATATGGCGGAGGCAGGCCTCAGCGTGGCCTTTGTCCAGGACAACCAAAGCATGTCCCGTAAGGGCGTGCTGCGGGGGCTGCATACCCAAAAGGAGCATCCCCAGGGGAAGCTGGTGCGGGTCATCCAGGGGCGGGTATTTGATGTGGCCGTGGATCTGCGCTGCGGATCGGAAACCTATGGAAGCTGGTATGGTCTGGAGCTGTCTGCGGAAAACAAAAAGCAGTTCTACATTCCCCAGGGCTTTGCCCATGGCTTTCTGGTGCTGTCCGATACGGCGGAGTTCTGCTATAAGGTCACGGATTTCTACCATCCCAATGACGAGCTGGGTATTGCCTGGAATGATCCGGCCATCGGCATCCAGTGGCCGGAGGTCGTTGGCCGCTATCATGGCAGCGCCAGCGCCGAGGGATACACTCTTTCCGACGGAACGCCGCTGATCCTCAGCGAAAAGGATCAGAAGCTGCTCCCGCTGCAGCGCTAACGCGGAAAAAGGAGGAATGGCCTATGGAAAGCATTGATTACCGGTATCTGCGGCCCAAAAAGGCGGAGGCTCTGAAAAAATGGTACGACGATCCTGTGGAAGTTCGGGAGAATCCGGACGTCTGGCGGGGAGATAACGCCACCATTCTGCCTCTGCGCAGACATGACAGCTTTGGACTGCTGTTCGGCAAGGGCGGCGTGGTGGATGGGGAAGGAAATTATGTAAACCTGTCTGCCATTCCGGGCCGGGTTCAATACGCGTATCCCTTCGAAAATGCCGAATACAGGGACGAAACAGTGGTCTATTGCGGATATCTGGTGAACCATTGGGGCCACTTTCTGATTGAAGGCGTCACCCGGCTGTGGTATTTTCTGGAAAATGACGAAACCGTTGACAAATACGTTTTCTTTCTGGACGAGAACGAACAGCGGGAAATCAAGGGCAACTACCGGGAATTTCTGCAGCTGCTGAAGATCTGGGACAGGCTGGAAATCATCAGCCGTCCCACAACATACCGCCGTGTTATTGTCCCGGAGCTGGGCATCCGTATGCGCACCGCCTATACCCCCAAGCTGCTGGAGGTATTCAACGCGGCGGCGGATAACGTGGCGCCCGATCCCGCCTGGGAAACGCCGGAGAAGCTCTATTTCAGCCGCAGTCAGTTTCAAAAGGGCATGCAGTTTGAATTCGGCTTTGACACTCTGGACAATTTTTTCGAGAAAAATGGCTACACCGTTCTCTACCCCGAAAAGGTGCCTTTAAGCCGGATGATCCACTATATCCGCCATGCCAAGGTGGTGGCTTCCCTTTCCGGCTCCCTGCCCCATAACATGCTCTTTGCCAACCAGGGTCAGAGGGTGGAAATTGTGGAGCGTCTGGTTATCAGCGATGACAACCAGACGGATGTGAACCGGATGCGGGAATTGAACGTCACCTATATTGACGCCAATATTCCCCTGTATCCCATTGATTTTGTTGGCCCCTTCATTATGGGCTACACCGACTGCCTGCAGCGCTTTGCCGCAGACAACGGTTACGCTGCCCCGGACGCACAGTACCTCACCGAAGCGCACAACAGGCGCTGCTTCGTCAAATACATGAAATGCTATGAAGACCTGTATCAATACAACTGGTTTATGTGCGACTGGTACGCGCCCTTCACGGAATCCCTGATCGAAGGCTTCCGGGCCGGGCAGACGTATTTCGGGGATTACCTCAACCGGAAAAAGCCCTTCCGATGGTATCACTATTTTGAGTTCCACTACTGGAAGCAGCTTGTCAAACGCATCCTGAAAAAACAATAACCCGCCATTTTCACGGAGGGAATGAAGAAAGGATAATCACGGTATGTCTACAATTCAAGTCTTAAAGCCTAAATTTCACATTGACGAATGCCTGACCCAGGTGCGGGAGTGTCTGGAAAAGGGCTGGACCGGCTCCGGCTTCAAAACCGTGGAGTTTGAAAACAAGTGGAAGGAATATACCGGTCACAAAAACGCCTGCTACTTAAATTCCAATACCTCCGGCCTGCACCTGGCGGTGAACATCCTGAAGCGGCGCTATGGCTGGCAGGACGGCGACGAGATCATCTCTACCCCCGTCACCTTCGTGTCCACCAACCACGCAATCCTGTATGAAAATCTGAAGCCCTGCTTTGCCGATGTAGACGAGTATCTGTGCCTGGACCCTGCGGACGTGGAGCGGAAAATCAACGAAAAAACCCGGGCCATTGCCTTTGTAGGCTACGGCGGCCGGGTTGGACAGCTGGACAAAATCATTGCCCTGTGCAAAAAATACAATCTGCGGCTGATCCTGGACGCGGCGCACATGGCCGGCACCCGGGTCAACGGCGTCATGCCAGGAACCTGGGAAGGCGTGGACGTGGCGGTTTACTCCTTCCAGGCCGTGAAAAATCTGCCCACCGGTGACAGCGGTATGATCTGCTTTGCCGATGGGGAGCTGGACGCTCAGTGCCGTATGCTCTCCTGGATGGGCATCAACAAGGACACCTATGCCCGTACCAGCAGCGAAGGAACCTATAAGTGGAACTACGGTGTGGATTACCTGGGCTACAAGTACAACGGCAACGCCATTATGGCGGCCATTGCCTTGGCTCAGCTGCCCTATCTGGATGAGGAGAATGCCCGCCGCAGGGAAATTGTCGGGCTGTATGACAGCGCATTCTCCGGCAACCCCAAAATTCAAATCATCGGCGCCCCTTATAAGGAAGAATGCGCCTATCATATTTATGAAATTGCCGTGCCGGACCGGGAGGCGCTTCTGGCGGAGCTGGCAAAACAGGATATCTATGCAGGCGTACACTACCGGGACAACACGGAGTTCTCCATGTACACCTATGCTCAGGGCACCTGCCCCCGGGCGCATGAGATCACCCAGCACATTCTGACCATGCCCCTGCATCTGTATCTGACAAATGATGACGTGAAAAAAATAACAGAGGTAGTCAACCGCTTTGTAAAATAATCTAACCGGAGTCAGGAATATCCTGTTTCTGGAATGTGCGCTTTCAATAACAATCGAAACGGTATTTTGCGCACAGATTTCACAAAACGCGGGATGATTTTTTCAGGAAGAATCGATAGAACGAATGAGAAATACAAATCAATTCGAGGAGGTTGCGCAATGACACAGAAAAGAAACCTCGGTTTGGATATTATCCGGGTCGTCGCGGCTGTATTGGTGATTATTTGCCACTCTGGATTTTTCTCCGTGGGTATCTCATTTCCTTTCCTGTCTTTTTCCGGTATTTTAGCTGTGGAGATATTTTTTGTGCTGAGCGGACTGCTGGTTGGCAAAAAGCTGATCCAGTCCGTCATGGATGAGCATCCCGGAAAAACTCTTAAGGTTTTTTATATAAATCGACTTACCCGGGTGCTGCCTCTTTACTATTTTATGCTGATTATAACTGCCATCCAGTCCTGCACGAAAATCCCGGTTTCCTGTTTTTTCTTCTGTCAAAACTTCAGCGCTGAGGCCCTCTCCTTCTTGCCGGTATCTTGGAGCCTTTCTGTGGAAGCTTGGTTCTACTTTTTGCTTCCTCCTGTTTTCCTGTTGCTGTTCAAGCTGTTCTCTATAAAATTTTCCGGGAAGGCAGCCGTATTCTCTGCCATTGGAGTTCTGTGTACCATTTCGTTCGTTCTGCGCGTGATTTATTCCATACAATACACCCAAGACTGGGATTTTGAGATTCGGAAACAGATACCACTCCGCCTAGACGCCATCATGATGGGTGTATTTCTGGCTGCTGTAAAATTGTTTGACGAAGACAAATACCGCAGACTTGCAGGAAAAAACGTGTGTTTTTTCCTGTCAATAGCAGGAATTCTCGCGATTTACGGCTGGTATTGTACAGTCCTTATAGAGAATGACAATTTTAACAATTCGCCCATTGGCAAAATCTTTCTGTTTACATTACTGCCGCTGTTTTGCTGTATGATGGTTATGTTTATGGAGAATTCCCCATGGATCAACAGGCTGAACGGTCGAAAAGGGACGGGTTTGATTCATCACCTGAGTACCTTGAGTTATGGGGTTTACCTGATTCAGTTAAGCGTTTTTACCATCGTATCGGCGTATTTTGTCGACACACGCTTTTCAGTCAGTTGGCTGGGTTTCCTTGCCGCCATTGTATTGACGGTCTGCCTTTCCCAGATTGCATACCGTGTTATCGAAGTACCCGCAAGGAAGCTAAGCCACCGCGTTAAAGCCGGACCTTAACTCTTGGCGAATGAAGAATCCCGGTTCTGATACTGATTGCGGCGAACCGCCGCAAAAGCCGTCTCATACAGTTCTTAACGCACCTGCGGTGCTATAAAAAGGTTTTCAACCTTT
>CAZUAN010000054.1:0-11241 GCA_964618385.1 uncultured Oscillospiraceae bacterium | reverse complement strand
ACCTGCGGTGCTATAAAAAGGTTTTTAACCTTTTTAATAAGAACTAGTATGACAAGCCATATATTGGAAGGGCGCGGGACTTTTCATTTGGGCAAAAAAAGCAAGAAAAAAGCCTGTTTTCATGGGAAAACGGGCTTTTTGTCTGTTCTTCGGAGTTTCCTGAGCCGGCAGCAAGGCCGCCTGCTGATGTGCATTCCGGATGAAAAGGCGGACCCTTTTATGCGGAAGGATGTACCCGATCCGCCTGCCGCGTACGGCAGCCGGGGCGTCACATCCATACTATGGCACCATCAGCGGATAGACCGGGAAAACCGTATCCGAAGCGGCCCATATCCGGAAAGCAGAGCCGAAACGGGATGCGTTTCTCGGCATTCAATCCAACTGGGCCATGTCCAGAACTTCTCCATCCTCTGTCAGCAATTCCAAAATACCGTCGTGAATGCAATAGCATTCTCCGAACAGAAGCAGCTGTTCGTCATCCTGATAGAAATAGCTGCCGTCGGGAATGGCAAAGAAGGTGTGGCCGAAGCTGTCGGCATAGGTAATGTCCTCAAAAAGCCGCAGCCCGTCCAGAATATTGTCCCTGACCTTCTGATAGTGGGGCAAAACGTTCACATCGGTAAGACCCAGACCAGGCACGAAGCGCGGAAAATCGGGGTCGGATTCCCCTTCTTCCTCCGGCTGAACGTACACCATGTCTGCGCTGTTCATGGAGCCGGCACTGATGCCCATAATGGTGCCGCCGAAGCCCTCCAGCAGCTCCCGCAGGCCGATTTCCCGGAAGAATGCGTTCTGGGTGGGTACATGGCCGCCGGCCAGAACGAGGAAGTCGCTGTCCGCCACCAGCGCCTCGGCGTTGCCGGCACTGAACGCGTCCAGAATGGCAAAGCTGCTGAAGAAGATTCCCGCATCGGCGAAGGCACTGAACACATCTGCTCCGAACTGGCAGTTCAGATCCCGGCGATCCGGGCTGGAGCAGACGAACAGGCAGCGGCAGCAGGGGGGCAGAACCTCCCGAATCCGATCTACAAAGCCGTTGGCATTGCTCAGAATGGCCCGGTCTGCGCCCTCCACGAAGGGGCTGCTGGTGATGAAAACAGTCATAATGGAATTTCCTCCTGAATGGTTATCGTTTTGTGCCGGGGAAGTATTCCTCCACAAAGTCTATACTATCCACCTGAAAGGATTTTCCGTTCAGGTATTCCAGCACCCCGGCGTCGGTAGTGAAGGCAAATGTTAATTTGTAGGAGTATAAGGCCTGATAGTTCCGGTCAAAGCGTTTGTCCAGCTTGCCGTATTTGCCGTCTCCCAGCAGGGGATGCCCGGCGTGGGCGAACTGAGCCCGTATCTGGTGAGTGCGTCCGGTCACCAGTTCGCATTCCACAAGACTTAGCCCGCCGGAGGAGGCAATGGTCCGGTAATTCGTCTGGCAGGTTTTGGCGCCGGGCTGGGGGTCATCGGTGACAAAAACGCGGTTTTTCCTGGCGTCCTTAAAAAGATAGCCCTTTAAGCTGCCATCCCGGGGCTTCGGCGTCCCCTCCACAATAGCCAGATACCGCTTATCCAGCTCCCGGTCCCTGATCTTCTGGTTCAGGATTCGCAGGGCCTCCGCTGTCTTGGCAGCGATGACAATGCCGCCGGTGTTCCGGTCAATACGGTTGCACAGAGCTGGAGTAAAGGCATTTTCCTCCCGGGGCCGCCATTCCCGCTTCTGATACAGGTACGACTGAATGTGGTCGATGAGGGTATGGCCGTACTCTGCCCCGTCGTGGGGGTGGACAGCCAAGCCTGGCCGCTTGTCCACCAGAAGAATTTGGGCATCCTCGTAGACGATATTCAGCTTCGGCGCGGCAACTGTCAGGTAGGCGTTGTCCTGACGGGGATGATCAAAAAATTCATCGTTAATGTACAGCTGCAAACAATCCCCGGCGTTCAGCCGGGTATAGCGTTCAATCCGCTTGCCATTGCACTTGATGCGTTTGATGCGGATATATTTCTGTGCCAGCGCAGCAGGCAGCAGGGGAAACGCCTTGGCAAGGAAGCGATCCAGACGCTGCCCTGCGTCGTTGGGGCCGATGGTAAATTCTTTCATCAGGCATTCCCCAGATTTTCGTCGAAATGGCGGTTGATCTGCTCGGTGAATTCCTCGGCGGCATTGTAGCCCATCTTTTTCTGCCGGTTATTCATGGCGGCAACCTCCAGAATCACGGCCAGGTTCCGCCCGGGAGTAATGGGAATGGTGTACATGGGAATTTTGACTCCCAGAATCTCCGTGAACTGATCCTCCAGGCCCAGGCGGTCATAGGCCTCCTGGGTGTTCCATGGGACAATATTCACCACAAGATTGATGTCATTTTCAAATTTGACGGCGCCCATGCCATAGAGCTTGGCCACGTTGATGATACCGATACCCCGAAGCTCGATGTAATTGCGGATCTGCTCCGGAGCGGTGCCGACTAGGGAGCTGGTGGAAACCTTGCGGATCTCCACGGCGTCATCCGCAATCAGCCGATGGCCGCGCTTGAGAAGCTCGACTGCCGCTTCGCTTTTTCCAATGCCGCTGTCGCCGATCAGCAGAATGCCTTCGCCGTAGACCTCCACAAGAACCCCGTGGCGGGTGATCCTGGGGGCCAAAGCATCTCTGAGGTAAGTAATAATGGAGGAAACAGCGGCGCTGGTGGCCTCCTTGGTTCGCAGAATGGTGATGTTGTGCTTATGCGCCATTTCCAGCATCTCTTTATGCGGCGGGATGTTCCGGGCAATCAGCATGGCGGGGAATTTATAGGAGAAAAGCCGGTCAAAAATGGCCAGGCGGTCGACGGGCGCAAGCTTGGACACATAGCTCATTTCCACATTGCCCATAACCTGCAGCCGCATAGGTTCGTAATGATCGAAATAGCCCACCAGCTGCAAACCCGGGCGCGCCACATCCTCTACGGTAATGCGGATGGAGGCAAAATCCGTTGAGGCATAGGCAACCTCCAAGTGGAATTCCTTGACCAGGGTTGTCAGGGGTACGCTGTATGTATTGATCACGGTTTTCACCTCATTCCATAGCCGGGGAGCATTCAGCCGGGAATTCGTTCTGTCAGAGATTCCCGGACTCCATTATGGAATATTATACCCGGGTTGGAAAGGAATATCAATACATTTTCGAAAATTCAAAAAAATTTGAAAAAAACGCTTGCATTTTCCCGGAAAGTTTGGTATCATATCTAAGCGCCTGTGATAGGCGCGGTTTGTTGAGAAATCATTCGGATGGGAGGTGCAATAGATGGCTAAGTGTGATTTTTGTGGTAAGGGCGTAACCTTCGGTATCAAGGTTTCTCACTCCCACAGACGTTCCAACCGCGCGTGGAAGCCGAATGTCAAGCGCGTTAAGGCAATCGTAAATGGAACTCCCTGCCATGTGTACGCTTGTACCAGATGCCTCCGCTCCAATAAGGTTGAGCGCGCTATCTGATTTCCCCGGCTGATAAATACGCTGCTGAAATACTCAGCAGCGTTTTTATTTTGGCGGAGAAAATCCCGCGGCGGTTTCCCGAGTCCTCTCGAAGTCGTAACAGATTGCCTGCAGATCGTTTCCATGCCGGTTCTTATGAAGAATGTTTTCTTACCGCCCCAATGACCCGTTATCGGGGGAAAACCGAACAGTCACTGTCGTGCCTTTTCCCACAGTGCTGGTCAGTTCCACCCTGGCCCCCAGAATCCGGGCCGCGTGTTTGACAATGCTCAGGCCCAGCCCGGTTCCGCCGACCTCCTTGGAGTGGCTCCTGTCCACCCGGTAGAACCGCTCAAAAATCCGATCCTGGTGTTCCTCCGGGATGCCGATTCCGGTGTCGGCCACTGTCAGCAGGACTTCAGAGGCGCCCTGCTCCACACGAACGGTGACACTGCCGCCCTCCCGGTTGTATTTGACGGCGTTGTCCGTCAAGTTAAAAAGCAGACTGGATAAGAGCTGCGGAATTGCATGGACACAGACACTTTCTCCCTCCAGCTTCAGCGTCACTCCATTGTGTTCGGCGGAGGCGGACAGGGTGCGCACCGTCTCCCGGGCGGCGCCGTACAAATCGACAGTCATCCACTGCATATCCACCGCCCCTTCATCCAGCCGGGACAGCCGCAGGATATCCTCTACCAGCTGGATCAGCCGTTGGGCCTCGTTGTATATTTTTTCGGAAAATACCCGGGTATCCTCCTGCGGCACCATACCGGTTTTCATCAGTTCCGCGTAGCCGGAGATGGCATGCAGGGGCGTTTTCAGCTCGTGAGAAACATTGGCTGTAAATTCCCGCCGCAGCTGTTCGCCTTTCTGCTTCTGGGTCACATCGAACAGCAGCAGCACCACGCCAGACAGACTGCCTTCGGACCGCACCGGGCTGGCGGCTGCCAAATACGTCCCTGCAGGCAGGGTAACGGTCCGCTCCCCTTTCTGCCCGGAAAGGGCTTGCTCCACTACAGCGGCAATTTCCCCATTCCGATTTGCCGCAGAAAAATCCGCGCCGAGGCAGCTGGGCATAATCTCCAGCAGCCTCGCCGCAGCGGGATTGATGCTCAGGATGGCGCCGCCGCTGCTCAGCAGCACCAGTCCTTCGCTGAGCGACTGGGTGACGGTGTGAAATTCCTTCTGCCTCTGCCGAAGCTGCCCCGCCTGCTCCCGAAGCTGGCGTTGCTGGACGTCCAGCCGCCGCAGCAAAGGCAAAAGTTCTTCGTAGTCCCGATTGGACAGCGGTTCATCCAGATTCAGCCGATTCAAGGGACTGACGATGCTTCTGGCCAGCCGACCGGCCAGAAGGAAGGACAGAGCGGCAGCCATGGCAAGCACCAGGATAAGGAAGCGGGACATGCCCAGCAGCAGATACAGCACGGTGCTTTGCGATGCGGACAGGCGGAGTACTGTCCCGTCCGGCAGCCGCTCCGCTGTATACAGATAGCGTTCCAACAGCGTATCGGAGTAACGGGCGCTTTGGCCATAGCCGCTTTTCAGCGCGTTTTGGATTTCCTCCCGCTCCAAATGGTTCTCCATGGCACTCCGGTCGGAAAGACTGTCATACAGAACGCCGCCATCCGCAGCGATCCAGGTAATGCGGCAGGTCAGTCCGCCGCTCAGCGTTTCAAAAAAATCCGGGCCAATGGCAGCGGCGGCGTGGGCTGCCAGTGCGGTTTCCTCCCGAAGCTGGGCAAACTGCGCATCGGTAAAATGCGTATACAGCGCGCCCAGAACCAACGCTGCCACCGCCGCCAGTACCGTCATGGATGCCAGGATGATGGAGCGAAAGATCCGTCTTGTCATACATCCGCCTCCATCCGGTAGCCCACACCTCGAACCGTGCGAATATAGCCGCCGCACGCGCCCAGCTTGGTGCGAAGCGTGCCAATGTGGACATCCACCGTCCGGGTTTCCCCCAGATAGTCCGCACTCCAGACACATTCCAGAAGCTGATCCCGGGTGAACACCCGGCCCGGATGCTCCAGAAACAGCCGCAGCAATTCAAATTCCTTCAGCGTCAATTCCACCCGGTTCCCGCCCGCGAAGACGGTATGATCCAGCAATTCCATCCGAAGCTGCCCCAGCTTCAGCGTCTCGGCAGAGGACTGAGGAGACGCCCGGCGGAGTACTGCCCGGATGCGGGACACCATTTCCATCATCCCAAAGGGCTTTGCCAGATAATCGTCCGCCCCCAGATCCAGGCCCAAAACCTTGTCGTATTCTGTGCCTTTGGCAGAAGCCATGATGATGGGGATATAGGCGGCAGAGGGATTGTCCCGCAGGCTTTTCAGAATTTCGATGCCGTCCATACCAGGCAGCATGATGTCCAGCAGGATCAGCTGGGGTTTCCCACGACTTAGCGCCTGGAACAGGGAAGGCCCATCGCAAAAGCCCTCCGCTTCAAAACCTGAGGCCCGCAGGGCATAGAGCATCAGTTCCCGGATACTGCTGTCATCCTCCACACAATAGATCATGAAAACCCCTCCTCAATATGGCGAAGGCATATCCCCTCACCATTGATGGTACGGCAAAAAGAAAAAATTTACAAGCAGCTTTTTGCAAAATTCCTGTAAAATCCATCCTGCAGCGTCACACCCATCCAGGCGGAACGCACGCAGGCCCCGCGGATAAGCGGGGCCTGTGATAGGGGATTCTGTTCGTGATGAAAAAATATCTTTCGTACGGATATACCATGAAAAAGCTTTCTTCCAAGTTTTCATACGAAAACTCATGGAAACGGAAGCGCCGTCAGGCAATGCCTTTTTGATAAAATGGAATCATTTTATTATTAGCGTTTTTTGAGGCTTTCACAGTAAAAGGAAGCTTTCTTGTGAAGAAACCGCATTATGCGTTGAACACATATTTGTCCAGCCGGCGAAATGCCTCCTGTACACGGCTCAGAGGCAGGGCAAGATTCATACGGATATGGTGCATACCGTGGAAAGCGCGGCCGTCCTGCCAGACAACGCCCACATCCCAGCCGGCCTGCAGCAGCTCGTCCATGGTTTTACCATGGGCCTTGCACCATTTTTCGCAGTCCAGAAACAGCATGTAAGTACCCTGGGGCCTGCTGAAATCCACGCCTTCGAAATTCTTTGCGATAAAATCGCAGGCATAGTCCACATTGCCGGTGATGACCTGCCGCAGTTCCTCCACCCATTCGGCTCCTTCCGGCTGGTAAGCACCGATCAGAGCGTGCATACTCATGATGTTCATAGAATTGTAGTGACTCAGGGAGGCTTCCTTGTCACAGCGATCCTTCAGAGCTTTGTTGTAAATAATGTGGTAGCTGCCCACCAGTCCTGCCAGGTTAAAGGTCTTGGAGGGAGCGTAAAACGCTACGGTGCGCATTTTGGCGTCCTCACTGACGGACTGGGTGGGGACATGGTGATAGCCTTCCAGAATGATATCGCTCCAGATTTCATCGGAAATAACCATGACATCATATTTTTTGTACAGCGCCATGGCCTGCTCCACTTCCCAGCGCTCCCAGACCCGGCCGCAGGGGTTATGGGGGGAGCAGAAAATGGCGGCGTGGATTTTCTGTTCCGCCAGCTTTTTCTCCATATCCGCAAAATCCATGCGCCAAATGCCGTTTTCGTCCCGCACCAGCGGAGAGTGGACAATGGCATAGCCGTTATTGGTCAGGCAGCCGGTAAATCCGACATAGGTGGGAGAATGCACCAGGACCTTGTCGCCCCGGGAACAGAACACATTCAGCGCGGTGACAACGCCGCCCAATACGCCGTTTTCATAGCTGATATGCTCCTTTGCCAAGCCGGTGACTCCGTTGTGAGACTGCTGCCACCGGATAATGGAATCGTAATATTCCCGGCTGGGCATGAAATAGCCAAAGGCAGGATGCCCGGCCCGCTGAATCATAGCTTCCTGAATGGTGGGCACCACGGGGAAGTTCATATCGGCCACCCACATGGGAATGGCGTCAAAGCCATCCCTGGGAGCAGGGTAGCCGGAGCCGGGGAAACCTACCATATCCACCGCGATGGCGTCCTTTCCCCGGCGGTTTAGAATGGATGTAAAATCGTATTTCATAGGACATCTCTTTCTGTCTGTAATCTATAGGCGGCCTGCCTTTGACAGGCTCTTCCGGGAAACGATGGAACAATGCTACCTTCCGGAATGCTATGCCTGGCGGAGGCTGCTCCGCGGCAATTGCCCGGGAAAAGGCGGCGACAGGGAAAACGCCGCTGTGGAAATCCACTGCGGCGCCTTCAACATTCAAGAAACAGGATTAAAGATACCGCTTCATTCCCTCGGGCGCACTCGCAGGATCTTCCGAGATGGTGATGGTGATGTCCATACTATTATCGGCGGCAAACCTGTCGCACCATGCGAGAAATTCCTCAGCGGCGGCCTTATTATTGCCGATGGTCTTGTACAGGTTGTCGATAAACACATGGGTGATATCGAAGTTTCCGGCGTGCAGACCGCTCAGAAAGCCCTTCAGCATTTCAGCAGTGCTGATAGCGTATTCCTGCGCGTCAATCAAACGCACCTTATACGTGACGTCATAGGTCAGCTTCTTGCCATACTCGATGCAGATGACGTCACCGCGGGCCTGGGCCACTGCTTCGTGGATGGCGTTAATCAGTTTCTTGGTCTTGCCGGTGCCCTTCAGGCCCATAATAATATGTATCATTCGGGGTGTCCTCCTTTGCTTGCCTTTCTTTTGGCTTATGCACATTCTATCAGCAATCGCGGGAATTTGCAACTGCTAATTTGTGAATTTTATACTGATTTTCAATAAAAATGTGAAATCCAAAGGATGGAACATTTTTATAGGAAGATCAAATAAGACGAATTTTGGGTATTTTCTATTCCGAATAAAACCGAACGGTTTTATAAAGAATCTGTATGAAACCATTTTATCCAGAAATAGGATTACATGAGATTTTTGGAAAGTCCTGGGGAGGGCGCTGCCCTCCCCAGGAGCGGTATGCAGAATTATTTTTCGTAGCCGGGCTTGCCAAGCAGACGGAACATGTTGCGTTTATACAGCTCCACGCCAGGCTGATTGAAGGGGTTAACACCCAGAATGTAAGCGGAGACGCCGCAGCTGAGCTCCAGGAAGTAGAACAGCTCGCCGACCTTCCGGTCAGTCAGCTCGCCCACATCCATGGTAATGACCGGGACGCCGCCATCCACATGGGCAGCCAGGGTACCCAGATAGGCTTTCTCATCCACAAAGTCCAGCGTCCTGCCCTCCAGGTAATTCAGGCCGTCCAGATTCTTCCAGTCGGAGCCGATGGTATATCTGGTCTGGGGCGGGTCAAAACGGACCATGGTTTCAAAGATGTTGCGTTCTCCCTGCTGAATCATCTGGCCCAGGGAGTGTAGATCCGCCGTAAGCTCCGCTGTAACCGGGAAAATGCCCTTTCCGTCCTTGCCCTCGGACTCGCCGAACAGCTGCTGCCACCAGCCGCCGAACATCTTAAAGCCGGGCTCGTAGCTCTCAAAGATTTCCATGGCCTTACCGTTGCGGTACAGCAGATTGCGGACAGCGGCGTACTGCCACACGGGATTTTCAAAGGAACGCAGATCGTAGCATTCCTTAGCGTCCATGGCACCGTTCAGCATTTCCAGGATATCGATGCCGGCCACCGCCATGGGGAGCAGGCCCACCGGTGTCAGCACAGAGAAACGGCCTCCCACATTGGGCGGAATGACAAAGGTTTCCCAGCCTTCTTCTGCCGCCATCTGCCGCAGAGCGCCCTTACAGGGATCGGTGATGGCGTAAATGCGGTTCTTGGCGCCGTCGGTGCCGTACTTCCGCTCCAGCATCCAGCGCAGAGCGCGGGTGGCAATAGCCGGCTCGGTGGTGGTGCCGGATTTGCTGATAATGGCGATGGAGAAGTCCTTGCCCTCCAGGAGCCGGGTCAGTTCGTTCCAGTGCCGGGTACTCAGACCGTTGCCGGCAAAGAAAATCTGGGGATTTCCCTTGCCCTTGCCGATGTTATGGTTGGGGCCTTGCAGCAATTCGATGGCTGCCCGGGGGCCAAGGTAGGATCCGCCGATGCCGATTACGACAAATGCATCAGAGTCGGCGCGAATCTTCTGTGCGGCGCTCTGGATGCGGGAAATCTCCTCAGTAGCCTGACGGGTGGGCAGATTCAGCCAGCCCAGGAAATCATTCCCGGCCCCGGAACCATCTGTCAGTGTGGTATGGGCGGCGGCGACTTCCTTCTCCATTGCCAGCAGATCCGACAGGGTCAACTGGCCCCAGACGTTGGAAATATCAACTTTAATCATTGTGGTAAAACACATCCTTTCACTTTATGGGGGTGTTTAATAGCGACACTTATATATTATCGCAAAACTGCCGTAAACGCAAGTGCCGCGGGGAAAGTTTTATAACTTTTTCACAAATACCGGCAGAGTGTGCCCCGAAACGCTATGGCAGCGGTTTGTTCGACTTTTTTCGCATTTGCTCTGGCTTTTTCCTGCGAAGCCGTGTATAATGGTAGCATAATCAGCATCAGGAGGAGCAAACCTATGAAATACGGCTTTGGCATTGATCTTGGCGGCACCACTGTCAAGCTCGCTTTTTTTGAAGAAACCGGCACAATGCTGGACAAGTGGGAAATACCCACCGTCACGGAAAACGGTGGCAGCCGGATTCTGCCGGATATAGCGGCTTCCATCCGCCGGTACACAGATACGCGCTCCATAGCCGCAGCGGACGTGATGGGCCTGGGCATCGGCGTTCCCGGCCCCGTCAATGCGAAGGGCGTGGTAAATAAATGCGTCAACCTGGGCTGGGGCGTGTTCAATATCGCCGACGCGCTTCAGACGCTGACAGGCTTCTCCGTGAAGGCGGGCAACGATGCCAATGTGGCCGCCCTGGGAGAATTCTGGAAAGGCGGCGGCCGGGGCTGTGACAACATGGTCTTTGTCACCCTGGGAACCGGCGTCGGCGGCGGTATTGTTGTGGAAGGCAATCTGCTTCACGGCGCCCACGGCTCCGGCGCGGAGATCGGCCATATGGTAATAAACCGCAGCGAACCCATGCCCTGCACCTGCGGCAAACACGGCTGCGTGGAGCAGTATTGCTCCGCTACTGGCATTGTCCGCATGGCAAAACGGTATCTGAATTCCTGTGACGCTCCCAGCGCCCTGCGCTCCCTGGAGAACATGACCTGCAAGGATGTCTTTGACGCGGGAAAGGCGGGGGACGCAGCGGCTCTGGACATTCTGGATCAGGTATACGCCTATATGGGGGAGTTTCTGGGCAACGTCTGCTCCGCTGTGGATCCGGAAGTGGTGGTCATTGGCGGCGGTGTCAGCAAGGCGGGTCAGATGCTGATCTCCGGAATCGAACCGTATTTTCACAAATATGTATTCCACGCGGCCAGCGAGGTCAGATTTGCCCTGGCCTCCCTGGGCAACGATGCCGGCGTCTACGGCGCGTTCAAGCTGGCTCTGGATGCCTTTGGAGAGCGGGACACATAACAGCGTATCTCATACTGTTTTTTGATAAAATGGTTCCCTTTTATCAAAAAGGCATCGCCTGACGGCGCTGTCCTTTTTGGTATTTTCGGAATAGGAAATACCAAAAATTCGTCTTATAGGATCTTCCTATAAAAATGTTCCATCCTTTGGATTTCCCATTTTTATGGAAAATCAGTATCAGCGGCTCAAAATGTCCCGCCCCGGTGCGCCGCGGCTGACATCAAATCAAATTCTTTCCCGGCCAAGGATGCCGGCGCCATAGCGCCGGCATCCTATGCGTT
>CAZUAN010000053.1:0-11453 GCA_964618385.1 uncultured Oscillospiraceae bacterium | reverse complement strand
GTTACCTCCCCTGAGCCGCCAAAGCCGCCGGGGGCGTTCCCGCCAGGCTGGTTATTTTCCACCTTTTCCAGGGAAACAATGGCGCCGTTTTCATCCGTTTCAGCCGTTACAATGTCGTCCGTTTCCAGTTCTGTCAATATCTCCAGCGCGTCGCCTGTTACGGAAAAGGTGACAGTTTCGTCCCCGGCGGTAAACTGCGCACCGCCAAAGCCACCGGGGCCGGTGTTGCCAGCAAGGGTTTCTCCGGCAGGCAATTCAGGGGGCTGCCCTTCCCCACTCTCCGCGTCAGCTTCTCCGTCGGGCTTTTCCGGGGGCTCCTCTCCGCCGTCAGGCTGATCTTCACCATCCGGCTTCTCTGGGGGTTCTTCGCCGTTGTCCGGCTGAGCTTCTCCGCCGCCCTCGGGAGGGGCCTCGGGGACATCGCCGTTTTCCATGCCCTCCGCAGGCTGATCTTCGCCATCCGGCTTCTCTGGGGGCTCCTCACCGTTCCCAGATTGCCCCGGGTTTTCCTCTGAAGGAGCTTCGGGCGATTCACCATCCGGCTGTTCTCCCGTCTGTTCGCTGTTTTCCGAGAGTTCGCCCAAAAGCAGGGTGATTTCATCGTCGGCAACAGACACGACCTGACCTGCCAGGCTCTGGCTGGCGTATTGGGCGTTTGCGTTGCTGACCGCGCTGCTGGAAGCAACGCTGGTAGTGGTACTGTCGGTTTCACTGCTGTTTGCGCAGGCGGACAGACTGCAGATCATAGCCGCCGCGCACAGCACAGATACAATTTTTAGTTTCATACAAAAATCTCCCATCAATGACGCCCCTTAACAGGGGTTAATTATCCTACTAAGAAAAGCATATCGCACTAATGTGATACTTTCTTGACAACATTCCGAATTATACAGGAAGCTTTATTTGCAAAAAAGCAACAAAAATTTGGCAATGGGAAAAAAGTTAACCTTGCCGTTTTTCCCGTAATCAGCTATTGAATAACCGAAACTTCCGGAACGGAAGAATATCCAATGGCACGTCCATGACACAACTGCAGACCGATCTTTTCCAAAAATTCATCTTTAGTTAACAAAGCCAGTCATTTTTTATGATCCGCTTTCTCTGAAGGCTTGTCCTCTTCGGCAAGGGGAATGGGTTCCAGCAAAGAGTGCTTTTCGTCCGCTTCAGGAGGAAGTTCAGCTTTCTTCAGCCGGGGAATAAATCTGGGGGCAAATTTTCCCTTTCCCCGGCCCATGATGTACAGCATGCCGATCACGGAAAACACTGCCGCGCCAACAAAATTTACCAGTAGGTCTTTCATGGTATCATGCAGGCCAATGTCAATATATCCGGCCCATTCCTCGCCGTTAACCACCACGCTTTCGATCGGCACGGTCACCGGCACATTGCGCCCATCCGGATTGAGCTTCACCGAGGTGACGGCGGAGATGTAGGTGTCCTTCTGCATGTCCATGTGGAAGAAGCAGTCCATACCGTATTCAAAAAACTCCCACAGCACGCCAATGGTCATGGAAAAGCAGAAGGCCACCACCGCTACGAACACCGGGGAGAGCCGCACCTTGAATTTATGGGACTGGTTGAGGATATCCACCATGGCGATGCCGATGGCGGCCATAAGAAACCCGTTGATGGTGTGGAGCATAGTGTCCCAAAAAGGAAAGATCAAGTAATATTCCTGAATCTCCCCCAAAATCTCTGCGGAGAAAATGAACAGCAGGATGATCACTTCCAGCGTGTTTGGCACGTCGATGTGGAGCCTGCGCTCCGCAAAGCTGGGGATTAGGAACAAAATCAGAGTAAGGGCACAGAGGAACACATCGTAATATTCCTGGTTAAAAAGCTGCAGGATCATCACAAGGACGACCAGTGCCCGTAATACAACGTACACGGCGGTCAGCACCGGATGCTCCCGTATTTCCCGTTTCAGTTCGGCCCGGTTTTCCAAAGACCGGGCTCTCTTTTCCGCTTTTGTCAGTTTCTTTCTTTTTGCCATATGCATTCCTTTCAGTTCTGGCGCCGCACCTGCCCTTCCCACAACACAGGGTAACGGGCCAGCGAGACGCCGTCCAGGTTTTCTTTGCGAAGGTCCACCGCTGTGATCTGCGGATTTTCGTAAGTCGTATAATAATACGTTCCCGTGTCCCCGTCACAGCAGGAGGTGTACACGGTGATTTCCTGTTCGCCGTTTTCTAACTGGGTGCAGCCGCGGGGCTGGCATACAGATCCCAGAATATGGAAAAACTGGTTGACGCTTTCCCTCTGCGTATCCCCGCAAAGGGAGTTTTGCTGGACAAAAACGGCACGGACAAACCGGGACTGCGAGGAAAGGTCGCCGGGAAGCCCTATAGCACCCATGCCGCGGCTATAAACATTCAGCGGCAGATGGTTAGAAAACCGGTTTTCCGCCGGGGAAGGGGACAGGTTCATATAGTTGTTGAGCTGGAACATTTGCATAGGGAAGGGCGGCTCGTTAGTCAGCACCCCAGTGGGATTGTCATATACGTGCAAGCCGGACTCCACGGATTCCACCACAATGGCGCCGCTGCGGTCCGCGATGATCCAGTGGAGCCGGGCAAGGGGCAACTGGCTGCTGAAGGGGATATTTACCAGCCGCAGCTTCTGAAGCAGTTCCCGGGCTTCCTCCACGCAGGCGCACTGTCCCAGCACCCAGGGGATAAACTCAAAGGGGGCGATGTTGTCCCAACCAGGCTCCGGTTGATGAAAGCAGGCGCTGTTCGGAAAATTCAAGCCGGCCATCCCCAGGCCCTTTTCATTCATTGCTTCGTAAAATAACGGGTAGTTTTCCGCCACGTGAGCCATGCCGATCATGGCGTAATGGGAGTCCATCCGACTTACCTTCCGGAAGGGCAGGGGCATATTCCGAGGCAGAATCGTAATTTCCTCCCCGTAAACGCGATCCAGATCCAGGGTTCGTCCAAAATAAAAGTGGTTCTTCGTGTAAGCGGCGGCAGTGCACATATCTGTTTCCTCCTGATATAATTTATGAAACGGCTGCTAAAAAGCAAGGTTCATGCCTGTTAGGATATCCTTTTTTGAAAACGAAAATCGTAGCCCGTCAATTTTTTAAACTCTGCATGGGGGCGGGAATTTTCCCGCCCCTGCCGATAAATTTCGCCGGAGAAGCGCGATTGACAGCCATAATCGGTCCCTGGCCCAACAAGCCGCCGAAATCAAGTTCTTCTCCGGCCTGCTTGCCCACTGCGGGGATCACCCGCACGGCGGTGGTTTTGGAATTGACCATGCCGATGGCGGCTTCGTCCGCGATAATGCCGGAAATGATCTCGGGGCTTACGTCCCCGGGAATGCAGATCATGTCCAGGCCCACAGAGCACACCGCCGTCATCGCTTCCAGCTTTTGCAGGGTCAGGCACCCGCTGCGGGCCGCCTGGATCATTCCGGCGTCCTCGGTGACGGGGATGAAAGCGCCGGAAAGCCCACCTACGCTGGAGGAAGCCATGACACCGCCCTTTTTCACAGCATCATTTAAAAGGGCCAAGGCCGCCGTGGTGCCGTGAGCGCCGCACTGTTCCAGGCCCATACCCTCTAAAATGTACGCTACGCTATCCCCAATGGCTGGGGTGGGAGCAAGAGACAAGTCTACGATGCCAAAGGGTACACACAGCCGGCGGGACGCCTCCTGAGCCACCAACTGGCCCATCCGGGTAATTTTAAATGCCGTGCGCTTGATCAGCTCGGCGATTTCCGTCAGACTGCACCCACTGCCGGATTTCTGGATGGCAGCCCGGACCACACCGGGACCGGAAACGCCTACATTGATTACGCAGTCCGGCTCACCGGGGCCGTGGAAGGCCCCCGCCATAAAGGGGTTATCTTCCGGAGCGTTGCAGAATACCACCAGCTTGGCGGCACCGATGCATTCCCGGTCTGCGGTGCGCTCCGCTGCGACCTTGACCACCCGGCCCATTTTCGCCACGGCATCCATATTGATACCGGCCTTTGTGGAACCCACATTGACCGAGGAGCAGACCAGCTCCGTTTCCGACAGGGCCTCCGGGATACTTTCGATCAGGGCGTAATCCCCAGGCCCAAAGCCCTTTTGCACCAGAGCGGAATAGCCGCCGATAAAGTTTACCCCTACCGTTTTCGCTGCCCGATCCAGGGCTTTGGCAAAGCGGACCGGTGAAGCACCGGGACACGCCCCGGCGATCATGGCAATGGGAGTGACGGAAATGCGCTTGTTGATAATAGGGATACCGTACTGCCTGCTGATATCCTCGCCGGTTTTCACCAGGTTTTCCGCATAGCGGCAGATTTTATCGTACACCTTGCCGGCCGCCTTTTCCACATCGGGGTCCGCGCAGTCCAGCAGGGAAATGCCCATGGTAATGGTGCGTACATCCAGATTTTCATTGTCGATCATATTGATGGTTTCCAAAATTTCATTGGTATTCAAAAGTCCACTCCCTTTCCCGACATATGCAGCTGATTTAAATTTTATGCATGGAGTCAAAAATATCCTCATGCATCACGTGGATCTTCAAATTTGAATCCCGTTCCAGGGCGTCGAACAGATCGACCAGGCCGGCGACAGAAACTTTGGAAGCGGTGATATCCACCAGCATAACCATCACGAACATGTCCTGGAGGATGGACTGGGTCACCTCCAGCACGTTGACATTTTGCTCCGAACACAGAGCGGAAACCTTTGCCAATATTCCCACCATATCTTTTCCGACTACCGTAATGACGGCTTTTTCCACTTTGCTCATAATTATGACCACTTTCCTTTCTTTTTCAGATCAAGCTCTGTGGTTTCACATGTGGAAAATAAAAGTTTCTACACGTGGAATTACGATGTTCCGAATAAGCCGAGGCCTTTCCAAAGAAAATACTCTACAAATTTGCCGGTGTGAAAAACTTGTTTTTCGAACTTTTTTCATTCGAAACTACCCGATTTTTTGTGTATATCCGCGATCTCTGCCAATAATCCCATTATATGATACCTGCGTGCCGCTGTCAAATAGAGAAATGCACTCTACCCGAAAAGAAACTTCCCGCTCTTTGCTTTTCTTTTTACAAATTATATGGTAAAATAAATATTAACTTTCAGAGATTAGATTTTTGAAAAGGCGTAGCGGGCTGCAGCCGCTGATTGCCGACGCGCGGGAATGGCCCTAAGACGATGCAGTTTGGAGGAACCCTATGAGCGTACTGCGGGTAGATTTAAAAAAAGTCGTGGACGATAGCTATGAGATAGAGATCGGTTTCGGCTTGGAGGAAAAGCTGGCCGGCGACCTGAAAAACGGCCTTTTGAGCGGCAGACGGCTGGCCGTTATTACGGACAGCAACGTGCGGGGCCTGTATGGGGAGCGGATCATGGAGCTTTTGCGAAAATCCGGCCGCAGTGCGGAGCTGTTTTCCTTCCCTGCCGGCGAGGCCCAAAAGACCCGGGAGACGAAAGCGGCTTTGGAGGACGCCCTGCTGGAACGGGATTTCCGCCGGGACTGCGGGATCATCGCTCTGGGCGGCGGGGTGGTCACAGACCTGGCTGGGTTTCTGGCCGGCACCTTTGCCCGCGGCGTGCCTTTTGTGAACTACGCCACCACCCTGCTGGCGGCGGCGGACGCGTCTGTGGGCGGAAAAACGGCGGTGGACACCCCTCGGGCCACCAATCTCATCGGCCTGTTTTATCAGCCTAAAAGGGTGTATATCGATGTAGCTGCCTGGAAAACACTGGATCCCCGGCAGGTTTCCAGCGGTTTGGCGGAAACCGTTAAGCATGCCTGCATGGCCCACCCCGGCTTTTTTGACTACCTGGAGGAAGCCATGCCCCGGTTGCTGGCCCTGGAGCCGGAAGCCTGCCTGCGGATCGCGGAGGAAAACTGCCGGATCAAATACCAGGTAGTGACCCGGGACGAAAAGGAAAGCGGTTTGCGGGAAACCCTCAATTTGGGCCACACGGTGGGCCGGGCCATTGAAACCGCCAGCGGGTATAGGCTTTTGCACGGAGAAGCCGTTTCCATCGGTCTTGCCGCTCAGGCAAAGCTCGCCCGGCGGATGGGAACCCTCACCGAACAGGAGGAGCGCCGAGTGGTTTCCCTGCTGGGGCGGGCCGGGCTTCCCGTTTCCATTCCGGTCTATATCGACCGGGAAGCTTTGGTGAAAAAGCTTTATACGGACAAGAAGGTGCGGGGCGGGAAGCTGCGCTTTGTGATTCAGAAGGGGATCGGCGCCATGGTGGAATTTTCCCCGGGGGTGTACTCCACGCCGGTAGACGAGCAGACCGTGCGGGAAATACTCGCGGAGCTTTGAACGCATCTTCGCAAATAGTTTACTCTGATTTTGAAAGGACGGTTATAACAATGGCAATGGAACAACTGCTGGAGCTTTTACAGGATGAAGCTAAGCTGACGCCTGCCCAGCTGGCGGCAATTTTAGGAGAACAGGAAGAAGATGTGGTTAGGGCCGTGAAGCAATATGAAAAGGACGGCGTAATCCGGGGATACCACGCCCTGATCAACTGGGAGCGTACCGAGGTCAACCGCGCCACAGCCCTGATCGAACTGCGGGTTACCCCCCAGAAAGACACCGGCTTTGACGAGATCGCCGGGCGGGTCATGAATTTTCCGGAGGTGGAAAGCGTGTACCTGATGTCCGGCGGCTTTGACTTGGCGGTTACCGTCACCGGCAAGACAATGTCCGATATCGCCATGTTTGTGGCAAAGCGGCTGGCCCCCATTGACGGGGTTCTGTCCACGGCTACCCATTTTGTGCTGACCAAGTACAAGGACGGCGGTGTGGTGTTCCACAGCGAATATGAGGAAATCGACGAGAGAGGGAGCAACCTTTGTGATTGAGTATGAAAAGCTGGTAAACAGCAGGATAAAAACCATAAAGCCCTCGGGAATCCGCCACTTTTTTGACATTGCCAATGAGATGGATGACGTGATTTCCCTTTCGGTAGGGGAACCGGATTTTCACACTCCCTGGCACATCCGGGAGGAAGGAATCCAGTCTCTGGAAAAGGGCCGCACTCGCTATACCCCGAACCGGGGCTTTCTGAAGCTGCGGGAGGAAATTGCCGCATTCCTGCGCCGCCATTACGGGGTGGAGTACGCGCCGGAGTCGGAGCTGTTGGTCACTGTGGGGGGCAGCGAAGCCATCGACTTGTGCTTGCGCTGTCTGCTGAACCCCGGGGACGAGGTGCTGATTCCTGAGCCAAGCTTCGTCTGCTACGCACCTATTACCCAGATGGCGGGAGGTGTAACGGTTCCCATTGAAACCAAGCCGGAGGATGGCTTCCGCCTGACGCCGGAGGAGATTGAGGAAAAGATCACCGACAGGACGAAAGTGCTGATTCTGCCCTATCCCAATAACCCCACCGGGGCGGTGATGCGGCGGGCCGATCTGGAGGCCGTTGCACAGGTGGTGGAGCGCCACAACCTGCTGGTGCTTTCCGATGAAATTTACGCGGCCTTAACCTATGGGGAGGAAAAGCATGTTTCCTTCGCGTCCCTGCCCGGCATGCGGGAGCGGACAGTGCTGGTCAATGGCTTTTCCAAGTCCCATTCCATGACCGGCTGGCGGCTGGGCTACGCTGCCGGTCCCAAGGAAATTTTAAGCCTGATGACAAAGCTTCACCAATTTGCCATTATGAGTGCCCCCACCACCAGCCAGTACGCGGCCATTGAAGCCATGAAAAACGGGGATGAGGACATCGAGTACATGCGCGGTCAGTACGACATGCGCCGCCGGCTGATCGTGGACGGCCTAAACCGCATGGGTCTGCACTGCTTTAGGCCGGAGGGGGCGTTTTACGTGTTTCCGTCGATCAAGTCTACGGGATTTACCTCCAAGGAATTCTGTGAGCGGCTGATTTATTCCAAGCATGTGGCGGTGATTCCCGGCGACACCTTTGGGGCCTGCGGCGAAGGGTTTGTTCGCATTTCCTACTCCTATTCCATCAAGCATATCATCGAAGCGTTGGAGCGGATAGAGGCGTTTTTAAAGGAACTGTAATGAAAGGGCGTGACACCGTTGGCGACTGCTGAAAAGAAAAAATCCCGGGTATGGCTTTCCCGCTGCGGGGAGTATCGGCTGGAAGAGCTGGAGCAGATCGTGGACGAGGTTTTTCGGGAGCTGCACGTTTATGATCGACTAAAGCCCGGCATGACAGCGGTGGTCAAGCCCAACCTGATTTTACGATCTCGGCCGGAAGCGGCGGCGGTCACCCATCCTATTTTTACCGCCGCAGTGGGGAAGTGCGTGAAACGGGCGGGGGCAAAAGTACTCATTGTCGAAAGCCCCGGCGGGCCGTACACCCCTGCCATGATGAAGTCCCATTTCAAGGCCTGCGGCTACACGGACCTGGCGGAAGCCTGGGGCTTTTCCTTATACACAGACTGCAAAAGCCGGGAGGTTTCCCTGCCGGGTGCCGTTCAATGCCGGAGCCTGTCCGTGGTGGAGCCTTTCCTGGAGCGGGAGTTTCTCATCGACCTGGCCAAGCTGAAAACCCATTCAATGGTGGGTTTCTCCGGGGCGGTCAAGAATCTGTTCGGCGCAGTGCCGGGCCTGCAAAAACCGGAACTGCACTGTCGGTTCCCGGAAAAGGAACCGTTTTCTCAAATGCTGGTGGATCTTTGCGAGTTTCTAAAGCCAGATGTTTCCTTTTTGGATGGAATTTGGGCCATGGAAGGGGACGGCCCCACCGGCGGTGCCCGCCGGGAGCTTAAAGCAGTTGTAGCAGGGGAGAACCCCTTCGCGGCGGATCTGTGCGCCGTCTGCCTGGTGGGAATGAATCCCCGGGAGATTTTAACGCTTCGGTATGGTGCGGAGCGGGGCTTGGGTCCTGCCGGGCTTGCAGACATAGAACTGCTGGGGGAACCTCTGGAAAGCCTGAAGGTCACAGATTTTCGGCGGGCAAAGGCGTCCAGCACGGATTTTATAAATCGGCTTCCAAAGCTCCTGCGGCCTGCAGCCAAACGGCTGACGGCGCCCTATCCCCGCATTCGGGAAAGGGAGTGCGTGGGCTGCGGGAAATGCGCGGAAAGTTGCCCGCAGCACGCAATTTTCATCCGGGATGGCAGAGCCTGTATCGCGTACCAGAGATGTATTCGCTGTTTTTGCTGTCATGAGATGTGCCCGCAGCACGTGATCGGTGTGCGCAGGCTGGGACTGTTTCGAATTTGACCCTTATAAAAAGGGGTGTTCATGGAAAATGAAAATCAAGGCTTATGGGAAAATCAACCTGACCCTGGACATAACGGGAAAGCGGAAGGATGGCTACCATACCCTGGACACCGTTATGCAGAGCGTTTCCCTCTACGATGAGGTGGAGATTACCAGGAGCGCTGAACCCGGTGTGCGTTTGCGGTGCGATCGGGAGTATCTGCCGGTAAATGAGAAAAACACGGCTTACCGCGCCGCAGACTTGTTCCTCAGCCACTGCGGGCTGCAGGGGAAGGAAGGGGTGGAACTTTCCATCCGGAAGGCCCTTCCCAGCCGGGCGGGGATGGGCGGCGGCAGCGCAGATGCGGCGGCGGTCCTCCGGGGGCTGAACCAGCTATACGGCGCGGGGTTGGACGACGCCCATTTAATGGAGCTGGGCTCGCAGATTGGGGCCGACGTTCCTTTTTGCATTCATGGCGGTACCTGTCGCTGCACCGGGATCGGAGAGCTGCTGGAACCGGCACCCCAATTGCCGGACTGCTTTTTGGTGATCTGCAAGCCCCCCGCAGGCATAAGCACCCCTCGGGCTTACGCCCTGTTGGACCAGTATCCCTCCACCCGCGTCAGGGCCACGCCGAAAATGCTGGAAGCCCTGGCGGCCGGGGATTTGCGGTTAATCGGAAAATGCCTTTCCAACCGGTTTGAAGAAACCATGCGTTTAATGCAGGTGAAGGCGATTAAGAAGTCCATGCTTTCCGCAGGGGCCTTTGGTTCTGAAATGACGGGAAGCGGCTCGGCGGTGTTTGGTATTTTTGACACCGAGGAAAGGGCGAAAAATTGTTTGGCGCTTTTGGCGGAAAAAGGAGATGCCTTTTTAGCAAGGCCAATGGGCGATATTTGTGCAAACACCATTTAGAATAAATGCATACGATAGATTGGATCAGAAAAAAGGTTTTCGGCCAAAGCTTGCGAAAGCCTGCAAATAAAAAGTCAAGCCCCAAAGAGGACATGACAGGAGGAAATTTTGCAGGCAGCAGGTAGGCCAAAAGGGTAACACAAAAAAGCCACCACGGAGTGCCGGCTTGAAAATGTGTGGCGGAAGTGTCAGCTGCGTTTTTGTAGACCAGTAGAATTCATGTCCACCGGCGGCAGATCTTCTAATGTGGCGAGATAGTCCCTTACCTTGGCGTAATAGCGCCGCAGAAACTTGTTGGATGCGGCAGTCATGTAGACGTAGAAGGGTTTGCCCTCGGAGCGTTTGCGGTCAAGAAACTGGTACACCGGCTCATCTTGAGGCGCGCATTTGAGGTATATCCCCATGACATTGAACAGGGTTTTGCGGAGATAGGGAGAGCCGCGCTTGGAGGATTTGTTGCTCCTGACGTTCTTCTCGCCGGACTGGTTGGGCATGGGATCAATCCCGGCAAAAGCAACCAGTGCCTGCTTCCGCTCAAAGCGGCGCACATCGCCAATCTCTGCCATGAGCTGTGGGCCAAAGGACTTCCCAACACCATACATCTCCATAACCACGGGGTACTCCGGCAGCATGGAAGCAAGCCGTTCCATTTCGGCACGGTAGGTTTCCACAGAGCGTGAGATGCTGGTGAGTTGGTTTGCCGCTTCCTGTACGAGTACCTTCGTTACACCGGATTTGGGAACCAGTACGACGGCGTTCTTCGCAAGGGAATACACTTCCGCGGCGTTGCTCTGCTTGAATATGTAGCCGTGGCGCTTGCACCATTTCCGGTAGCGCTCGGAGAAGGCATTGAGGCTCTGTTTCCGCACACAGTCCACATGCCAGAAGGTATAAGCAAAGTCCACCCATTTCTGTGTCCCATCGCTTCGTACAGGGCTGTCGAAGCACTTACGGATACCGGGAAAGGATTGCTCCAAAAGAGCGATCAGGTTGTTGGAACAGGCTGTCCGCTGCTTAGAAGCAAGCTGGAACTGGCGGTTCAAGGTTTTTAGATCATAACGAATTGTATCCATAGGGGTATAATCTCGCAAATCGGCCCAGTTGTCAAGAGCATATCTGGCGATTTTCATGGCATCGGCCTTATCGGTTTTCACACGGCGCAGAGAATTGGCACCGTACTCCTTAATGAGCAGCGGATTCACTGCGCTGACGTAAAGACCGGCTTCATGCAATGCCTTTGCAACCGGCTCATAATAGCGTCCTGTGTGTTCCATCACGACACGGGTCTCGCCGTCAAGTTCTTTCAACCGCTTGGCAAGAGAAGCCAGTCCCTCCGTGCTGTGGGCAACGTCGAATGGCAAACAGACTACCTCGCCAAAGGGACGAA
>CAZUAN010000052.1:0-11784 GCA_964618385.1 uncultured Oscillospiraceae bacterium | reverse complement strand
GATTGGTGGCAGAGGTGTCGGTGAAGCCTTCAATGATCTTCTCAGCGGGGGTGACAGTTTCACCGGGGATGGTGGTCGCCAGCATATCGGTCAGGTCGTGCAAAGCGTTGGCCTTAATCAGCTGCTCGGTCAGACCGGCGGGACGGCCGGTGGCCAGATGTACCACGTCCGGGTATTCACCATTCTGCATTGGGCCGGAGAGGATATCCTCCAGATTCTTGTCGGTGGTCAGGTTTACCTGGATGCCGGTCTGGGCGGTAAAGGCGTCGGCTACCTCCTGCCACACCTCGGAGCCGTAAGCGGTTTCGATGGCGGCAACGGAGATTTCAACGGCACTTTCCGCAGGCGCTTCGGCGGAAGTCTCGACGGGGGCTTCAGCGGAAGTCTGAGTCCCGGCGGAAGTCTCGGCGGAAGTGGTGCTGCTGCCGCAGGCGGCCAGGCCCAGCACCATGACACAGGCCAGAAGCAGTGCAATGCGCTTTTTCATATACTTTTCCTCCATACAAATTTTTCGATTTGGGCGTTGTTTATACCGCAAAATCGTTAACATCAGTATAACAAATGCCTGACACTGTTCCAATCCTTTCGTTGCTTTATTTTTTAGTAAAATTGCTGTTTTTTGAAAAACAGCGGGAAAAAGGTTTTTCCGCTTCTGTTTCAAATTATTGGAAACAATACTAAATTATTTTTTGATATTTTCCAAATGCTGTAAATAATACACAAATTTTGAACAAAAAAATCGCCGTTTTGACAGGACACTGCAAAACGCAATTTTAAGAAATTGTGCGTTAACCCGCTTCCCAAATCGCCTCAGAACGTGTATAATAGGCAAAAGGGGTGCATTTTATGAGCAATCGCCGGTATGATCTTCCCGCTGCGCCGTCGAATTATATTCTCGATGCCCGGACGGATCTGGAATTTGTCTATACGCCAATGGAAAGCGCGGCAGAGGGGGAACCGCTGCGGGCCAGACTTCTGTATGTGACTTCCGCCAAGTATGAGGGGGACTGGCACAGCATTACCCATGCCCATTCCTTCAGCGAACTGTTTTTGATTACCGGGGGACGGGGCCAGTTTCTGGTGAACGGCCATTATTGTCAGGTTCGGGAAAACGATCTGATCATCATCAATCCCCATGTGGAGCACACGGAGCTTTCCCTGGCTGCCATGCCGCTGGAATACATCGTTCTGGGCATTGAAGGAATGCGCTTCCTGGAAAAAAACGGCGCGCTGGAGCGCAGGGAAATTCGCATTCCCTGCGCCAACGGCCGGATCAGGCAATATATGGAGCTGCTGCTGGAGGAGGTGCAGTGGAAGGAGCCGAGGCACGCGTCCATCTGTCAGAATCTGCTGAATATTATTCTGATCTGCATCCTCAGCCAGCGGCAGGTGGGAATATCGCCGGCCACCGCCGAGCATATCCGTCCGGAATGTGCGGCGGTGAAAAGCTATATAGATGAAGGCTTTCGGAATCCCATCACCCTGGACGAGCTGGCGCAGGCCGCACACCAGAATAAATACTATGTAGCCCACACTTTTCGGGAGAGCTTTGGAATATCGCCCATTCGCTATCTTACGGAGCGGCGCGTGGAGGAAAGCAAGAATCTTCTGCGCAATACCAACTATCCGATTGGGGAAATATCCGTGATGTCCGGCTTTTCCTCCCTCAGCGTGTTTTCCCAGACCTTCAAACGGATCACCCATATGAGTCCCAGCCAGTACCGCGCCCAGTCCGCAGGGCGGTAGCGTACTCTCCGGACAGAGCTAGGACAGTCCGCAGGAAACGGACTTGCCCACTCCCTGCCCGATTCTTACGCCGGATAGACATTGCTCAGCAGCAAAAGCAGGGGCAGCGCCAGCGTAAAGATGCTGATGGTCCAGGGATAAACGGTTTTGCGTGAGCAGAACATCAGCAGCAGACATGCCAGCGTCAATCCCAGCGGCCCGGCAACCGCGAGCTGGCGGCTGATGGTCTGGGCAAACTCCCCGGTGGACTGCAAATCGATCCCCACCTGTTCCGGCAGGTGTTCGCTGTTATAGGACGCCAGCTTCAGCGCGAAGTACACCACCGGCGCGGCCATTACAAGCTTACGCAGGCGAAACAGCCAGACAAAGATCAGATTGATGACGGAATTGATCTTCCTGGCTACGGATTTGCATTTATCAAAGCCAGTCAGTTCTGCAGCCGCCACGGCCGCGTTTTGCTTGGAATCACCGGATTTTTTCATATCGTACCTCCGGAACAGATTTTTCTTTATCATAGCATATTTTTTACATGGTTGCAAGATATTCCGCAGCCGGATCGGAAAGATTCGTACGAATACGGATTCTATAAAACCGTTTTACAGCGCGAAGGGCGTTCCGTTTTTATAAGACGTAAATTGGTACCGCAGGCACAATTTAAGCGTACTCAGCGCGTGGGATTCCGGATGAAACCGCTTCATCGGGAATCCGTATCAGCAAGCTTCGGGGGCAAAGCTTTTTGTCCGTTTTATTGGACTTTTCCTATGGTATCCTGTTTTGGCAGAATACAAAAGGAGGAATCCATCATGAAAACCCGCAGAAAAAAATATCATCTGACCATCTGCAGGACTGCCCAGCCCCCTTTCCCCGATGCCGCGGATCACCGCCGCTTTGTAAACAGGGCTGTGGATATCCTGAGCATCCTCGTCTCCGGGCTTGGCTTTGCCTGCGCCATGCACTTTCTGGCCGCCATCGCTTAGACCAGATCCCCGTCCCGCAGGAGGCGGCACTCCGAAATGCCGCCATCGTGAAGCTCAAGCAAGCCCGCGCTTCCGCCATAAAAACCGCAGGTCCCCGGATTCAAAACCCAGAGTCCATCCTCTTCCCGGTGGCAGTCCGGCCGGTGGGTGTGGCCGTAAAGCACGATATCCGATCCGCTGGCCCGGGCATCCTGCAGCAGCAGGCTTAGCCCGGATTTCACGCGGTGCTTATGACCATGGGTCATGTAAAGATTCACGCCATCCAGGGTCAGCACAAGGATTTCCGGCTGGCCCGGCGGGCAGCGGTAACAGTCGCAGTTTCCCGGCACCTGATAGAAGGGTATGCCGGGAAACTGCTCTTTCATGGCCAGGCCATCGTCAAAATAGTCACCCAGGTGAATCAGGACATCCGGCGATACCGATGTGATACACCGGCGCATAAAGCTGAGGGCCGCGTGAGAATCTGACAATACAAGAATTTTCATTGCCTCTGTTTCCTTCCCAGTTTGCGCACAAATCGGCGAAATCATACCGTCAATCCTGATCCAGATTCTCTTCCGGATCGTCAATGGTTACCTCCCGGAAAAATTTCCGCTTTTCCGAAGGCGTGCAGCCGTAAATCTCCCGGAAATACTGGTTCAGCATCTTTGGATCCCGGAATCCGTGACGTTCCGCGATTTCGCTGATGGGATCATCCGTAGTCTCCAGCTCCCGGCAGAATGCGGTGGTGCGGATCTGATAGACGTATTGCAGATAGCTTACCCCCATATTTTTCTTGAACAGCCGGCAGAAATATTCCTTGTTCAGGCCAATGGCGTTGGCCGCCTCATCCAGAGGCAATTCCTCGGCGTGGTGCAGCTGGATATATTCCAGAATCGGCTCCAGGCGGGTCATATCGCTGCGCTGCAGCGTTGTTTCTTCCACAGCCAGGGCCTGGGAAAAATGCTTTACCAGAATCGCCGTTACCGCGTACAGGCGGGCCATCCGTTCCAGCTTATAGGCAAGATGCGGCTCCTCGGTCTGACGGAGGATTTCCCGCAGGTGAACCCGAAGCTGTTCATAGGCCATGGACCTGGTCTGATCCTCCGGATCAAATACCAGGGAAAAGTGCAGCTGGTCAAAGTTCGGCACAAACCGGCACATCTGGCTGGGCAGAATATGGATGCACAGATAAACCGCATTGCGGCTGCATCTGGTGGCATGAACCTCATGGGAATTGATAATATAGATGTCTCCCGGCTTCGCGTGAAGTGTGGCGTTTTCAAAATTGCAACTTACCTTGCCCTTGACGAAAAGCAGCAGCTCTACCGCATTATGCCAGTGAGGGGGCGTATATGCGCTGAGATTTTTTTCATATTTAACGCCGAAGCCTGTATCATCCAGGTTTGTCAGGAGCTTATGTTGGTAATTTTGCATAGAAATCTCCTCATTTTTCAAGAATCAGGCGCCGTTTTTTGTTCATAAAGTCAATATTCACCATATAGAAGTCAATTATACCACTTTTTTCCTGCCTGTCAAGCTGATATAATGCAGACACTACAAGGGTGAAACAAAGCCACTCTTGCAGGATTCATTAAAAGAAAATTCACAGGCGGCTCCCGCCTATGTTACAAGGAGGTGGACCTATGAAAGGCTTTAAGAAGAATCTGCTGAAGGCTCTCGAGGCCTACGGTGAGATCACCAATTGGATGTACCGCTAAAACGCGCGTCTCCTACACAATCTATTGTCGGAGGTAATCAAAAATGCAGAATCAAAACCCTATGAGAAAAAATCACAACCGCTCCATGGCACAGTATGGCGAAATGCTGAGCTGCATCCGCCATATGTGACCGGCGCAAATATGATTCGGCAAAGGGGGCTGTCCACAATGCGCAGACCCCCATCCCAATCCATTTTCTCGAACCAGGAGGTGTTTTCTTATGAAAGACTTTGCAACAAACCTGATTATTATGCTCAAGATGAATAACCAGCAGTTGTGCGATCAGAACCATGACTGACAGAAGGAATTCCTTCTGCCCAAGGCAGCGCCTTACCGGCGCTGCCTTTTTTTTACTCCCGCAGAAAACGCCTGGCCGGTTTTCTTTGCCCTGATCCTGTTCCTTTATAAAAATGTTCCATTCTTCGAATGAAACATTTTTATTAAATATCAGAATTAATTATCAGTATGAACGGAAATTTTGGACTTGACAATTTGCGAAAAACGCGGTATGTTAATTGCGTTAGCTAACACAATTTACTAAAGCGGGGACGGGAGATGATTTTGTGCCCAGGGATAAGACCGCCAACCATGACAGAATCGTCAGAGCGGCTATGCGGGAATTTCAGGAAAACGGGTTCGAGCAGGCTTCCATGAAGCATGTAGCCGACGCAGTCGGACTGACATCTGCGGCGCTTTACCGCCATTTCTCCGGTAAGCAGGAAATGTTTGCCTCTCTGGTGCAGCCGGCTGTCGATCTGCTGCAAAGCTGGACAGAACAGCACATCGCTTCCAGCTATGATTTGCTGGATGGCCATCATACAGACAAGCTATGGGACTTCGACGGCGGTTACAACGATGCCCGGATGATCCTGGATGTGATGTACCAGCAGCCGGAAGCTTTTCGCCTGCTGCTGTTTTGCGCTGCTGGCACGCCATACGAGAACTATGTACACGGCATGGTGGAGCGGACATCCCAGAGGATGCTGTGCTTTTTGGAGGACTGCAAAGCCAGGGAAATTCCCGTCCGGGAGGTGCGGCCCGATGAAATGCACATGCTGGTCAGCGCCTATTTTGCAGCGTTGATTCAGCCCATTGAGCATGGCTACGCCCAGGAGGATGCGGAGCGTTACCTGAAAACCATTCTGGACTTTTTCACTCCCGGCTGGCGCAAGATTACAGGACTATAACAAGAGGGGAACCCGGTTTTCCCCTTTTGTTAAGAAAAACGGTTAGCATTCGCTAATCGAAAAAGGAGACAAGCCAAATGAACGAAAACAAGGAAAAAACACGTTCCGCAGCCTCCTGGCTGGCGGAACTGGCGGGAAAACGCAGGGGAGAATACCTCCTCAGTGTTCTGGCGGCGCTGGCCGGTGTGGCCTGCTCGCTGATGCCGTACTTCATCATGATTGATTTGATTGACGCGCTTTTGGGCGGAACGGCAGACAAAAGCCTGTGCCTGAACCGCTGCCTGGCAATGGGGATGTGGTGGCTCCTCCGGTACCTGCTGCACGCAGTTTCTACAGCCCTGTCCCACCATGCCACGTTTCATGTACTGGCGGATATTCGGGTCCGTCTGCTGAAAAAGCTGGCAACCCTGCCCCTGGGGGTTGTATTGGAAAAGTCTTCCGGCTCCTATAAAAACGTTATTGTGGAACGGGTGGACTCCATCGAAACAACTCTGGCTCATATCGTGCCGGAAATGACCTCCAACATCGTAGGAGCCATTGCCGTGCTGGTACTGCTGTTTACTGCGGATTGGCGCATGGGGCTGGCAACCTTGATCGTTTTGCCCCTGGGATTATTGTGCTTTCTGTCCATGACTAACGGGTACGAGGCCAAATTTCAGCGGACAGTCCATTCCACAAAGGCGCTGAACGACACGGCGGTGGAGTATATCAATGGCATCGAGGTGATCAAAGCCTTCGGGCAGTCCAAAACCAGCTATGCCAAATTCGTTACCGCCGCAAAAGAGGGCGCGGATTGCTTTATCGAATGGATGAAAAGCTCGCTGTTCGGCTTCTCCGGAGGCATGGCAATCTTCCCCGCCACGCTGCTTGGTATCCTGCCGGTAGGATGCCTGTTGTATATGCGCGGTTCTCTGACCGTGGAATCCTTCCTGACCGTTATCATTCTGTCCTTCGGTGTGATGCAGCCGCTGGTTACTGTTTACTCCTACACCGATGACCTTTCCCAGGCGGGCGTGATCATCCGGGAAGCGGCGGATATCCTGTCCGGTCGGGATATGGTGCGCCCTGATACCGCTAAGATACAGCCGGGCGACAATTCCATCGTCCTGAAGGATGTCCGTTTTTCCTACCACGAAAAAGAGGTGCTGCATGGCGTCAGCCTGCGCATTGAACCGGGAACCGTGAATGCGCTGGTCGGGCCGTCCGGCAGCGGCAAATCTACCATTGCCCGGCTTATCGCCTCACTTTGGGATGTGGACAGCGGCAGCATTGCGTTGGGCGGCGTGGATATCCGCACTTTGCCGCTTCGGGAATGCGCAAAGCGCATTGCCTATGTGTCCCAGGACAATTACCTGTTTGACCTGTCCATTATGGACAACATCCGTATGGGGCGCAAAGGCGCCACGGACGCGGAGGTTATTGCCGCAGCCAAAAAATGCGGCTGTCATGAATTGATTATGGGCTTGGAGCATGGCTATCAGACCCGCTGCGGCACATCCGGCTCCCATCTGTCCGGCGGCGAACGGCAGCGCATTTCCATCGCTCGGGCCATGCTGAAGGACGCGCCGGTCATTATCCTGGACGAGGCCACCAGCTACACCGACCCGGAAAGCGAAGCGCTCATCCAGTCTGCGCTGGCCAGGCTGATTCAGGGGAAAACCCTGCTGGTCATTGCCCACCGCCTGTCCACAGTGGCGGACGCGGATCGCATCTTTGTGATACAGGACGGCCAGGTGGCGGCGCAGGGAACGCAGGATGAATTGCTGGAGAACTGCCCTCTCTATCGGGAGATGTGGCAGGCCCATATCAGCGTAAAGGACAGCGACGGGGAGGTAGCGTAAATGATTCGGACTCTGAAAAAATTCTTTGCTTTCTGCGGCGAGGAGAACCGCAGGCTGTTCATCCGCTCGATCTGGCTTGGTGTGCTGAGCGCCATCTTCTCCGCTCTGCGCATTCCGGCGGTCTATCTGGTCGTCAGCGCACTGCTGGAGAACCGCGTGAGCATGGGAACATTAGCGGCAAGCCTGGCGATTATCGTCGGCTCCGTAGCCGCAACCATTCTTGTCAGCATGGAATCCGCTATGCTGCAGACAAAGGGGGGTTACCGGGCCTGCGCCAGTAAGCGGATCGAAATTGCCGAGCATCTGCGCTATCTGCCTATGGGGTGGTTTAACCAAAACAGCCTGGGCGAGGTTACATCCGTCACGACAAACACCATGGATAATATGGCCAATGTGGCTACCCGCGTGGTCATGCTTACCACAAAAGGGTTTCTGAGTACCGGAATCATCGCGCTGATGATGCTGGCCTATGATTGGCGCATTGGGCTGGTGACGCTTGCAGGGCTGGTTGTCTATCTGCTGGTCAACGCATGGATGCAGAGCCGGGAGATGGCGGTATCCCGGCGCAAGCTGGATGCGGATGAGCGTCTCGTAAGCAAGACGCTGGAATACATTCAGGGCATTGCCGAAGTGAAGAATTACGATCTGGCGGAGGACACGGCTTCTCAGGTGCAGAGCGCGGTAAAGGAAAGCTGCCGCGCCAATATTGGCATGGAAATGAAGCTGATCCCGTTTATGCTCCTGCAGAACATCATCAGCAAGCTGACCGGCGTGGATATCTGCGCCGCTGCCCTGATCTTCTGGATTCAGGGAACCATGCCGCTTGCGAACTGTCTGCTGATGCTGATCTGCTCGTTTATTCTATTTGAGCAGCTTGACAGTGCGGGAGGCTATTCCGCGCTGCTTCGGGTCATTGACATTGGCGTGGAGAAAACAGACGCGATTCTGACGGTGGCGCCTATGGACATTGACGGCACGGATTTCTCCCCTTCCCGTTTTGACATTGCCTTGGAGCATGTGCATTTTTCCTATGAGCAGAAGGAAATCCTGGATGACGTTTCCCTGACCATTCCGGAAAAGACCACGGCGGCCTTTGTCGGGCCCAGCGGCAGCGGCAAAACCACGCTGTGCAGTCTGATGGCCCGTTTCTGGGATGTGCAGAGCGGCAAAGTCACCCTCGGCGGCCGGGACGTGCGGGATTACAGCTATGACAGCCTGATCCGGAATTTCTCCTTTGTATTCCAGCATACCTACCTGTTCTCCGATACCATCGCCAATAACATCCGATTTGGAAAACCGGACGCTTCCCGGGAGGACGTTGTTGCCGCCGCGAAAAAGGCCCGCTGTCACGACTTCATCATGGCGCTGCCGGAGGGCTATAATACGGTAATCGGGGAGGGCGGCGCATCCATTTCCGGCGGGGAACGCCAGCGCATTGCCATTGCCCGGGCCATCGTGAAGGATGCTCCCATCATCATTCTGGATGAGGCCACGGCCAACGTCGATCCCGAAAACGAAAAGGAACTGATGGAAGCCATCGGCGAGCTGACCCATGAGAAAACCGTTATTCTGATCGCGCACCGCCTGAAAACGGTTCGCAACGCCGACCAGATCTTTGTGCTTCAGAACGGCAGGATTGTGCAGCAGGGCGTCCACAACGAGCTGCTGTCACACGACGGCGTATACCGCCGCTTTGTGGCAGAACGCCGTCAGGCCGCCGGCTGGAAGGTTTGACAAAAGCCCCGGGAAAGCAGACCTTTCCCGGGGCTACGGTATTTTCCGGACATACCGGCTGGCCGCGCCCATGGGCCGCTCTCTCCGGCCGGAAGGTCAGCACAGGACAGCGTCGGCACATGACCGGTTATGTGTAGAAAACCGCCATATCTTCCAGCCGGATACAGGCCAGGGCCTTAACCGCCAGATCGTGTCCGCAGCCGCAGTCGATATCAAAAAATCCTGGCCCATGGAAAACCTCCAGGTGCGCGCTCCTGCTCTCCAGCTCCATGGCATAGCGCATTCGCTGAATATCATCCTGGATCAGGCTTAGCACGGGCGTATGGCCGATAATCAGCTGGGAGCGCGCAATGGGATTGGGCGTTTGCATGGTTGGCCTGCCCCATACCTCGTCATGGACGTTCTTCCCCGGAAAGCCATGCACCAGATAAAATATTTGGCTGTTCACTTCCACCTCCAAATGGATGGGCCTTGAACGAAGAAAATGAAGAAGCGCCTGCTGTTCTTTCTGCTCCAGCTGCCGGTATGCCGCCAGGGTAGGCGCGTTGCCATTGCGGTTCCATCGGCGAATGTCGGCGTCCGTGGCATCCGGACTCATATATTGGAGCAGCATGTATTCATGATTGCCCAGCAGCATGACCGTGTTGGGCATCTCCATGATCTCCCGCAGCAGTTCAATTCCCTCCGGCCCCCGGTCGATTACATCGCCAAGTATGTATAACGTGTCCCCGGAAGAAACAGGAATTTTCTCCAGCATCGCATGAAAACGATCCGCTTCCCCGTGAATATCGGACATAACGTAGTGGGCCATCGGAATCTGCTTCCTTTCCTTCTTTGCCGGCTGACGGCAGTGTCTGTACCCGGGCCTGGCCGGCAGCGCTTTCGATTCGCACGCATAAGAAAAAGGACATCCTTTCGGATGCCCTTTTTCCCTTGGTGGGCGAGGCGGGACTTGAACCCGCACGTCCGCAGTGAACACTAGAACCTGAATCTAGCGAGTCTACCAATTCCACCACTCGCCCATTGCGTTCTGCGCTTTTGCTTAACGCCTGAGTATCATACCATACCCGACGGATTTTGTCAACAGATTTTTGCGGATTTCTGCAATTTTATTCCTTGTAATAGAGCATACAGTGGCAGTAGCCCTTATAGTTCGGGTCTGCAATCTGCTCCCGGAATTCCCTGCACATGCACTTGTTTTCCTCTGTACGTTCCAGACGGCAGGGGCAGTAACCGCCGGTGCGCTTCAGGCCCTCCCGGATCATTCTGACTATTTCCTTGTCCTCATTCAAGCGAACCGCCATATTCTGACACATCCTTTTTCTTTTTATTATACAACGGCTGTCAACTCTTAAGGAGGGGCGGGGGCCTTCCCCTCTCCAAAAAAGAAAAGCTTGCTCCATCCGGGGAACCGTCCCAGAGCGTCCTCCGCTTCCGGAACGGAGAAACTGTCATGCCGTTCTTTTTTCGCAGAGAAGAATCCGTATACCCGTACCGCCCTTCCTGTCAATCGGGAACCGATTCCATCCTTTCCGCTTCCCCTTGCCGCGGCAGGACAATGCAGTCGTAGCGGATGGACTTCCCCTTGAGGGTATAGCTGGGCTTTACCCCCGCCAAACAGGGGCCTTTCAGGGGCCGTTTGATGACAATCCGCCGGGGTCCGCAGGCAAAAGCCGCCTGCATCATCGCCTGCTCCTCCGCGCACGGCTGCTCCAGCTGATGCAGCAGCTGAAATTTCTTCTTAATCAGGCCGCTTTTTTGCCGGGCCGGAAACATGGGGTCCAACACAACGATATCCGGCGGCGCTGTCAGCTTCGGCAGCGCCAGAATGCTGTCCTGCTCATATAGCTGCATCCGGCGGATGACCGGGGCCAGATCCGCATGTTCAGCCCCTGCGCGAAGCGCGTCATATACAAGCGCGGCAATGACGGGATTTCGTTCGTACAGCCGCACATGAAAGCCGGCTGCCGCCAGAAGAAATGCGTCTTCGCCCAGACCTGCTGTAGCGTCCACCGCAGTCATGGACCCAGACACACCCTTTCCTTTACAGGCCTTTACCAGAAGCTCCCCGTTCAGGTTATTCGGGATAAGCCTGGGCCGCATTTTGGTAAAGTCTCCCCGCAGGATACGGCCATGATCTACAAGAGCCAGCCCCTGCGCGTCCACCTGCAGGTAAAACGCACTCGCAGCGCACCCATCAGGGGCGCAGACCGCCTCGGTTTCCAGCTTCTGCTCCCAGAAACGGACGACACAGCTGTCCGCATTGCTTTTGACATACAGCGGCATTGCCTGGGCCGCTCCCGAAAAATCGTAATTCATAGTTCCCTCTTGCATCTGGGCGGGACATTCGATTCCCGCCGTTCCTGCGGACAATTTGATACGGCTATTATACCATGCGCCGCCCGGAAATCAACTGTCCGGATTCCGAAAATGCCTGCCTGTTTTCTGCTTTTCTGAGATTCCTCACCGAACTATGGCCGCAAAAGCTTTCCATTGACAAAAGCGCTCCGCGCAGTTACAATATATGTCAAACAAAACTTAAATGCCGGCTCCCGCAGGAGACGGTTTTCGTGCCAACCGGCGTACAATCGGAATCAGG
>CAZUAN010000051.1:0-11987 GCA_964618385.1 uncultured Oscillospiraceae bacterium | reverse complement strand
TACATGGCATGGGAGGAAAGAATCCCTGCCGACACCTGAACGGAACGCCTGGCGGAACCGGGGTTGACAAAATTCTTTCCCGGTAGTATGATAATTTCAAATTTCACAACCATTTAAGTGCCGTTTCATTCGGACAGAATGGACGGAGAATAGGAAATCCGGTCAGAATCCGGAACGGTACCGCCACTGTATGCGCGGAGGCCGTACACGGGGCGAAAGCCAGCCATTGGGAAGCTTCCTGAGAAGGCAGTGTACACGCTGAGGATGTGCAAGCCAGGAGACCTGCTTAGATGTGTCCGCCGTGCTGCCCTTCTGGGAGGCGGGCGTCTTGTTTTGCAGAAAATCGGCTGCGGCAGTACCAAACTGCCGCAGTTTTTTGAGCGTGGCGCTTTCCCGGCCTTTCTTGACTGCAGATGCGTATCTTATCCTGTTTCTGATCGGGAGGGTGCTGTCAGGCGGCGTTTCCGCGCTCCTGACCTCACACTGGGTAAAGGGGGAACAGCATGGAACATATCATCCCCAGAATCATCCTGGCCGGCACCAACAGCGGCTGCGGAAAAACAACGGTTACCTGTGCCGTTTTGCAGGCGTTGGTGAACCGCGGGTTAAAGACCGGCGCGTTCAAATGCGGCCCGGATTATATCGACCCCATGTTCCACAGCCGAATCATCGGGGCAAAAAGCGCCAATCTGGATTCTTTTTTCTTTTCGCCCAATACGCTGCGCTATCTTCTGGCGAAAAACGGAAGCGATCGGGATGTCTGCATCATCGAGGGCGTCATGGGCTTTTACGATGGCATGGGCCTGACCTCCACCAGGGCCAGCACCTACGAGCTTGCCCAGATCACAGGCAGTCCTGTTGTCCTTGTGGTAGGGTCCAAGGGAGCGTCCCTTTCCTTGTTGGCCGTGATTCAGGGATTTTTGTCCTTGTACCCGGACAATCCAATCTGCGGCGTGATTTTGAACCAATGCACGGCATCGACTTACAGCCTGCTGGCCAAAGAGATTCGGGATCATTTCGATGGGCGGGTTCGCCCGCTGGGCTTTTTGCCGCCCATGCCAGACTGCGGTCTGGAAAGCCGTCATCTCGGTCTGGTGACTGCGGCAGAGGTGGAAAATCTGCAGGAGAAATTGCAGATTCTGGCATCTCAGGCCGAAGCGTCTGTTGACCTGGACGGCCTGCTGGAGTTGGCGCAGAGTGCCCCGCCGATACGCTGTGACGCTGTGACGCTGCCCCGGTTCTCCGAGCCCGTCCGTATCGCCGTGGCCAGGGACAACGCGTTCTGCTTCTACTATGCGGACAGTCTGGAGGCGCTGACGGACATGGGCGCGGAGCTGGTGCCTTTCAGCCCGTTGACTGACGAATCGCTGCCCTCCGGCATCCACGGGCTATATCTGGGCGGCGGGTACCCGGAGCTGTACGCCCGACAGCTCAGCGAAAACGGCTCCATGCTGGCATCTGTTCGGAAGGCACTGAAGCGGAATCTGCCCTGTATCGCGGAATGCGGCGGGTTTATGTATCTGACGCAGGCCATTGGAGCGTTCCCTATGGTGGGCTTTTTGCCGGGGAAAAGCTTTTGCACGGGAAAGCTGTCCCGATTCGGCTATATCCGCCTGAAGGCCAAGCGCGACACCATGCTCTGCCCCGCCGGAGAAGAAATTGCCGCCCATGAGTTTCACCACTGGGACTGCGAAGATCCCGGGGACAGCTTTACAGCGGTAAAAGCGTCCGGGAAAAGCTGGAACTGCGTTATAGCCAATCGGCGGCTCTATGCCGGTTATCCCCATTTCCATTTTTATGCCAACCCAGCCTTCGCCGTTCGGTTTTACGAAGCCTGTCTGGAAGAAAAACACGGGGGAATCTGATGGAGAATTATATTGTAAAGGATGGGAAACGGCTTCGGCTGGGCTATACCACCGGCTCCTGCGCTGCTGCGGCGGCCAAGGCAGCGGCCTGGATGCTGCTGACCGGAAAAAAACGGGATCACATTTCCATCACCACGCCAAAAGGGATTGTCCTGGAGCTGGAGGTGCGGGAAATCCATATGGAGCCGGATGCGGTTCGCTGCGCCATTGAAAAGGACAGCGGTGACGATCCGGATGTGACCGGGGGAGCGTTGATTTTTGCGGAGGTATCCCGGGCCGGTGCGCCGGGAATCGCCATCGAAGGCGGGCAGGGCATCGGCCGGGTTACAAAGCGGGGCCTGGATCAGCCCGTGGGAGCGGCGGCTATCAACTCTGTCCCCCGGCGGATGATCCGGGAAAACGTAGAGCAGGTATGCCGCCTGACCGATTACCGGGGTGGACTGTCAGTGCTGATTTCCGCCCCGGAGGGGGATGCGCTGGCAAAGAAAACCTTTAATCCCCGGTTGGGCATCGTGGGCGGCATTTCCATTCTGGGAACCACCGGAATTGTGGAGCCAATGAGTGAGCAGGCCCTGGTGGACACCATCCGGGTGGAGCTTCGTCAGCGCCGGGAAAACGGCGCGGAATATGCGCTGCTGACGCCGGGAAATTACGGTTCCGATTACATCCGGCACAGCCTGGGAATCGACCCGAAAACGGCGGTGATGACCTCCAATTTTATCGGTGACGCCCTGGACATCTGCAAGGAGCTTGGATTCCGGGGGGCACTGCTGATCGGTCACATTGGCAAGCTGGTGAAAATCGCGGGGGGAATGCTGAACACCCACTCCAAATACGGTGACTGCCGCATGGAGATTCTGGCCGCCCATGCCGGCGCTGCGGGACTTGACACGAGCCGCATCGGTCAGCTTCTGGAATGCGTAACCTGCGATGACGGAATCCGCATTTTGGAAGAAGCCGGACTTCGGGAGCAGACGCTCAGCCGGCTGGCAGGGCGGATCGCGTTCATCCTGAGCCGCAAAGCAGGCGATGCCCTGGAAGCCGGGGCGATTGTGTTTTCCAAGGAGTACGGTCTGCTGTGCGAAACGGATAACGCCCGCAGGCTTTTGCGGGCGGTTCTTTACGGGCAGAACGGAGAACGTTAGGCACTGAGAGAATATCAGTATGAGACGGGTTTTCGTGTTTTTTCTCAAAAATCGCGAAAACGGCAGCGCCGTCTTTGTAACGAAGCAGTATCAAAACGATTTAACAAAGGGGTGTATGGTTATGGTACATTTTGTTGGGGCCGGCAGCGGCGCGGCAGATCTGATTACAGTGCGGGGCGCACGGCTTCTTGGGGAAGCGGATGTGGTGATTTACGCGGGGTCCCTGGTCAATCCCGAATTGCTGACATACACCAAAGCCGGCTGCGATATTTACAACAGCGCCAAAATGACGCTGGAGGAAGTGATTGCGGTAGTCAAGGCGGCAGAAGCCGCCGGAAAGGTCACGGTGCGTCTGCATACGGGAGATTCCAGCATTTACGGTGCCGTGCGGGAGCAGTTTGACGCGCTGGACAAGCTGGGAATCGACTACGATGTCTGCCCCGGGGTCAGCTCCTTCTGCGGCGCGGCGGCTTCGCTGAAAACGGAGTACACGCTTCCCAATGTCAGCCAGACCGTAATCATCACCCGAACCGCTGGACGGACGCCGGTACCGGAGCGGGAGTCTATCCGCACGCTGGCGGCCCACCGCTCCACCATGATTCTGTTCCTCAGCACCGCTCTGACCGAAGCGCTTCAGGCGGATCTGCTGGCGGGCGGCTACCCCGGTGACACGCCTGTGGCAGTGGTTTACAAAGCCACATGGCCGGAGGAGCGGATTATCCGCTGTACGGTGGAAACCCTTCATGAAGCTGTGACAGAAAACGGCCTGACCAAGACATCTTTGATTATTGTAGGCAACTGTATGGGGGATCAGTATCTGCGTTCCCGGTTATACCATCCCAGCTTTTCCACGGAGTACCGTGAGGCAGCGCAATGAAGCTGGCCGTTTTTGCCTACAGCCGGCAGGGGTGCCGGACGGCCGGAAGGGTTTGCGCTTGCTTCCCGGATGCTCAACAGCGGAGCTATACCATGGAGCGGTTCGCGCAGGATGGCTTTCTCCCGCTGGGCAAACCGTCAAGGCCTTTTTACGCAGAGCTGTTTGGCTGGGCGGACGCCATGGTATTCGTCGGTTCCTGCGGCATTGCCGTCCGGGAAATCGCGCCCCATGTCCGGGACAAACGCACCGACCCGGCGGTGCTGTGCATGGATGAATTGGGGAAATTTGTCATTCCTCTGTTGTCCGGCCACATCGGCGGCGCCAATGCACTGGCACGGATGCTGGCGGAACGTCTTGACGCAATCCCGGTCATCACCACCGCCACAGATATCAACCGGAAGTTTTCCGTAGATGCTTGGGCGACGCAGGAGGGTCTGGTCATTGGAAGCATGGTCCTCGCCAAGGCTGTCTCCGCCGAAATTCTGGAAGCCAGCATTCCCCTATGCAGCGATTTTCCCGTTGTCACGGAGTATCCCCCCGGCGTGGTGCCGGGAGACAGCGGGGATCTGGGTATCTGCATCAGCTGGGAGCGGAAAACGCCCTTTGCCAGAACCCTGCGCCTGATTCCCCGGATTCTGCATCTGGGCATCGGCTGCCGCCGGGGGACGGAAGCGGCGGCAATTTCCGCAGCGGTGGAGCAGGTCCTCCGGACAGCAAAGATTGACCGCCGGGCCATTCGCTGCGTTTCCTCCATCGACCTGAAGGCGGAGGAGCCGGGCCTGCTGGCATTCTGCCGGGAAAACCAATGGCCTGTGTCCTTTTATTCGGCGGAGCAGCTGCGGGAAGTGGAGGGGGAGTTTACTTCCTCCGACTTCGTGCAGAGCGTCACCGGCGTGGACAATGTATGTGAGCGGGCGGCCCTGCTGGGGGCGGATCGCCTGATCGTAAGGAAAACCGCTTTGAACGGCGTGACAGCCGCAATCGCGGCGGAAGCTATGGAGGTACGTTTTGGGTAACGTGATTGTTGTGGGCATCGGCCCGGGGGATTATGAGAATATGACTGTGGGGGCTGACCGCGCCCTGCAGAATTGCGACGTCATCATTGGCTATTCTGTCTATGTGGACCTGGTGAAGGCGCGCTATCCCGGTAAGGAATTCCTGACCACCCCCATGACCCAGGAGGCAAAGCGCTGCCGGATGGCGCTGGACATTGCCGGGAAGGGGAAAAATGTGGCCATGGTCTGCTCCGGCGACAGCGGAATTTATGGGATGGCCGCGCTGATTTATGAGCTGCGGGGCGAAAGCCGGGTGCCGGAAATCCGGGTAATTCCCGGCCTGACAGCTGCCAGCAGCGGCGCGGCGCTGCTGGGAGCGCCTCTGACCCACGACTTTGCGGTTATCAGTCTCAGCGACCGGTTGACCGGCTGGGAGAAAATTGAACGGCGGCTGGAAGCCGCCGCCGCAGCGGATTTGTCCATTGTACTGTACAATCCCGCAAGCCGGGGCAGGCCGGATCATCTTCGTCGGGCCTGCGACATTCTGCTGCGGCACATCCCCGGGGATCGGCCCTGCGGTGTGGCCAGGAACATCGGAAGACCGGGCGAAAGCCGGCAGATCCTTACCCTGGCGCAGTTGCGGGATGCCGAAGCGGACATGTTTTGCACGGTGTTTATTGGAAATGCCGAGACCAGAATCATCTGCGGAAATCTGGTGACGCCAAGAGGGTACCGCGATGTATAAGATCTGTGTTTTTGCCGGTACCACCGAAGGCCGGGAGCTGGTGGAATTTTTGACGGCGCAGCCGGTTTCCATAACCGCCTGCGTAGCAACGGAATATGGCGAAACCCTGCTGCAGCCGGCGGAGAATCTTACCATTTCCGCCAAACGGCTGACTGGGGAGGAAATGGCGGAGCTGTTTTCGGAAGCCGCCTTTGATCTGGTGGTGGACGCCACCCACCCCTATGCCGCCGCTGTAACGGAGAATATCGCCAGGGCATGCAGGACATCCGGGGCGGAGTATTTACGCCTGCTGCGGAAGGAATCCGCAGTTTCGTCAGACGCTGTATACGTCCCGGACATCCCCGGGGCGGTGGCCTATTTGAACGGCAGACCGGGAAATGTTCTGCTGACCACCGGCAGCAAGGAACTGGCAAGCTTTGCCGGGCTGGAGGACTTTTCTCAGCGCGTATACGCCCGGGTTCTTCCCATCCAGTCCTCGCTGACTGCCTGCCAGTCCGCCGGACTGAAACCGGGGCATATCGTTGCCATGCAGGGGCCGTTCTCCGAGGAGATGAACCTGGCCCTGCTGCATACAATTTCCGCAAATTATCTCGTTACCAAGGACGGCGGAGAGGCGGGAGGCTTCGACGCGAAAGTCTCCGCCGCTCGAAAAGCAGCCGCACAGCTTGTTGTTATTGGCCGTCCGCCCCAGCGGGAAGGGCTTTCCCTCTCCGAAACGATCGCGCTGCTTTGCCGGCGGATCGGCTGTCGGCAGCGGCCCCGGGTCAAAGTGCTGGGAATCGGCCCCGGAAGCAGAGAGACAATGACTGCGCAGGTGCGCCGCGCAATCGAGGAGGCCGATTGCCTGATCGGTGCGAAGCGGATGCTGGAAGCGGTGGCCGGCCCCGGCCAGACCGCTGTGGATGCCATTGCCCCCAGCGCCATTGCGGACTATATCCGGGAGCACCGGGAGTATCTGCGTTTCGCGGTGGTCATGTCGGGAGATGTGGGCTTTTTCAGCGGAACAAAGAAGCTGCTTCCCCTTTTGAATGGCTGTGATGTGGAGGTTCTGCCCGGGTTAAGCTCCTTGGTTTACCTGTGCGCCAGACTGAATACCTCTTACGAGGATGTGGTGCCGGTCAGCCTTCACGGGCGGGAGCACGACATAGTGCCGGATGTTCGGGCCAATGAGCGGGTCTTTGCGCTGGTGGGCGGTGAAAACGGCATCTGCAATCTTTGCCGCAGGCTGACAGACGCGGGCCTGGGGCAGGTGACGGTACACATTGGGCAGCGCCTGAGCTATCCGGATGAGAAAATTGTGGTTGGAACGGCGGCAGCGCTGGCCGAAGGCAGCTATGACGCACTGAGTGTGGCGCTGATCGAGCATGACCGGTCTTCTGAGGTCGTGACCCACGGCCTGCCCGACGGCGCCTTTCAGCGTGGCGGCGGGGAAGAAGGTATTGTACCTATGACCAAAAGCGAGATCCGTTCCGTCTGCCTGTCCAAGCTTCGGCTGACGGAGGGGGCGGTCTGCTGGGACATAGGCGCGGGAACCGGTTCCGTGGCCATCGAAATGGCGCTGCAGGCCCGGAAGGGACAGGTGTATGCCATTGAGCGGAAGGACGCCGCCGTCAGGCTGCTTTTGCAGAACAGGGAGCGGTTTTCCGCGGAAAATCTGACGGTAGTCAGCGGCCACGCGCCGGAGGTATGCGGCAATCTGCCCGCTCCGACCCATGCGTTTATCGGGGGGAGTTCCGGAAATCTGCGGGAGATTCTGCGCCTTTTGCTGGAAAAGAATCCCCATGTCCGTGTTGTGGCCACGGCGATTTCCCTGGAATCCACAGCGGAGCTGACGGCGTGTATGGCGGAATTTCCCTTTACGGAAACCGAGGCGGTTTCCATAAGCGTTGCTCGGGACCGGAAGGCGGGGGCCTACCATCTGATGACCGGACAGAATCCCGTTTATATTTTCACGATGCAGGCGGGGGGAGCGGAAACATGAAATGGTCGCTGCTTGCCATGATTATCGGCTTTGGAATTGACCTGATTGTGGGGGACCCCCAAGGTTTCCCCCACCCGGTGGTGCTGATGGGGAAGCTGATCTCCGCTCTGGAAACGGCGTTTCGCCGCGTATTTCCCAAAACCGTAAGAGGCGAAAACGCCGCCGGGGCCTTGCTTTGGATGCTGGTGGTTCTCGCGTCCACGCTGATCCCCGCGTTGCTGCTGCGGCTGTGCCTCCTGATCAGCCCCTGGCTGCGTCTTGGGGCGGAAAGCGTCATGTGCTGGCAAATTCTCGCCACCAAGTCTCTGCGGGATGAAAGCATGAAGGTATTTGACGCGCTGGAAACCGGGAACCTGGAACAATCCCGCTGCGCGGTATCCAGAATTGTCGGCCGGGATACCGCTGCTCTGGACGATGCGGCCATTACCCGGGCCGCCGTGGAAACGGTGGCGGAGAATACCTCCGACGGCGTGGTCGCGCCGCTGGTATTTCTGACCCTGGGCGGCGCTCCTCTGGGCTTTTTCTACAAGGCGGTGAATACCATGGACTCCATGCTGGGTTATCTCGAGCCGCCGTATCAAAACATCGGCCTGGTACCCGCAAGAATGGACGATGTGATGAACCTTCTTCCCGCCCGGCTGTCCGCGCTGCTGATGCTTCTGGCAGGGCTGCTTCTGGGGCTGGACGAAAAAAACGGCTGGAAAATTTACCGGAGGGATCGCCGCAACCATGCCAGCCCCAATTCGGCCCAGACCGAGTCGGTGTGCGCCGGTTTGCTGGGGCTGCGCCTGGCGGGGGACGCCTGGTATCACGGCGTCCTGCATAAAAAGAAATACATCGGTGACGAACTGCGCCCCATCGAGCATCAGGACATCCCCCGCTCCTGCAGGCTGCTGTACGCGACGGCGTTCCTGGCCCTGATATTCTGCTGCGGTGTCAAGCTGCTGATTTTGTATTGAGGGAGGAACCTATGCTTTATCAAACCCCCAATCCCCACGGCGGGGACATTTATCAGGAGCGGATCGATCTGGATTTCTCCGCCAATACCAATCCCCTGGGTACCCCCCAAGGGGTGCTGGACGCCATACAGAAAGCCTTGCCCCAGATGCACCATTATCCCGACCCCTACTGCCGGAAGCTGGTGCAGGCAATCGCGGACTTTGAGTCTGTACCCCAGGACTGTGTACTCTGCGGCAACGGCGCGGCGGAGCTGATTTATGCGTACTGCGAAGCCGTCAAGCCCCGAAAGGCGGTGGAACTGGCCCCAACCTTTTCGGAATATTCCCTGGCACTTCAACGGACAGGATGCCGGGTGGAGCGGTACTCCCTGCACCGGGAAGCCGGCTTTTCCCTGGACGATTCCTTCCTGGACTATTTGAAAAAGGAAAAGCCCGAGGCGGTTTTCCTGTGCAATCCCAACAACCCCACAGGGAAAAGCATTTCGCTCCCTGTGCTGAAGGAGATTCTGCACCTGTGCAGGCGGGAAGCTGTGGCGCTGTTTCTCGACGAGTGCTTTGCGGATCTGTCCGACAGCCGCACAAGCCTGAAAGGAGAAATCCGGGACAACCCCCAGCTGTTTCTGCTGAAAGCGTTTACCAAAAGCTATGGCATGGCCGGAGTTCGGCTCGGATATGGCATCTGTTCCAACCGGGAGCTGCTGGCACGGATGTCTCAGGCGACACAGCCCTGGAACGTTTCCATTCCGGCTCAGGCAGCCGGGATCGCCGCCCTGGAGGAACAGCCATTCCTGCAAAAAACCAGAGCGCTGATTCAAACGCAGCGGGCGTGGCTGAAGACGGAGCTGGAACGTCTGGGGTTCTGGGTGTGTCCGTCCGAGGCAAACTTCCTGCTGTTTCAGGGCCCGGAGGGATTGGAAACGGCGCTGCGTAAGCGGCACATTGCCATTCGCGGCTGCGGAAATTACCATGGATTGACAGAGGGCTGGTACCGGATCGCAGTGCGGCTGCCTGCGGAAAACCAGCGGCTGATCGCCGCGATAGAGCTTGTGCGGAAGGGAGCGTAACCATGGCAAAAAACATCATGATCCAGGGTACCATGTCCAATGCTGGAAAAAGCCTGCTGGCGGCGGGCCTGTGCCGGATTTTCAAGCAGGACGGCTATCGGGTGGCACCCTTCAAAAGTCAGAATATGGCGTTAAACTCCTACATTACCCGGGAAGGCGGGGAGATGGGCCGGGCCCAGGTGGTTCAGGCAGAGGCGGCCGGCATATTGCCGGATGTCCGCATGAATCCGATTCTGCTCAAGCCCACCACAGACGCAGGCAGCCAGGTTATCGTCAACGGAACGGTTCAGGGCAATATGCGGGCCATGGAGTATTATCGCCGGAAGCGGGAGTACATTCCCGCCATTCTGGAAGCCTACAACAGTCTGGCGGCGGAATATGACATCCTCGTCATCGAGGGCGCCGGCAGTCCCGCAGAAATTAATCTGAAACAGGACGATATTGTAAACATGGGTCTGGCAAAGCTGGTGGATGCGCCGGTGCTGCTTGTGGGGGATATTGACCGGGGCGGCGTTTTTGCGCAGCTCTATGGCACGGTAGCGCTGCTGGAGCCGGAGGAAAAGGCCCGGATCAAGGGTACTGTGGTCAACAAATTCCGGGGCGACCGTGCCATTCTGGAGCCGGGAATCCAAATTCTGGAGCAGCTGTGCGGCGTTCCGGTGGCCGGAGTCGTACCCTATATCCACGTGGATATTGACGACGAGGACAGTCTGACGGAGCGTTTTACCCGCGGCACAGACCGTAAGCTGGTGGATATCGCTGTCATCCGGCTGCCCCGAATCTCCAATTTCACGGATTTCGGCCCCTTTGAGCGGTACGGGAACGTATCGGTGCGCTATGTGAATCGGGTTTCTCAGCTGCATCAGCCGGATATGATTCTGATTCCCGGAACCAAAAGCACCATTGCGGATCTGAGATGGCTGCGGCAAAGCGGTCTGGAAGCAGCCGTTCAGAAAGCAGCCGCAGCCGGAACGCTGATTTTCGGGGTCTGCGGCGGCTTTCAGATGCTGGGCCGAAGAATTTCCGACCCGGAGCAGGCGGAAGCTGCCTCAGTCACGGAAATTGCCGGTATGGGCCTGCTGGACATGGATACCGTGTTTCACTCTGAAAAGATACAGGCCCAAACCAAGGGCGTTTTCACCGGGGTGGAAGGCATGCTTGCCGGGCTGAACGGTCTTGCCTATGAGGGCTATGAAATCCACATGGGGCGCAGCCGGGAAACAATGCCCCCGCTTATGGGGACGGGCAATGTGTACGGAAGCTATATCCACGGCATTTTTGACGGGCCGGGAATCTGTGAGAGTATTCTGCGGGCGATCTGCCGTCAGAAGAAACTGGATTTTGGCGCTCTGGCCGCCTTTGACGCGAGACAATACAAACAGCGCCAATATGATCTGCTGGCCGACGCGGTGCGCTCCGGCCTGGATATGGACTTTGTCTACCGCGTGGTGAATGGGGAGGTATAGCATGTCGGGACTGATTCATATTTACTGCGGCGATGGGAAAGGCAAGACCACGGCCGCTGCCGGTCTGGCTATTCGGGCAGCCGGGGCCGGGAAACAGGTGCTTTTCGTGCAATTTTTCAAAAACGGCAGTTCCTCTGAGATGAGAATCCTGGAGCAGCTGCCTCAGGTGAAAACGGACGTGTGCAAGGCCCATTTTGGTTTCTATAAAAGGATGGACGAGGCAACACGTCAGAAGGCAGCGCGGGCTTATACCGCGCTGCTGGAGGACACGCTGACCATGGCCCGGAACGGCGTTGATCTGCTGGTGCTGGACGAGGTGATCTCCGCCTGCAACCACGGAATGGTCCCGGAGGACCGTCTCCTGGCGTTTCTCACGGAGAAGCCCGGGCAGCTGGAAGTGGTATTAACCGGGCGCGGCCCGTCACAGGCTTTGCTGACTCTTGCGGACTATGTAACGGAGATGAAAAAGAGAAAGCATCCCTATGACCGGGGCATCCCCGCAAGAAGGGGCATTGAGTTTTAGCATCTTCTGCCCGGGCAACGCCTCAGCCGGAAATCCGGAAATTTCAAAAAAAAGAATTGACAAATGGAAGATGAGGCGTTATAATACCTAAAAACCCACAAGTGAAGTGGGTTTAGCCGTGGAAAGGAGTGCGGACCGGAATGAGAAATGAATTCCTGAAGCTTCTGAGAAGAAACTTTCGCTTTGGACGAATGCGCCGCTCCCGGGCTCCCCATATGGCCGGGTGACTGTTTGCGCCCAGATTGGAAACCGCCATATGCTGTCCGGGAGAAAACAAAGCCTTTCCGGGCTTTTTTATACGGATTCTTTATAAAAATGTTTCATTTTTAGAAAGAAGGCACCGCCTGACGGCGCTTCCCTTTTGCGG
>CAZUAN010000050.1:0-12083 GCA_964618385.1 uncultured Oscillospiraceae bacterium | reverse complement strand
GTTCTCTTTGGCATGGAGGTCGCGCTCCGCTGCCATAAGAAGCTCCTTTCGATACCGGTTATACTGATATTCCATTAAAAAGTTTCATTCGCAAGAATGGAACTTTTTAATAGGAAGATCATAATGAGACGGGTTTCCGTGATTTTCTATCTTAAAAATCACGAAAACGGCAACGCCGTCAGGCGGTGCCCTCTTTATAAAAATGAAACATTTTTATAAAGAAACAGTATCAGGCGTGAGAAACGGCAAAAATTTCTAACGCACCAGGCCGGATATGCCGAACCAGGCAAGAATGCACATAATAGCGGACACCGCCGCAAAGCTCAGCACAATCTTTTCTTCCTTCCAGCCGCACATCTCAAAATGATGGTGAATGGGGGCCATTTTGAGCAGGCGTTTGCCATGGGTCAGCTTAAAATAGCTCACCTGCAAAATATCGGACATCGTCTCGCAAATATATACAAAGCCCACAAAAATCAGGATCAGGGGCATATCCAGGGCAAACGCCATGGTACAGACAACGCCCCCCAGAAACAGGGACCCGGTATCGCCCATAAATACCTTGGCCGGGTGCCAGTTGTAAAACAGGTAGGCGATCAGCCCGCCCGCAAGGGAAGCAGGCAGCAGCGCCAGATCGTATCGGCCCAGTGCGGCGGATGCCGCGGTGAAGAAGACCATCACCGGAATCGTCACAGAGCTGCTCAGGCCATCCACGCCGTCTGTCAGATTCACGGAATTGACGCAGCCCACCATGACGAACATGGCAAAGAAAATATAGACAACGGGATGCAAATCACAGCTGACATTCAGGAACGGGAAGTATAAACTGGTGTTCATGCTGCCGTTTTTATACATGGCATACAGAAACAGGGCGGAAACCGCCATCTGCAGCATGGCCTTCTGCAGGGATGTCAGGCCCAGATTGCGCTTGAATCTGATCTTCGTGAAGTCATCCAGAAAACCAATAAAGCCAAAGCACAGCGCCAGGAACAGCACGTAAAATGCCGTATAATCCTCCATGGAAGGAAGATTGGCCAGCAGACACAGGATCGTGGCAAAAATGAACATCAGTCCGCCCATCATAGGGGTGCCGGCCTTGCTGTTGTGCCAGGTCGGGCCAATCTCCCGAATGGACTGTCCCGCGTGCAGCGCCCGCAGCACCGGCAGGAGCAAACGCCCCAGAACCCCTGAAAGGGCGCAGGCGGCGACACCTGTAATCAAAATTCTCGTCATACTCCGTTCCTCCGTTATGCCTGTTCTTTCAGGAAAGCGTCCAGCACCAGTTCCAGATGCATTCCGCGGCTGGCCTTAAACAGCAGCACATCCCCGGGCTTTGCGACCTGCTTCAGCGCCATCAGCAGTTCCTCCCGATCCTGGAACGCCCTGCCCCGGCTTTCACTCATTCCGCCCGTTACGGTTCCGTCCTTCACCCGGGGCGCGTGCGGCCCGTAGGCAAAGACAATATCCGCTTTTTCCGCGGCAATGCGTCCGATTTTGTAATGCTCGGCCTGAGTGCAGTCTCCCAGCTCCAGCATATCTCCCAGGACGGCAATGCGGCGGCCGGGCCGCTTGCCCAATACATTCAGTGCCGCTGCCATGGATTCCGGACCCGCGTTATAGCAGTCGTTGATGATGGTATATCCCCCGGCCTGGAAAATTTCCTGACGGCCGGACATATTTCGAAACTTGGAAAGGCTTTCCCCAATCCGCTCGGAGGGAACCATCAGCTTCAGAGCCACCGTGACAGCAGCCAGAGCGTCATTCACATAATGCTCTCCCTCCAGCGCCAGTTCCACCGGGATGGACAGGTGACCCGCTTCCGCCCGGAACCGCAAAACGCCATCCTCCTGCCGCACGTCCAGTCCCCGGACATCACAGCCCTCGGACTGTCCGAAGTATGTAACCCGCTGCGCAGGCTCCTGATCCAAATTCCGAAGCAAGGTATCGTCGCCGTTGAGCAGCAGCATTCCCTTAGCGCTCATTCCATCCACGATCTCCATCTTGGCCTTGCGGATGCCCTCCTGAGAGCCAAGAAATTCCATGTGCATGGTGCCGATGTTGATAATGACCGCCACATCCGGATGGGCGATGTTGGACAGGTAGGCAATCTCTCCGAAATGGTTCATTCCCATTTCCAGTACAGCCACCTGAGTATCCGCCGGCATGGACAGAATGGCCATGGGCACACCGATGTCATTATTGTGATTCGCCGGGGTTTTGCTGACACGGAAGGTCTTTTCCAGCGCGGAAGCAATCATTTCCTTTGTGGTGCTCTTGCCCACAGAGCCTGTAACCGCCACCACCTTCGGGCCAATGCGTTTCAGCTCTTCCCGGGCAATGTCACCCAGCGCCCTGCGGGGATCCTCCACGTAGATAGCGGGATAGTCCCCTGTGCGGCGGCTGCAAAGCACAGCCGCCGCTCCCGTCTCCATGGCGGCGGGGATAAAGTCATGTCCGTCCCGTGCGCCCTGAAGTGCGACGAACAGCTGGCCCGGCTGAAGCACCCGGGTGTCGTTATTGGCACCGAAAAACGAAATATCGGCGTATTGGTCTTCCACAGTGCCGCCGCACCATCGGGCGGCCTGCCCAAGCGTAATCTTAGCCATTTTGATTCCTCAATTCCAGCAGGTGGGCTGCAACCTCTTCCCGTTCGTCCAAATGGTATTTTCGGCCGTTGATTTCCTGATAGGTTTCATGGCCCTTCCCCGCCAGTACAATTATATCATTTTTTTTCGCAATGTCCATAGCATATCTGATAGCAGCGCGGCGATCTTCTATGACAAAATATTCCCCGTATTCCTTTTTTACCCCCTGCAGGATCTCGTCAATAATGGCCATCGGGTCTTCGGTGCGGGGATTGTCCGAGGTGATGACAGCGACATCCGATCCCATTACGCCAATCCTTCCCATAATGGGGCGCTTCATGGGATCCCGGTCGCCGCCGCAGCCGAATACGGCAATGACGCGGCCTGTGCAGAAACCTCTGACGGCGCTGAGAACATTTTCCAGCCCGTCGGGAGTATGGGCATAGTCAATCAGCACGGAATACGGCATTCCCGGTGTAGGGACAACCTCGATCCGCCCCTTGACGCCATGAGCGCCGGCCAGCGCTTCCGCGCAGTCCGCAAGCGGAATTCCCAGGCATTTCGCAATGCCCAGAACCGTCAGGGCATTGTAAACGGAAAACCTGCCGGGAATGGGAAGCCGCACCGCCGCCCGCTCCCCACCGGAAACGGCAGTAAAGCGGACGCCCTCAGAAAACAACTCCGGATTTTCACCCCGAAGATCCGCCTCCGCCTCAATCCCGGTGGTCAATACCGGGCAATCAGCCGCAGCCAAGATCCGATCCTTGTAGCTGTCATCGGCATTGACAACCGCCCGGTCACAGCGCCGGAACATCTCCGCCTTGGCCGCGCAGTAGGCGTCCATTGTCTTGTGAAAATCCAGATGATCCTCCGTCAGGTTCGTAAAGGCAGCGACATCATAGCGGATGCCCCCAATGCGCTCCAGCGTCACCGCATGGCTGGAAACCTCCATGACCACATGGGTGCAGCCCGCGTCCCGCATCCGAGCAAACAGGCCCTGCAGCTCGAAGCTCTCCGGCGTGGTACGGCCAGTGGGCAGAACCTCCTGGCCGACCAGATTCGCCATAGTGCCAACCAGTCCCACCTTGGCCCCCAAGCAGACCTCCAGCACATGCTTCAGCAGCAGGGTGACGGATGTTTTGCCATTGGTGCCGGTAACGCCGATCATAGTCATTGACCGGGACGGATGACCATAGAAATTGCAGCCCAGCAGCGCCAGGGCCAATCGATCCGATTCCACCAGGACATAGGGAATGTCCCCCTCCGGCTTCCTGGCGGTGACCACCGCCTCGGCGCCCTTGTCCAGCGCCATGGGGATAAAGCGGTTTCCATCGGCAGCGAAGCCGGCCACCGCCACAAACAGACTGCCAGGCGTTACCTTCCGGGAATCATAATAAATATTTTGAATCTCCAGGTCAAGATCCGCCGTGCATTCCAGCACCGGAATCTCCCGCAAAAGCTCTTTTAATTTCATAGGTATCCCTCCTTGTGTGTCATCCTGTTTCCTGATCAATCCCGCGCTGCGGTATCGGTAAATTCCAGGGTAATGGTGGTTCCCGCAGGAACAACGGTATCCTTCGCCGCGCTTTGGCCGGTGACGGTCACGGCGGCAGAGATTTCCTGGTTGCCCGTCACCAGAATGTACAGTCCCAGCGCACCGGCCGTATCGCTGGCCTGCTGGCGGTTCATCCCCAGGAAGTCGGGCACGGTCACATTCCTCTGCTCCGGCTCCTCCCCCAGATAGAGCAGCACCTCGCTGCCGCCGGGGACGGCCTGCCCCGCCGCCGGGAGCTGACCGGTGACGGTTTCCCCGGCTCCGAACAGGCTGGCCGTCAGTCCCGCGCTCCTGAGCTGTCGCTGCGCCTCCACTGCCGTCAGACCGGCTAAGTTCTCCATGACGATCTCCTGTCCGGCGATATCGCTGTCCGAATAAGTGCGCTCCACGCCTAAGTAAGGCAGAATGTCCGCCATGACCGCGCCGACAGTGGGAGCCGCCATGACACCGCCTGAGATGTAGATGCCTGTCTCCCGGGATGGGGTATCCAGCGCAACCAGAACAATGTACTCCGGGTCCTCCATGGGCGCGATGCCCACAAACGAAACGATTTTATCCTGCACACGCTGGCCGTTTTCGTCAAAAATATCGATTTTCTCACTGGTACCCGTCTTACCCCCGATGGAAAAGCCGGCCACATTGGCATTTTTGGCCGTTCCATCCGTGACCACGGATCGGATCAGCGTGCGCATGGTTTCGGAAGTCTCCCGGCTGATGGTCTGCCGAACCACCGCCGGCTCAGCCTTCATGACGGTATTTCCGTCCGCGTCTACAATCTCGGAAACGATATATGGTTCCAGCAGATTTCCGCCGTTGACCACAGAGGCGACGGCCCGTGCCAGCTGCAAAGGCGTGACTTTGAAGGTCTGGCCGAAGGATCCGGAGGTCAGGGAGGCGGTTCCCCACTTATCTGTGTCGGTAATCAGCGCTTTGTCAAAGAATACGCCCCTGCTCTCCCCTGCAAGATCGATGCCTGTCTTTTCTAAAATTCCGAATTTTTCGATATATTCATAAAACCGTTCGCCTCCGAGCTTCAGCGCAATATGCGCAAACGCGATATTACAGGAATTTTGCAGGGCCTGCGCCGTCTGTTCCGCGCCGTGGCCAGCTGAGCGCCAGCAGTGCAGCAGCTGGGAGCGGCCGGGGATTTGCTCCGAACCGGAGCAGTAGAATGGGGTATTCAGATCAATCGCTCCACAGTCCAGGGCCGCTGCCATGGTCAGCACCTTAAACGTGGACCCCGGCTCGTAGCCATCGGAAATGACCCGGTTCCGCCACTGCTTCAGCCGCGCCGCAGAAAGGGCCTGGGTATAAGCCGTTTTCCCCGCTTCGTAGGCTTCGCTTCCCTCCGGCTGAGTCAGATACGCCAGCCGAATCTGCTGAATCTGCGCCGCCGCCTCCGAATCTGCCAGCTCCATGTAATGGTTGGGATCATAGCTTCCCAGCGTCGCCATGGCAAGAATCTCTCCGGTCTTGCAGTTCATGACCAGGCCAAACGCCCCGTTCTGCACAGCGTAGCGGGCAATGGCCCCCTCCATCTGTTTTTCCAGGCACGCCTGAACAGTGGTATCCAGCGTCAGGATTACGCTGTCCCCCTGACGGGAGGAAATATAATTTTCGTAGGAAAAGGGCATATCCATTTCATTATTTCCCTTGGTGGTGATCACCTTTCCCGCGCTCCCGGTCAGGTAGCTGTCATATGCGGCTTCGACGCCTTCGGAGCCTTCGTTGGAGGCGTTGGTAAAGCCAATGACCTGAGCCGCCAGTGTCGAAAAGGGGTAAACCCGCTGGGAAGTTGGCTCCAGATGGATGCCGGAGATTCCATTTTCCCGGATGTACGCGCGAAGCTTTGCTGCGGTTTCCTCATCGATGCGGGCGCCTACCTGTTTATAGCGCATAGCGGTGTCCGCCGCCTGTTCCGCGATCCAGTCCGGGTCCTTGTTCAGAAGCTCCCCCAGAAACCGGGAAATTCGCGCAATATCCGCCTTGGACTGCTTCAGCTCATGGGGATCCAGATACACGTTCTCTACGCTGACGGAAGTCGCCAGAATGTTCATATTGCGGTCATAGATATCGCCCCGGTTGGCGGTGACGGTTGTGGTGCGGGTCTGATTTCGCAAGGCCAGCCCCGCGTAATAATCATAGCTTTCAATCATCAGCTCATACAGCCGCACTCCCACCGGCAGAAATGCCAGCAGCCCCAGTAGCAGGGAAACCAGCAGAATTCTTCTGTGCTGCCCGCTGTTGAACCGCAAACGGTCATAGCTTCGCCCTTGCTTCGACTTTTTCCCCATAGGCACCGGCCTTTCTTAAGACATATGGCGTCAATGGGCAGCAAGGGAATCCCTCGCCGCCCATTGCAGCTGTTATCTTAATTGTATGGGGTTCGCCGCCGTTTATGCAAAGAGTCCTCTCCAGAACCAGCGCAGTTCTTCAATCCAGGTAGGTTCCGGCTTCGGTTCCGGGACTGTCACACGGATAGAAATATGCTCCACATCGCTTTCGGGCACCATCCCCAGCCCCTGAGCTTTGGACTGAATGTCTGCCAGGTCATAGCTGCCATGGTAGGCCTGACTCAGTTCCGCGTTTTCCTTTTTCAGCTGGGAAACGTAGCCGGACATCGTCTCGTATTCTGTCCAGTCATCCTGAATCTGGAAAACGCCCACAACCATGACTGCCAGCATCAGCACAGCCACCGCGATGCTAACCAATGCCACCGGATCCACATAGACTGTCTCAATTTTTTCCAAACGCGCCAGAGGCAGCCGTGTCTTTGGCGTTCTGAGCTGTTTTTTGACATCCAGCTTCCTGGCCTCACTGCCGTAGGTATAGAACTGGCTGACATATTGGATCTCCGGTTTTTGGATCATGGTGTTCTCCTCTCTTGGCAGGCCTACAATTTTTCGCAGACCCGCAGCTTGGCGCTTCTGGCTCTGGGGTTGCGCTCCAGTTCCGCTTCCCCGGAAACAATGGGCTTACGGGTAATCAGCTTTACCAGAGGCTTTTTCCCGCACACACAAACCGGGAAGTCGGGTGGACAGGTGCAGCCTGTGGCGGCGCCTGCCATGGCATTTTTGACAATTCGGTCTTCCAGAGAATGAAACGTGATAACAGCCAGCCGTCCGCCCGGGTTCAGCCGGGGGATGGCCATCTCTAAAGCAGCAGTCAGGCTGTTCAGCTCGTCATTGACGGCAATCCGAATGGCCTGAAAGCTTCGTTTTGCCGGGTGCTGCTTCTCCCGAAGGGCGGAGGCGGGTACAGCGCTCCGGATAATGTCCGCCAGCTCCAGAGTCGTCTCAATGGGTGAAGCTTCCCGGCGGCGGCATATGGCGGCGGCAATCCGAGGCGCATAGCGCTCCTCGCCGTATTCATACAGAATTCTTTTCAGTTCCTCATAGGGCCAGCTGTTGACAATATCTCTGGCCTTCAGCGTGTCCTCGCCGTTCATACGCATATCCAGCGGCGCGTCCGCCATATAGGAGAAGCCCCGCTCCCCGTCATCCAGCTGGGGGGAGGAAACCCCCAGATCCAGCAATATGCCGTCCACATTGCCAATTCCCAGCGCATCCAGCGCATGATCCATTTCCCTGAAATTGGCGTGTACCAGTGACACGCGGTTTTCATACGGTTTCAGCCGTTTTCGCGCAGCCTCCAGCGCAATGGCGTCCCGGTCAATGCCCACCAGCCGCCCGGTGGTCAGGCTGGCTGCAATCCGGATGGAATGGCCGGCGCCTCCCAGGGTTCCATCCACATATACGCCGTCGGGTCTGATATTCAGCCCCGCAAGGCATTCCTCCAGCAGCACGGGAATATGATGAAATTCCCTCATAACCCGATTGCCTCCAGGGAAGCCAGCAGCTTCTCCGGCGTTAAATTCTCCGCCTCAAAGGCCGCAAATTCCCCCGCATCCCAGATTTCCGCCTGTCCTGCGCGGCCGACAATCATGACCTCCCGGTCAATGCCGGCATAGTCCAGCAGAAATGGGGTCAGGCTGAACCGGAACTGCTTATCGGGAACGCATTCGGCGGCATTCATGAAAATCAGGCTGGTGGCCCCTGCCCGCTGAGAAATGCTCAGGGCATTGTAGTTCTCCGATAGCTTTTGCCAATCCTCAGCGGGATAGACAGTGAGGCAGCGATGACCGCAGTTGACGCCCAGAGTGACAAAAAAGGTGCCTGCCAGCTCTCCGCGCAGCTTGGACGGAACAAACAGACGGCTCTTGTCGTCCAGCTTGGCAGGATATTTGCCGATCATGCGCTCACCTCCATTCCATTTTACTCCATTTTACTGCCCTTTTACTCCACACACGGACAGTATACTACCAATGCTCTGAAAAATCAATCTTTTTCTTATGGTTTTTTTGCTTTTCCATCAAAAAAGCTGTTTTTTCGCACATCCGTTCTATATAGCTACGGGCAAAAGGAAACGGTTCCCTCATTCAGGCGCAGTTTGACCCGGCTTGGCTTGCGGGCGCAGCGCAGCAGGAAGCTTGCCAGCGGACCTTCCACCTCCGTCTGCACCAGACGGCGCAGTTGCCGGGCGCCGTCTTTTCCTGTGCATTTGTTCAGCAGGAACCCCGCCAGTTCCTGGGGATACTGAAGCTGGGTTCCCAACGCCTGGGTTCGCTCCTGAAGCTGGCACAGATACTTGCCGGCTATCGCCTCCATCGCACTTCTGCTCAGATTCTCAAAGCGCACGGCCTGATCCAGCCGCCCCAGAAACTCCGGGGAGAACGCCTGCCGCAGTGCCTCGCCCATCTCCGCGTCTTTCCCCGCGGCGCAGAAGCCAAGGCCCTCGCCCCGAAGCTGACCGCCGATGTTGGATGTCATGACCACAATAGCGTTTTTGAAGCTGACCCGGCGGCCTGTGGAATCCGTCAGGACGCCCTCCTCCATGATTTGCAGCAGAAGGCCCAGCACATCCGGATGGGCTTTCTCCAGTTCGTCCAGCAGCACCAGACAGTATGGACGGCGGCGCACCGCCTCTGTCAGCTTGCCGCCATCCTCATAGCCCACATAGCCGGGAGGGGCGCCAATCAGCCGGGACACAGACTGCTTTTCCATATATTCCGTCATGTCCAGACGGATCATGGCCTCCCGGCTGCCGTAGACCTCCTCCGCCAGAGCACGGCAAAGCTCCGTTTTTCCTACGCCGGTTGGCCCGGTAAACAGCAAACACGCAATAGGCCGGTTGGCATCCCGGATGCCGGAATAGCCCCGGCGCACCGCCTCTGCCACCGCGCTGACCGCCTTCTCCTGACCTATGACCTGGCTGGACAACAGCCCTTCCAGATTCAGCAGGCGTTCCCGTTCCCCCGCAGTCAGACGGCCCGCCGGGATGCCGGTTCTTGCCGAAACCACCCAGGCAATGTCTGCCGCCGTTACACTGCGGCTTCTGCGTCCCTCTGCCGGTTTGGACAGGTGCTGCATTTTGTCACGCAGTTCCGCCGCCTTCTCAAATTTCCGCTCCCGCACTGCGCCCTGAAGCTCCTGCTCCAGTTCCTTTCGGACCGCGCCGCCCCGGGAATTGATTGTCTCCTCCATTCTCGCCCGGGCCGCGCCCTCGTCCAGCAGGTCGATGGCTTTGTCGGGCAGATACAGATCCGGAAGGTAGCGCACTGACAGCCGCACCGACTCCTTGACCGCCTCCTCGGTAATCCGCAGATGGTGATGCCGCTCCAGGCCCGGCTTTAACGCCCGCAAAATGGCCAGAGCAGCGTCTTCGGATGGCTCCTCGATCACCACTGGCCGAAATCTGCGCTCCAGCGCGGCATCCTTTTCAATATATCTGCGGTACTCCTCCCGGGTGGTAGCGCCCAGCATTTGCAGCTCTCCACGGCCCAGCGCCGGCTTGAAAATATTTGCCGCGTCGATGGCTCCCTCCGCCGCGCCAGCGCCGACGATGGTGTGCATCTCATCCACAAACAAAATCACGTCCCCGCTGCGCCGAATCTCGGACAACACATCCCGCAGCCGTTCCTCAAATTCCCCCCGGTACTTTGTTCCCGCCACCAGGCTCGCCATATTCAGACTGACCAGCCGTTTGTCCTTCAGCTGGGGCGGCACATTCCCCATGGCCATCCGCTGGGCAAGCCCCTCGGCGATGGCCGTCTTGCCAACGCCCGGCTCTCCCACCAGTGCCGGATTGTTCTTATTCTTCCTGCACAGGATGCCGATGACTGTGTCGATTTCCTTTTCCCGCCCGATCACCGGTTCCATGGCTGACGCTTTGGTGATGAGATCCTCGCTGAATTGTTCCAAAAGCTTCGTCGTGACCGCCTCCTTTTTTCCTTTCAGGGGAGCGTCTTGCTCCCAGCGCAAATAATCCACCGTATAGGTAAACAACGCGTCGGCGTTGACACCGTTCATCTGCAAAAGCTCTCCTGCCGCCGATTTTTCGCGCCGGGCCATGGCAAGCAGAATATGGTAGGGCTGAATTTCCCGGCTGTTTTGCTGCCTGGCTTCCCGTGCGGCGCTGCGCAGGATTTCTCTGGCCTCCCAGGTCAATCCCTGGGGCAGCGGCAAATCCGGCGTTCCCACACCGTACAAAAGCTGAGCCATAGCCTCCGTCAGATCCGGATCGACGCCCAGCAGCCGCAGAAGCTGCCCGATGCTGCCCGGCGTCTGGGCCATTGCCAGCAGCAAATGGATCGATCCGACATAGCTGTGGCCCAGACTCCTGGCCTTCTGACCGGCCTGCCGGATCACGTCCGCAGTTAGCATATGGTAATGCAAGTGACACCTCCCAAGTAAGCATAAGGTAACAGAAAAAATGTTCCTTTTCCGAAAAATCATCGCCAAGGGCGTAGAAAATTATTCAGAAAATTTTCGAAAAAGGAATTGCATTTTCCGAAATACATGCTACAATGAGAATACGTTAGGACATAACGTGAAAAACACTAAAGATTTTTTTGGAGGTATTACCATGGCTTACAACATTACTGATGCCTGCGTCGCGTGCGGCTCCTGCGCCGATCAGTGTCCCGTCGAGGCAATTTCCGAGGGCGACGGCAAGTACGAAATCAACCCCGACATCTGCGTCTCCTGCGGCTCCTGTGCCGATCAGTGTCCCGCCGAAGCCATTGAAGAAGTCTGACTTTCTTCAAAACTTCAGATTGGCCTGCGCAGCGCTTGCGCAGGCCAATTTTTTGTTGTATAATACGCTTATCTTTTCTGGGGAGGCAGCAATGGAGTACTTGCCAAACGGATTTACCCTGGAGCTTCCGGAAGGAGCTTTCCCCCTGAGTACCGATTCCATGGCCTTAAGTCATTTTGTGAAGCTTTCCAAAAACGCCCGGGTTTTGGATCTCGGCTCCGGCTGCGGGACACTGGGGCTACTGCTGTGCGCCGCCAATCCCGACTGCAGCATCACCGGTATGGAATGGGACGCCCAGGCCCATGCCGCAGCTCTTGGCAACATCCGCCGCAACGGGCTGACAACCCGCATGGAAAGTATATGCGCCGACCTGCGGTCGGTATCTGAGAAATTTTCTGCCGGCAGCTTCAGCTGCTGCGTGTCCAATCCTCCCTATTTTTCCGGCGGTCCTGCCAGCAGATCCGCCCCGCTGGCACGGCGGGAGGATATCTGTTCTCTGGCGGAACTGTTTCAGGTAGCGGGCTGGGCGCTGAAATACGGCGGGGACTTTTTTCTGGTTCATCGGCCGGAACGTCTTGGAGAACTGATTGTCCGAGGATCGGACGTCAATCTGGAGGCCAAACGGCTGTGCCTGCTGCGGCACCGGGAGGGCGGTCCCGTCAGCCTGATCCTTTTGCAGTTCCGCAAAGGCGCGAAACCGGGACTTGCCTGGGAGGAATTCGCCCTGTATACCGCCGATGGCGCCCCCACGCCGTACTTTCAGAGCGTCTACCACCTGGAAAAACCGAAAATGGAAAATGGAAACTTATAACCGCTCAATTGACATAAGCATATCCTTCTATACTATT
>CAZUAN010000049.1:0-12541 GCA_964618385.1 uncultured Oscillospiraceae bacterium | reverse complement strand
AACTGCGGCGGTTTTTCATGATGCTTCGTATTTGCCCCGCTTGCCGGCAGGCAGCTTGGGGGCAATTCTGGCTGCCAGGGCGTCACCGATAAAGGCAAACAGAATACCGGCGAAAACGGCGAAAATCACGTCGGTGGGATAGTGGACATACAGGTACAGCCGGGACAGGGCAATGAGTACTGCCAGAATCATGGCGGGGATGCCCATTTTCTTGCTGTTCTTCAGCAGCACAGTGGCCGCCTCGAAGGAGGCGATGGTGTGTCCGGATGGGAAGGAATAGTCGTGCTGGCGTTCAATCAGCAGGTTGATATAGACCCCCATCTGCTCCTGGAGATCGTAGGGGCGGGGGCGTTTTACCAGCGGTTTCAGCGTCACGTTGCATACCAGCAGGCCGATGAGCAGCGCAATCAGCATCCCCAGGCCGGTTTTCCGGGTCTTGGGGAAAATCAGCAGCACCACAGACAGGGAAATCCAGAAGATTCCGCCCTCTCCGAACAGGGTGATGATGGGCATGAAAAAGTCCAGAAACCCGCACTGCAGATTGGCCTGAATCCAGTCCAGAATGGGCAAATCAAAGGACACTGCCAGTTGGTTCATAATATCCAGCATGGCTCATTCTCCTTCCGTGGTTTGGGGGACTGCGGCCGCGGCGTCGGCATCCTCAAACAGCGCGTACAGCGTCATTGGCTCCAGCGTGGTCCCTTCAGGGATGGAAACTCTGCCGGTGGAATCGGGCACAAACATCAGCGTGTAGACTGTACTGCCGGAATCATCCTCGGACACCGTAACCCAGCCGGAAAAGACCTGACCCTGGGGGACAGGGGTAATAATGGGCGTGATGATCTCAGAGGCGTCTGTCTCGTAGAAATCACTGGTCAGCAGGGTTTCGCCCTGCATAAAGGTCAGCCGAACCTTCCCCACGGGCTTGCTGATATCCACGTTGGTGGCGATGAAGCAGACCCAGCTGCCGCTGTCGTTCTTGTGAAAGAACATGGACCTTTCATAGGGGTAGCCCTTGACAGTGCTATCGGTACGGGTGACGTTCAGGGTCAGGCTGATCCGGGCGGAGAACAGTTCGTCGGTATATTGGCAGTAATCCGTAATGCTTTCATCGACAAAGCTGTAGCCGTTGTTGGACTGCATCCACAGTTCACTGGCCGGGATTCCCACGATATCGCTGTAGGCGTCAGAGGAGGAATCAAAGTACTTCGCCACGGTTGCGCGGTTGGTAATTTCGGTAATCATCCACAGGCAGTTGGTCTCGGCGGCCAGACGAACCGCTTCCTGCTCCTCGTCGGAGATGGTATTGCTCTCGGTTCGCTCGGTGAAGGTGCAGGTGGATTCGTCATAGGTAACTTCCATCTGGTTGCCCTTGTCATCGAAAATGGTGACGGTGGGCTGCATAAACAGGCCTGCAGCCTGCCTCAGGCACATGCTGACACCCACGGTACCCTCTGGCAGGTATTCGGCGGCCTTGGTGGTGGCGATCTGGATGATGCTGCTGTCATCCAGCGCAACATTGTTGACATAGACGGTATGACCGCTGACGCTGTTGATCAGGTAGCTGTTTTCGCGCTGGAAGTAGACCTCCACCGCGCCCAGCTGCCAGTCAGGCAGATCGCCCAGGTTGTCCAGGGTGGTATCTCCCACGCTGTTTTTGTCCACCAGCGTGAACGACGCAATGTTCTCGCTGCCCAGCCGGACGACATATTTTTTATCTCCAGACAGGCCTGCGGAGGTTTCCAGATAAGTCAGCTGGCTGCTGCCCACCTTTTCGGTCATGTAGGCGACAAATTCCTCCTCGCCCTCGTATAGGGAATCCTGGGCGCCGGACGCCTCATACAGCTCACCCCACTGGGGATCGGTGAACAACTCAATGAAAACCTGCTCCGCCTTAGCGGAGGGCTGGGCAAGCTCATAGTCCGTCAGCCAGCCCTTCAGCCACAGCAGACCAATAAAGGTGCCTATGAAGAACACCAGGATGAACATAAAATATAGGGTGTAGAAGATCACACCGCCCAGACGGGGGCCGCGTTTGGCTGGCCTGGCGGGGGATTGGCTGGCTGTGGACTTCCCGGCCGGCTGCGCTTTGGACTGCTGCGTTTTGGTTGGCTGCTGAGCGGCTCTGGCGGGAGATTTGGCCGATGCTCCGGTTTCCCTGCCGGCGGCCTTCCCGGATGCGGCGTCTTCCTTCCGGGCTGCCGCATCCGAAGCGCCTCTGTCGGGTGCCGGCTGCTGGGCGGGCCTGGAAGGTGCGCTGTTTCTCTGGGAAAGCAGATCCTGAACATCCGCGGAAGACTGCTTATTCTTCTGATCGAATTTTCCTTTATACATGCGACGCGCCTCCCTTACTCAGCCGCCCGAACCATCCAGTAGTTCGGCATCCGTCTCGGCTCGGACTGCAGCAGCGAGTAGTTGTTAATCATCTGAACCGTGCCGGCATCACCGTACAGGCCATAGGTGTCCCGGTAGAGCATGACGGAGGAGGAGCCGCCGTCCATATTGCAGGCGTTCACCGCGCCGTACTCCACCATGATGTCGATGATGTCAGCGTAGGTTCCGCCAAGAGATCCTGCCTGCCGCCCGTCGATACACACGAACAGCACCGCGCCGTCCTCCCGCTGGCCAATGGCCGTGCGGGGATTATATCCGGAGGCGTTGTTATAGGCGTCCATGTTGATTTCTCCGTTGATAATCAGGGCCGGCCCGAAGCAGCAGCCGTCGCGGATGTTCATCTCATCCGCCTGGGCTTTTGTCAGATTGGTCTGGGAAACCACCAGAATGTTGTCCGTATTGAAGCCCGCGAAGCCCTCCAGCCCCGGCTGCTTGCCGCTGGTCCAGACACATTTGCCGTTGGACATCACCAGTCCCAGGGGGCAGCTGCCGACATAGCTGCTGGCGGTTCCGTCATCGTTGAACGCACCGGCGTTGATGGCCGCAACAGCACCCTCGTCCTCAATGGCCGCGGTCAGCCGTTTGCCGGGAATACTGGTGGAGAAGTTTTCGGTGGAAATTCCCATATAGACCAGAGATGGATCCCGGATAATCATAATATAGGCGTTATAGGTGTCACCGGAATAGCTCTCGATGCGGATGCCGTCAGGGAAGTTGTCCCATTCGTGATCCTCGGAGGTGATGGCGTTTGTCTTTTTAATGACCACCTTGGAGGTATCGGTCAGCTCGTCGGCCAGTCCCGCGTTGACGCTTTCCTTTATCTCCGCCACGCCGTCCTCCCCGATAAACAGGGCGGGAATCCACTTGGTGGCGCTTGGCTCCAGCAGAGACATGGTCAGCACGCTACGGGCGGCCGGAGAAGGCCCGTTGAAGATCAGATTCATGACCAGGCACAGCGCCGCTACCGCCAATACGATCACAGTAAACAGCAGCAGGAAAAACCGGCGGATAATCCGCCCCAAAAGGCCGCTGCCTTTCTTCTTTTTCCTGCCCCGGGCGGCGGATTCGTCCGTTTCCCGGGAAGGTGTCTGACCGGGGATATTTTTTTTGCTCATATTTCTCCACCTCTTATTTGGATTTTTGCGGTGCGAAGACCCAGCGCTGCTGAATCATATAGCTGATGAGGTACAGCGCCGCCATGACAATGACATAGATAACGGTGCGTACTCCCGCCGCTCCGTCACGGATATGGAACAGAATATAAAGGCCCTGGGTCAGCAGTACCTGGGCCGCCATCAGCGGCACAGCCAGGCAGTAATAGCGCAGCAGAGATTTAGCGGTACTCACCCGGGTCTGGAATACCAGCCGCTGATTCAGAAAGAAATTCAGCACAGACGAAAGAACCCTCGCGCCCACGCCTGCGGCGGCTGTCAGAGCGAAGCCGGAAAGCCAGCCGTCAAAGACCATACCCAGAAGGGAGTAGGCCGCTGTATCCACCACAGCGCTGGTCAGGGAGCTGAGCGTATAACGGAAAAAGTGGGCCAGTATCAGCTTGTAAATTCGCCAGGAGTCGCGGATGACCCGGAAATGGGAGCTTTTGTTCTCCTCAAGATATACGGTGCGGATCTTCACTTCCTCAAACGCAATGCCATAGGTTTTGAAAGCCAGCAGCATATTCGTCTCATACTCAAACCGGTCGCCCGCCACGTTCACCAGAATTTCCAGCGCGTCCCGGGGCAGCGCCCGCAGGCCGGTTTGGGTGTCCGAAATGGTCATGCCGCAGAAAACCCGGAACACCAGAGATGTGGCCCGGTTTCCGAAGCGGCTCCGGGGGGGAACATGCTCCAGCGTAAAGTCCCGGCACCCCAGAACGCAGTGGCCGGTTTCCAGCATCCGCTGGCAGCAGGCGCGGGTGTCCTCGGGATGGTGCTGATTGTCACCGTCTACCGTCACCACGCCCACCCCGTCCGGGCGGTTTTCCAGAAAGTAGCGGAAAGCGTTCTTCAGGGCCGCGCCCTTGCCCCTGTTGACCGTGTGATGGAGCAAATGAACCTGCGGATGAAGCGCAGCTTCTTCGAAATAGTGAAGGTTTTCCTGCCTGCTCCCGTCGTTGACCAGTATGATATCCGTAAAGCCGTATTCCAGCAGGCCGTCGATAACAGCGGCCAGTTTTTCATCCGGATCCAGGGAAGGCAGAACCACCGAAATGTGGGACAGGTCTTGCATTTCATCGCCTCTCTACAATTTTGTGCATAAACTGTCATATTAAACTTACCATACTATAACATATTTCTTTTCATTTGCCTAGAGTTTTTAAAAAATCTTAACAGAAAATGTCAGGGAAAATTTCGCGCCATCGATTTCCCCCGGCGATGGGCAAAAGATAGTAGTTGCAAATTCCGGAAAACTGCGATAAAATAGGGATAAACGGAGGTGATGCCGGGATGCGGGCGATTCCAGAAAAACAGGTCTTGGATGATATCGCGGAGCTGTTTAAGGGCTTTGCCGATCCCACCCGTGTACACATTCTGTCCCTGCTGGTGGAGCAGGAGCTGTGCGTAACGGATATCGCCGAAGCCGTGGACCTGAGTCAGAGCGCCATTTCCCATCAGCTGCGCATTCTGAAGCAGATGCACCTGATTAAATTTCGCCGGGACGGGAAAAATCTTCTCTATTCCCTGGCAGACGATCATGTGAAGATCATTTTGCAGACAGGTTTGGAGCATGTCCTGGAGTAATCCGGAAAATCCCGGCGGGAAGGCCGGGATTTTTTTGCGGATATGCCGGCCTGACGGCCGAGGTGCCTTCTTTACAAAAAGAACGCATTTTTTCGAGGAACAGAATTCCGGCAGGACGAATTCGGCACAAACGCGATTCCTCCGAATACGATTGCCGCATTCGGAGGAACGACTGATCCTGTTTCTTTCTGAAACCGCCGGGCTTAATTGGAAAGGAATCGCCTGACGGCGCTTCATACAGCTCTTACCGCAATTACAGCGCTATGAAAAAGGGTTTCAGCCTTTTTCATAGAAACTGGATTATAAAACCTTCGACAGGAAATCCTGCAGCCGGGGATTTCTGGGCGCGCCGAAAACCTCCGCCGGAGAACCCTGTTCCAGAATTTGGCCATCGTCCATAAACAGAACGCGGCTGCCAACCTCCCGGGCAAACCCCATCTCGTGGGTGACCACCACCATGGTCATGCCGTCTGCCGCCAGTTCCCTCATGACCGCCAGAACCTCTCCCACCATTTCCGGGTCCAGCGCGGAGGTGGGTTCGTCAAAAAGCATCACCTTGGGGTTCATGGCCAGGGCGCGGACAATGGCGATGCGCTGCTTCTGCCCGCCGGAAAGCTGGTTGGGATAGGCGTCGGCCTTGACCTCCAGCCCCACCCGGCGAAGCAGCTGCATGGCAGTCTCGTCGGCCTGCTCCTGTTTCATCAGTCCCGTGCGGACAGGGGCCAGGGTGATGTTGCGCCGGATGGTCATGTTGGGGAACAGGTTGAAGTGCTGAAACACCATTCCCATTTGACGGCGGACCTGGTCCACGTCCGTTTTGGGGTCGGTGATCTCCGCGCCCTCGAAGAAGATGGAGCCAGCGGATGGCGTCTCCAGCAGATTCAGGCTGCGCAGGAAGGTGGACTTGCCGGAACCGGATGGGCCGATGATGACCACCTTGTCGCCGGGATAGATGTGTTCAGAGATATCCTTCAGCACCAGATGGCCGCCGAAGGATTTGCTTAAATGCTTAACGTCGATCACTTTGACGCAGCCTCCTCTCCAGAATCCCCAGCAGCCAGCTGAAGATGATGACCAGCACCAGATAAATGCAGGCGATGCCCACCAGGGGATACATCTGTTCATAGGTACGGCCGTAGATGCTCTGGGCGGCATACACCAGCTCCTTGCCGCCGATGACGGTAATCAGGGAGGTGTCCTTCAGCAGGATGATGAACTCGTTGCCCAGAGACGGAAGAATCGCCTTAAACGCCTGGGGAATGACAATAAAGCGCATGGTATCAATGTAATTCAGACCCAGACTGCGGCCCGCTTCCGCCTGGCCCGGGTCCAGGGCCATCAGGCCGCCCCGGATGATTTCCGCCACATAAGCCCCGGAGTTGATGCCCAGGGTCAGCGCGCCTACGGCGGTAAAATTCCGGCTGCTGGAGAAAATGACCATTCCCATGATCAGCAGCTGCACCATCATGGGGGTGCCGCGGATAACGGTAACATAAACCTTGCAGATGCCGTTGAGAACGCCGAGAATGGGATTTTTCTTGCCGGGACGCTGCTGGTCATGGGCAGTCCGGATCATCGCCACCAGAACGCCCAGCACAATGCCCAGGCACAGAGCCATGGCGGTGACCAGCAGGGTGGTGCCCACACCTCCCAGGTATTGCTTCCAGCGGCCGTTTTCCAGAAACGCCTGGTAAAATTTGACATAAAATTCCTGCCAGAAGGGCATATCCGCGCCCTGCCGCAGCAGGGCCTTCCAAGCTTCATATTGTTCCATTGGCTCACTCCTCGTTTTTGGGTTCCGCCCGGAAATCCACTGAAAACACCGTAAGGGCGGCTTGGGCCGCCCTTGTGGGGTTTTCGGTTTTGATTATTCCGCGGAGATGTACTTGTCGATAATGGACTGCACGGTGCCGTCGGCGGTCAGTTCCTCCAGCGCCTGGTTAATGGCATCCAGCAGAGCGGTATTGTCCTTGTTAATGCCGATGGCATAGGATTCCTCCACCCAGCTGCCTTCCAGAGTGGTCAGGCCGGGGTTGGCGGCAACAAATTCCTGGGCGGGGGCGCTGTCGATGATGACGCAGTCCACCTGACCGTTGAGCAGAGCCTGAACAGCGGTGGCGCCATTGTCATAGGCGGTGACATGATCCTCACCGTAGCCGCCGTTTTCAGGGGTGTCGGAGGCGAGGATGTAGCCGGTGGTACCTCTCTGGCAGCCAATCATCTGCTCACCCAGGTTGTCCATGGTCACGTCAGAGCCTTCCTTGACGATGACAGCCTGGACACCGGTGGCGTAGCTGTCAGAGAAATTCATAACCAGCAGACGGGCATCGGTGACGGTAACGCCGGCCATGACAATGTCAGACTTGCCCTGCTGGACAGCCAGCAGCGCCGCGTCAAAGTCCATATCATCCACCACCAGCTCCAGACCCAGTTTCCCGGCAATGGCCCCGGCGATTTCCACATCGATGCCCTCGAAGCCGCCGTCATCGGTGGTCATTTCATAGGGAGGAAAGGCGGCGTTGGTGGACATGATCAGCTTGCCTTCCTCAATGGTCAGGGAGGCGGCAGCAGCCGGCGCGGCGGTTTCGGCAGCTGGCGCGGCGGTTTCGGCAGCGGGGGCTGCGGTTTCCTCGGCAGCAGCGGTGGTGGCTTCGGATGTTGTGCTGCTGGAGCAGCCGGCAAACAGGCCCATAATCATCAGGGCCGCCAGCGCAAATGCAAAAAGCTTTTTCATTGTTCTTACTCTCCTTTTTTGAAAGCCTTCCCTCCGGCGGGGAGGAAAGGAATTGGAATAAGGGAATTATACAATGAATAATATTCCAATGTCAATTGCTTATTTATACAATAATAGGCAGAATTTTGCCTTATCTCTCATGGGAAAAGCACAATTTATACAATTATTCAAGAAATATATTCAAAAGCATCAGGTGAATATTATTCATTTTACTTGTATATCGCGGTTCCTGCCATAAGCCGCTCCGCCAGCGGGATTGCAGATCGGTTGCTTGCATTTGTTCCGTGTCTGTGGTATAGTAATGACAAAAGGCTCCGGGAGGCATCGTATGAAACCCAAAAGACGGTCTGCTTGGCCGCTGATTCTGATTCTGATTCTCATAGCGGCCCTTTCTCTGGGCGGCTGGCTGTGGTACGATCACAACGTGGATCGCAGCGGTTGGGTGGAAAAGGATGGCGTTCTCATTTATCAGGACTTTCATGCGGATCCGGTCAGCGGCTGGCTGGATTTGGACAGCGGACGCTATTACTTAAATGAGGACGGTTCCCCCCGTCTGAACTGGCAGGTAATCGACGGCATCACCTATTATTTCGACGAAGACGGTGTTATGGTAACCGGATGGCAGGAGCTGGACGGCGAAGTCTATTATTTTGGCAGCAACGGCACCATGGTAGCGGGTTGGCTGTGGCTGGGCAATGACATCTTCTATCTGGATGAGGGCGTTCTGGTCACAGGCTGGCAGGAAATCGGCGGCCAGTGTTATTACTTTGGGGAAGACGGCCTCATGGCCCGCGGCTTTGCCGACCTGGAGAATGGCCGCTATTACTTTGGCGACGACGGTGTACTCGTTACCGGCCCCGCCGCCATTGACGGGCAGCTATACCTGTTCCGGGATGACGGCGTCATGGTCACCGGCTGGGCAGACAGCGGCGAAGACCGCCTCTACTATCTGCCCGACGGACCCATGGCTGTGGGCTGGACGGAAATCGACGGAAGCCTCTACTACTTTGACGAGGACGGCCGGATGTACATTGGCTGGCTGCAGGCAGGGGAATACCGCTACTATCTGCAGGAGGATGGAACCGCAGCCATCGGCCCCGCCGTGATCGACGGAAAAACCTACTATTTCACGCCAAAGGGGATTGAAGTGCTTCTGGTCAACGCGCTGAACCCCATCCCGGAGGATTACCAGGTCAGCCTGGTCAACGTGGTGGACTACCACGATGTAGCCGAGCAGTGCTACGACGCGCTGGTGCGGATGCTGGCCGACTGCGACGCCGCGGGCATCGAATGTATCTTTAACTCCGCCTACCGCACGCTGGAGGAACAGACCGCCATTCTGGAGCAGCGCACCCTGGAACACATGAAAACCTATAATCTGGATTATGACGAGGCCCGGGAAAAAGCGCTGGAAACCGTCGCCATTCCCGGCACCAGCGAGCATCAGCTTGGACTGGCCGTGGATCTGGTGGGTACTGAAGCCAATGTATGGCTTCAGGAACACTGCTGGGAGTATGGCTTTATCCTCCGCTATCCCCCGGACAAGGAATCCATCACCGGCATCACCAACGAGCCATGGCACTACCGGTATGTGGGAACGGAGGTTTCGCTGGATATGAAGGATTCCGGGCTTTGCCTGGAGGAATATCTGGGTGCCGGCCCGGTTGGAACCCGGCAAGGAGACAGTTCCCCCGGCGTGCAGCGCGCCGGGGTTGCTTTCCAGTCCGTTTTCCATGGGTTTGGCGCGGCTCAGGAAAGGATCATTTTATCGCTGACCTCGTCGGAGCCGGATGCCTGACTGAACAGGTTCAGCAGGTGTTCTACGGTCAGGTTCTTTTTTTCTTCCCCGCTGACATCCACAATAATGCGCCCCTCGTACATCATAATCAGCCGGTTGCCGTAAGCGATGGCGTCGCGCATATTATGGGTAATCATCAGGGTGGTCAGGTTATTCTTCTGCACAATACGCTGCGTCGCATCCAGTACCTTCGCGGCGGTTTTCGGGTCAAGCGCGGCGGTATGCTCATCCAGCAGCAGCAGTTTGGGGCGCTCCAGCGTAGCCATCAGCAGCGTCAGCGCCTGACGCTGGCCGCCGGAAAGCAGCCCGACCTTGGCCGTCAGGCGGTGCTCCAGGCCCAGGTCGAGGATCTTCAGCTCCTCCCGGTAGAAGTCCCGCTCCGCTCTGGTAATGCCGGAGCGCAGGGTCCGGGGCTTGCCCCGCCGGGCGGCCAGCGCCAGATTTTCATCAATCTGCATAGTAGCGGCAGTACCCATCATGGGGTCCTGAAAGACCCGGCCAATGTATTGGGCGCGCTTATACTCGGGAAGGTTTGTCACGTCCACGCCGTCGATGCAGATCGAGCCGGAGTCCACCCCAAAAACACCCGCAACGGCATTGAGCATAGTGGATTTGCCCGCGCCATTGCCGCCGATGACGGTAACAAAGTCACCCTCCCGCATTTCCAGGTTCAGGCATGCCAGCGCCACCTTTTCATTGACGGTTCCCCGATTGAAGGTTTTCCATACATTTTCCAGTTTAAGCATGCTGATTCTCCCTTCCCTGCTTCCTGTGGAACACCTGTTCCTTCCAGTAGGGGATTGCCAGGAACAGCGCCACCACCAGAGCCGTAAGCAGCTTCAGGTCATTGGTGTTCAATCCAAGCTGCAGGACAATCTGGATCACCACATAGTAGATAACCGCGCCAATGATTACGGCCACCAGTTTCAGGGCAAAGTTGCGGAACACCTTGCTCAGCAGGACTTCCCCAATGATTACAGCTGCCAGGCCGATGACAATGGCACCGCGTCCCATGTTCACGTCCACAGCCCCCTGATACTGGGCAAGCAGGGCACCGGACAGAGCCACTAGGCCGTTGGAAACCATCAGCCCCAAGGTGACGGTTGACTTGGTATTGATGCCCTGGGCACGGGCCATATGCTGATTGGCGCCGGTGGCCCGCAGAGCGCTGCCGTATTCCGTGCCGAAAAACCAGTACAAGATTCCAATCAGCGCCGCCACAATGACACACACAAGCGGGATGGGGTTGTCCAGCGTCAGGGAACGGACATAGCGCTGGGAAACCAGCAGATCATACTTATCCACCCCGATGGGGACATTGGCCTTGCCGCCCAGAATCCGCAGATTTACGGAATACAGCGCCAGCTGCGTCAAAATGCCCGCCAATATAGCGGGGATTCCGCAGCGGGTATGAAGCAGGCCGGTACACAGGCCCGCCAGCAGGCCCGCCAGGAACGCGCACAGCAGCGCCAGCCAGGGATTCCAGCCGGCACGCATCAGCATGACGCAGACCGCGCCGCCGGTAGCCACCGTGCCATCCACCGTCAGGTCAGATACCTCCAAAACGCGGTATGTGATATAAACGCCGATCGCCATAATGCCCCACAGCACGCCCTGCGTTATGGCGCCGGGTAAGGCATTCGAAAGGGATAGGAAGAAATTCATGTCTTGATACCTCTACTTCCACGTCAGGATACTGCCAAACGCAGGGCAGGGCATACGCCCTGCCCTGCCCGTGGTTTTTGGGAAAATCAGCTCAGAGCCTCGTAACCGTCAGGGATTGTAACGCCCAGAGCTTCACAATTTGCGGCGTTGTACATCTTGGTTACTTCGGGAGCGTACTCCACCGCCATCTCCGAAATATCCGCCTCGCCGGTCAGAATCTTTGCGGCCATCTTGCCCGTGGTGTAGCCCAGGTCATAATAGCTGATAGACAGAGTCGCGACCCCGCAGCCGGAGCAGATTCCGCTTTCACCGGCCACAACCGGAACGCCCGCAGGCAGAACCACGTTGGCAATGGCCTCCGTGTTGGAAGCGGCGGTATTGTCGGTGGGGATATAGATCACATCACTGTCCTGGCAGGCAGCCTGCGCTACGGAGGCAATATCGTTTGTATCAGTGAATGCAAAGGGGACAGCCGTCATGCCAAGCTCCGTCAAATACCCGCTGATCACGTCTACCTGGTACTGGGAGTTGGCCTCAGCGGAACAGTACAGCAGTCCCACAGTCTTGGCGTCGGGGAACAGCTCCTGAATCATAGCCGCCTGCTGATCCAGAGGCGCCAGATCAGAGGTGCCGGAGATATTGCCGCCGACGGTGCCGGTCCAATCATCAATTTCCAGCGCGGAAGCATAATCCGTTACAGAGGTACCCAGAATGGGAATTTCGCTGGTAGCAGCAGCCGCAGCCTGCAGAGGCGCGGTGGCATTGGCCAGAATCAGGTCAACATTGCTGGACACAAAGCCGTTGACGATTGTGGTGCAGTTGGAGGACTCACCGGAAGCGTTCTGCTCTTCAAAGGTAACCTTGTCGCCCAGTTCCTCAGTCAGAGCATCCTTAAAGCCTTGGGTTGCCAAGTCCAGAGCATTGTGCTGAACTGACTGGCAGATGCCGACGGTGTACGTCTCATCGGAGGTGCCGGAACTGCTGCAGGCAGCCATGGAAAGCAGCATTACCAGCATCAGCGCCGTAAGCACAACAGCAAGAATCTTTTTCATAATTTTCTCTCCTTCATTTTTTATTCCGCGCACATTTGTGCGCATGTGGAATACTGGTTTATACTATACCACTTCCCGGCAACATCTGTCAACAAAAAAACGGAAAAAACAAAGAAAAACCGCAAAAAAGTTTTTCCACGAACCGCCCCCTGCTTTCCGC
>CAZUAN010000048.1:0-12689 GCA_964618385.1 uncultured Oscillospiraceae bacterium | reverse complement strand
ACAAGAAGGAATATACCCCGCCGCAGATTTTTGCGGCGGGGAAAACCGTTATTTGCCGGGCTTGAAGCTGTCCTTCAGGCTGACGGAGCGGTTGAAAACCAGGTGCTCCGGGGCGCAATCCTTGCTGTCGGGACAGAAATAGCCCAGGCGCATGAACTGATAGGAAGCGGGGGCCTTGGCACTGCGCAGGGAGGCCTCCACCTTGCAGCCGGTGAGAACCTCCAGGGAGTGGGGATTCAGACAGGCAAGAAAATCCTTCCCGGCGGCGTCCGGCTCGGGATCGTCAAAGAGGTTGTCATACTGGCGGACCTCCGCTTCACAGCAGTTGTTCGCGTCCACCCAGTGGATGGTAGCACCCTTGACCTTCCGACCGTCTGCGGGATTGCCGCCTCTGGATTCCGGATCGTAGACGGCCAGAACCTCCGCTACATTGCCGTTTTCGTCCCGGACACAGCCGGTGCAGGTAATCAGGTAGGCCCCCTTCAGGCGGCACTCCGGCCCGTCGGGGTACAGACGCTTGTATTTGGGGATGGGCCGGGGAAGAAAGTCATCGGCTTCGATCCACAGATTTCGGGAAAAGGTGACCGTCCGGGTGCCTGCTTCGGGATCATTGGGGTTGTTCTCCACTTCGAAGGCTTCGGACCGGCCCTCGGGATAGTTGGTGATGGTCAGCTTGATGGGCTTCAGCACCGCCATGACCCGCTGGGCGGTCTCGTTCAGATCCTCCCGCAGACAGTGTTCCAGAAAACCGTACTCGATGGTGTTGGGAGACTTGGCCACGCCCACCCGGTCACAGAAATTGCGGATGGAGGCGGGAGTGTAACCCCGGCGGCGCAGGCCGCAGAGAGTCGGCATCCGGGGATCGTCCCAGCCGGAAACATAGCCGTTTTCCACCAGCGCCCGGAGCTTGCGCTTGGACAGAACGGTGTGGTCGATGCCCAGCCGGGCGAACTCGATCTGGCGGGGATGATGGGGGACGGACACGTTATCCACCACCCAGTTATAGAGGGGCCGGTGATTCTCAAATTCCAAAGAGCACAGGGAATGGGTGATGCCCTCCAGAGCGTCCTGAATGGGATGGGCGAAGTCGTACATGGGATAGATGCACCACTTGTCTCCCTGACGGTGGTGGTGCATGTGGCGGATACGATAGATGACCGGGTCGCGCATATTGAAATTGCCGGAGGCCAGGTCGATTTTGGCCCGGAGGGTATATTTGTTGTCCTCAAATTCCCCGGCCCGCATCCGGGCGAACAGGTCCAGGCTTTCCTCAATGGGCCGGTCCCGGTAGGGGGAGACGGCGGGGGTGTTCAGGTCACCCCGGTATTCCTTGAACTGCTCCGGGGTCAGCTCGCAGACATAGGCCAGCCCCTTCTGAATCAGCTCCACCGCGTATTCGTAATCCTTTTCAAAATAGTCCGAACCATAAAAGAACCGGTCACCCCAGTCGAAGCCAAGCCAGTGGATATCCTCCTGAATGGCTTCCACAAATTCCACGTCCTCTTTGGTGGGATTGGTGTCGTCCATGCGGAGGTTGCAGAGACCGCCGTACTTTTCGGCGGTGCCGAAGTCAATAATCAACGCCTTGCAGTGGCCGATGTGCAGGTAGCCGTTGGGTTCCGGCGGGAAACGGGTGTGTACGGTCATGCCTGCGTACCGGCCGCCTTCGGCAATGTCCTCATCGATAAAAGCGTGGATGAAATTTTTGCTTTCGGTGATCTGTGCCATATCCATACATCCTTTCTTCCTGTTACATTTTCCAATATTATGCAATTATAAACCATTTCCATCCGTTTTTCAATCAAAAATCCAGCCAGATTCTTTTGCCGGGAAGCGGCTGCATGTGTGAAAAATGTACAGACAGGCGCTGATTGTGAAAAAACAAAAAACATTTTAAGAAATCTTAAATTTTGTGGTTGTCAATTTGACCATCTTATATTAAAATAGGGGAGTATATGAAAAGAAGCGGATAAGGAGTGAACGGATTTGCCCGAATTGAAATATCAGCGTATCCTTTTGAAGGTCAGCGGCGAAGCCCTTGCCGGCAGGCAGCACAGAGGGCTGGATTTTACCGTTGTGGATCGGCTTTGCGCGTCCATCACCGTCTGCGCGAGCATGGGAGTTCAGATCGGACTGGTCATTGGCGCGGGGAATTTCTGGCGGGGTGTCAAGGACGGCGCGGATAAGATGCAGCGTTCCCACGCCGACGCCATGGGGATGCTGGGAACGGTAATGAATGCCATTGCCGTGGCAGACGCGCTGGAGCAGCACGGCCTGGACGCCCGGGTGCTCAGCGCCGTGGAGATGAACAAGTTTGCCGAGTATTTTACCCGGGATGCCGCCGAGCGGTACTTAAACGAGGGTAAGATTGTTGTCTTTGCCGCCGGTACGGGCAATCCCTATTTTTCCACCGACACCGGCGCCGTGCTGCGGGGTGTGGAAATCGGCGCAGACGCCATTCTGATGGCGAAAAATGTGGACGCCATTTACTCTGCGGACCCCGCCAAGGATCCCAATGCCGTCCGCTACACCCGGCTGACCTACAGCGAAGCCCTGGCGAAAAACCTGAAGGCTACGGACATTACGGCCATGGCACTGGCTATGGACAACGACATGACGATGGTCTGCTTCGGTCTGGAGGAGGAAGACAGCATTGTCCGCGTGGTTTGCGGCGAAGAGATCGGTACAACCGTAAAAAATAACTTCTGAGGAGGATTAACAAAAATGAGCGTGGATTTTAAGGAGTACGCGAGAAGAATGGACAGGAGCCTGGATCACCTGGACGAGGAATTTGGTGCCGTCCGTGCCGGGCGTGCTAACGCGAAGGTTCTGGATCGCATTACCGTGCAATACTATGGAAGTGAGACGCCGCTCAACGGCGTTGCCACCATTTCCGCTCCGGATGCCAGAACTCTGGTGATCCAGCCTTGGGATGCCAAGCTGCTGAAGGACATCCAGAAGGCCATTCAGGTATCCGATCTGGGCATCAATCCCCAGAACGACGGCCGGGTAATTCGGCTGGTTTTCCCCCAGCTGACAGAGGAACGCCGCAGGGATCTGGCCAAGCAGGTCAGAAAGTATTCCGAGGAAGCCAAGGTTGCCATGCGCAATATCCGCCGGGATGGCATGGACTACCTGAAGAAGCTGAAAAAGAACTCCGAAATCACGGAGGATGAGCAGAAGAAGGCCGAAAAGGAACTGCAGGATCTGCTGGATAAGAATATCAAGCGGGTGGACGCTGCCCTGGCTGCCAAGGAAAAGGAACTGATGAGCATTTGATTCATGGGGAAGCGGGGGATCATTCCGTTCCCATGAATCCTTCATAGAAAGAGGCGCTCCAATGGCACTTTCTGAAACAGAAAAACCTGCCCCGCCCCGGCATATTGCCATCATTATGGATGGCAACGGGCGCTGGGCAAAGCAGCGGGGCCTGCCCCGTACCGCAGGACATGCCGCCGGTGCGGAGGCATTCCGGCGGATTGCGAATTATTGCCGCACATTGGGTGTAGAATATCTGACTGTATACGCGTTCTCCACGGAAAACTGGAAGCGTTCTCAGGAGGAGGTGGCGGGCATCATGAAGCTGCTCCGCCGCTATCTGGAGGAGGCGCTGGCGGATATGGAGAAAAACCGTGTCCGATTCCGGTTTTTCGGTGATTTGACCCGGCTGAGTCCGGATCTGCAAAAGCTGTGCCAGGATGCGCAACAGCGTTCCGAGGAATATGACGTGCAGGTGAATTTCTGCCTGAACTATGGCGGGCGGGACGAAATCGTCCATGCCGCCCGTTCCTTTGCCGGGGATGTGGCCGCCGGAAAGCACCGCCCTGAGGAACTGACGGAGGCGCTGCTGGCTTCCTACCTGTATTCCAGGGGCGTTCCGGACCCGGAGCTTATCATCCGTCCCTCCGGTGAGCGGCGTACCAGTAATTTTCTGCTGTGGCAGTCCGCTTATTCGGAATATGTATTTATGGATGTGCTGTGGCCTGATTTTTCCCCGGAGCATCTGGACGAGGCCATTGCAGAATATCACCGGCGGAATCGCCGCTTTGGAGGGACATAGAGAAAGATGAAAACCCGTATTCTCTCGGCAGCAGTTTTGGTGCCGATCTTATTCCTGGTAGTGCTGGTAGCGCCGATTGCTGTGGCGGCTGTGGTGCTGGGAGTCCTGCTGGCAATTGCTGCCTATGAGCTTTTGTACAGAACCCAGTTGGTGCGCCGTCCGCGGCTGGTGATCTATTCCGTGGTGATGGCGTTTTCCATCTCTATATGGAGCTATATGGGCGCGGTTCGAGCGTATTTCCTGCTGATGCTGCTGGTTTTCTTCGTGCTGCTGTTCGCGGAAATGATGATGGACCATATCAAGGTGCATTTTGAAATGCTGGGGATGTGCTTTGCCGCCGGCGTGATCATGCCCTATATGCTCAGTTCTCTGATTCGCATTCTGACAATGAGTGTGGGACGATATGTGATTCTGATCCCCTTTATTGTGGCATTCACCTCCGATGCGGGGGCCTACTTTGTGGGCATGAAGTTTGGCAGGCATAAGCTGGCGCCGGTAATCAGCCCCAACAAGACCATCGAGGGGGTTGCTGGCGGCGTGGCTTCGGCGGTAGTATGTATGCTGATCTATACCGTATTTCTCGATCTGCCCCTGAAATTTGATGTGAATTACGGCATTGCCCTGCTGTACGGCCTGATTGGTTCCCTTGCCGGTACGTTTGGGGATCTGTGCTTCTCTGTTATCAAACGGCAGACCGGCATCAAGGACTACGGAAATCTAATCCCCGGACATGGAGGGGCGCTGGATCGGCTCGATTCGCTGATGATGGTGGCCCCTCTGATGGAAGCACTGCTGCTTCTGCTGCCCGTCGTGATTGTGTAAAGGCGGAGAAATATGGTGCATTGTGTCAGTATCCTTGGCTCTACCGGCTCCATTGGCAGGCAAAGTCTGGATGTTATCAGCCGGCTTTCCGGCATCAAAGTGGCGGCGCTGACGGCCGGAGGAAACGTGGAACGCATGGCGCGGCAGTGCCGAGCTTTTCAGCCGGAACTGGCAGTTATGGCGACGCGGGAAGCGGCAGAAAGGCTGTCTGCGGAGATCGCCGGACTTCCTGTTCGGATAAGCTGGGGGGAAAAGGGCCTGATGGAGGCCGCGACGATGGATAGCGCCGACTGCGTTATCACTGCAGTGGTGGGCATGGTGGGGCTGAAGCCCACCCTTGCCGCAATCCGGGCAGGCAAGCGCATCGGCCTGGCCAACAAGGAAACGCTTGTCTGCGCCGGGGAACTGGTGATGGCGCAGGCGGAAAAATATGGCGCGGAGATCATCCCTGTGGATTCCGAGCATTCCGCGATTTTCCAATGCCTGATGGGAAGCGGCAGCAGGAAGGATGTTAAACGCCTGATTCTGACCTGTTCCGGCGGCCCTTTCTTCGGAATGACCGGAGAGCAGCTGCGCTCCGTGACCAAGGCGGACGCCTTGCAGCATCCCAACTGGAAAATGGGGGCCAAGATCACCATTGACTGCGCTACCCTGATGAACAAGGGCCTGGAGGTTATCGAGGCCATGCGCCTGTACCGGATGCCTCTGGAAAAGGTGGATGTGGTTATTCACCGGCAGAGCATTGTCCACAGCATGGTGGAATTTGTGGACGGCGCAGTTATGGCTCAGCTGGGAACCCCGGATATGCGGCTGCCCATTCAGCTGGCGCTGACCTATCCGGAACGGACCCCCTGCCCTGTGGAGGGGTTGGATTTGCTCCGCTGCGGGCCGCTGACCTTCAGCAGGCCCGATTCGGATAATTTCCCCTGCCTTGCGCTGGCATACCGCTGTGCCCGGCAGGGCGGTACCGCCTGCCCCGCTATGAACGGGGCCAATGAGGAAGCGGTTTCTATGTATTTGCGGGATGAAATCGGATTTTATGATATCTACCGTCTGGTTTCCGCAGCTGTGGATATGGTTCCATTCCGTCAGGCTCCGGCTCTGGAAGAAATCCTGGAGGCGGATCGCCTTGCCCGGAAAGCGGTAAGGCAGCTATCCCATTTATAAGGTGAGGAATGCTATGAGTGTTGTGTTTGCGATTCTGTTGTTCAGTGTTCTGATTCTGGTGCATGAGCTGGGGCATTTTGTGGCCGCCAAGCTCTCCGGCGTTCAGGTTAATGAATTCTCTATGTTTATGGGGCCGGCCCTGTGGAAAAAGCAGATTGGGGAAACGCTGTACGCAGTGCGCCTGATTCCCATTGGCGGCTATTGCGCCATGGAGGGCGAGGACGGCGACAGCGACAGTCCCCGGTCGTTTAACAAGGCCGCCTGGTGGAAGCGATTTATCATTCTGGTGGCGGGAGCGGGCATGAATTTCCTGATCGGCGTGCTGCTGATGCTGATCGTCTATTTGCCGGTCAAACAGGTAGGGGTCCCGGTTATTCACAGCTTCGAGTCCTTCAGCACCTTAAACGGAGAGAACGGCCTGCAGGTGGGTGACCGCATTCTGGAACTGGATGGCGAAAAGATTTATGTCTACGCGGATTTTTCCCTGATCCTGTCCCTGAATGAGGGGGATGTCCACGACCTGGTTGTGGAGCGCAGCGGAGACAAGATCGTCCTGGAGGATTTCCTCATGGAAAAGCAGGCGGTTCAGCAGGAGGATGGCACAACCCGCTTTCTTTATGGTATGAATTTCTCCGTTGAGAAATTGAGCTTCCTGGGCAAGCTGGACTATGTATGGAAGCAGTCCATAGATGCGGTTCGGCTTGTGCGCCTGAGCCTGGTCATGCTGCTGAAGGGAAAGGCCAGCCTGTCCGACGTGTCCGGGCCGGTGGGAATTGTGCAGCAGATGGCTGTTGTAGCCGACGAGTCCGCCACCTGGAGGGATGCTCTGCTGAATATGACCTATTTCGGCGCGTTTATCGCCATTAACCTGGCTGTGATGAATCTGCTGCCAATCCCCGCACTGGACGGAGGGCGTGTGGTTTGTCTGCTGATTACCACCGCAGTGGAAGCTGTCACAAAGAAAAAGATTAACCCTGTGTATGAGGGATATCTTCATGGCGCGGGGATGATCCTGCTGCTGGGACTGATGGCAATCGTTATGTTCAAGGATATCTTTTTCCTGTTCAAGGGGTGAGGCAAATGACCAGACAGATTTTGGTGGGCGGCGTTCCCATCGGCGGCGGGGTCCCGGTGGTGATCCAGTCCATGCTGAATACCAGGACTACGGATGTACAGGGATGCCTGAACCAGATCGGCCAACTGGCTGCCGCCGGCTGCCAGATCGCCCGGTTAGCAGTTCCCAATATGGAGGCTGCCCGCGCGTTTGCGGATATCTGTAAGGAGAGTCCCCTGCCGCTGGTTGCGGACATTCATTTCGACTATAAGCTGGCCATCGCTGCGGCGGAGGGCGGCGCGTCCAAGATTCGGATCAATCCCGGCAATATCGGCGGCGAGGAACGGGTCAAAGCGGTGGCGGATGTATGCAGGGAAAAGCGCATCCCCATCCGCATTGGCGTCAACGGCGGCAGCCTGGAGAAGAGCCTGCTGGAGAAATACGGCCACCCTACCGCCGAAGCGCTGGTGGAAAGCGCCTTTTCCCATCTGGAGCTGCTGGAAAAGCAGGGGTTCTACGATACCTGCGTATCCATGAAATCCTCCCGTGTCCCAACCATGGTTGCGGCTGCCAGGCTTTTCCGGGCGCGGTGCGATTATCCGCTCCACATCGGCGTTACCGAAACCGGGCCGGTGAAGCAGGGCCTGATTAAGTCTGCCATGGGCATTGGTGCGCTGCTTCTGGACGGAATCGGCGATACCATCCGCGTCAGCTTGACAGATGATCCGGTGGAGGAGGTTCGCGCCGCCAGGGACATCCTGAAGGCGGCGGGACTGCGCCGGGAGGGTGTGAATATTGTTTCCTGTCCTACCTGCGGCCGAACCCGCATCGATCTGATCGGGCTTGTGAACCAGGTGGACAAGGCGCTGAAGGATTGCCAAAAGCCCATCACCGTAGCGGTCATGGGATGCGTGGTTAACGGCCCCGGAGAGGCCCGGGAGGCCGACATCGGCATAGCCGGCGGCGACGGCTGGGGTGTCTTGTTTGAAAAAGGGAAGCCGGCGGAAAAGCTGCCCTATTGCCAGCTGCTCCCCGCCCTGCTGGATAGAATCGAGAAGCTTTGAGATAACTGCCTATGATGGAACCTGTTTCTTTATGGAATATGTTTTCGGACTATGCGCCGCCTGAGGAGCTGAAAGCAGCCCTTTCTCAGGCGGTTATCACCGCTGCGGATATTGATCCCCAGCAGAGGTCCGTTCATGTTGCCATCCGTTCCGCGGACTATATTCCCCAGCGTCTGCTGGATAGGGCAGCAAAAGACATTGCCGCCCTGTATGGGCTGCGACGGCTGGAATTGACCGCTTCTCATCCGTCTTCTGAGCTTTCTAAGATAGAAGCGGAAGAATTGACACAGATGTTTGTCAGCTGCGATTCCAGGACGCGGGGCGTTCTGGCCGGGGCCGGCTTTAGCTGGAAGGGGACAGAGCTGACGATCCGGTTGGCAGCCAACGGAAAAGACATCCTTTTGAAGAATATTCCCACAGTGCGGGATGCCCTGCGGGAACGGTTTGCCGCGCCCGTGACGATTTCTGTGGAGGCGGGGAAAACGCTGGAAGGGCAGGCGCTTTTTGCGGCCATGGAATCCATGCGCGATTCGGTGATGGAAACGCTGCCGACATCGGGCAGCCGCCCGGAACGGCGCGCGGAAAAGGACGCTGCTCCCGGTTCGGCCTTCTTTGGCAGGCCCTTTAAGGGAAATGCGGTGCCTATGAAGAACCTGAGCCTGGATATGGGAACCGTTATTGTGGAGGGCCGGGTCTTTGCCGTGGATCACAGAGAACTGAAAAAACGGAATGCCTGGGTGATCCGTTTCGATATGACCGACAATACCGGTTCCATTCGGGTCAGCCGGTTTCTGGAAGCGGGGGAGGCCAAATTGATTCTGGAAAATGGAAAGCCCGGCGCCGTTCTGCGGGTTCAGGGCAAGCTGATCGAGGATCGCTTTGACAACGAAATGGAACTGAAGCCCTATGCCATGATGCCCGGCTCTATGCCCAGACGTCAGGATACTGCCCCGGGAGAAAAGCGGGTGGAACTGCATTTGCATACCACCATGTCCAATATGGATGCCCTGACGGTGACGGCCGATGCGGTGAAGCAGGCGGCGGAATGGGGGCATAAGGCCATTGCCATTACGGATCACGGCGTAGCGCAGTCCTTCCCGGATGCCATGAAAGCGGCGGCCAAGACGAAAGTGGCGGGTACGGATCAGAATATCAAAATTCTATACGGCTGTGAAGGCTACTATGTCAACGATGTGGATGACCGTATTGTGGTTCACGGCGAACAGGACATGACGTTCGATCAGGAATTCGTGGCCTTTGACCTGGAAACCACCGGCCTCAGCTCCCGCACGGACCGTATCATTGAAATCGGCGCGGTGATCCTGAAGGATGGCCAGGAAACAGACCGCTTCCAGACCTTTGTGGATCCGGAGCGGCCTCTGGAGCGAAAAATTGTGGAACTGACCGGCATCACCGACGAGATGCTGCGCGGTGCGCCCAAGATTGAGGAGGTTCTGCCCGAATTTCTGAATTTTATCGGCGGACGGGTGCTGGCGGCTCACAACGCTGACTTTGATACGGGCTTCATCCGGGCCGAATGCGACCGCCTGGGCTATGAATACCATTATACAGCGGTGGATACCTTGATCCTGTCTCAGAATCTGCTGCCCCATCTGAACCGGTTTAAGCTGAACATTGTCTCCAATGCCCTGAGTTTGCCGGACTTTAACCACCACCGGGCAGGAGATGACGCCATGACCTGCGGCCTGATTCTGGTCAAATTGATGCAGAAGCTGGAGCAGGAGCATGACATCCACACCATCCAAACCATCAACCCTGCCATGGAACAGCTTCGCTCCAAGGGCCGTGTCACCGACCGGCAGGCCCGCCATATCATTCTTTTCGCCAAAAATCAGGTTGGACTGCGCAACCTGTACCATCTGATTTCCGACTCCAACCTGAAGTACTTTAAGCGGGTCCCCAGAATTCCCAAGTCCGAGCTGCTGAAGCTGCGGGAGGGTCTGATTATTGGTTCTGCCTGTGAAGCGGGGGAACTGTTCCAGGCGATTATCGGGCATAAAAGTGAGGAAGAGCTCAAACGGCTTGCTTCTTTTTACGATTATCTGGAAATACAGCCTCTGGCGAATAACCGGTTTATGCTTCAGCAGGGCAAGCATGGGGAAGCGCCAATTGCGAAGGACGAAGAGGAACTGCGGGAGTTCAACCGCAGGGTGGTACGATTGGGCGAGGAGCTGGGCAAGCCGGTGGTGGCCACGGGAGACGTGCATTTTCTGAATCCCGAGGACGAAATCTTCCGGCATATTCTTCTGGCCTCCAAGGGCTTTGATGACGCGGACAGGGACAACCCCCTGTATTTCCGCACTACGGACGATATGCTGCGGGAGTTTGCCTATCTGGGGGAGCGGAAAGCCTATGAAATCGTAGTGACCAATCCCAACCGGATCGCGGATATGTGCGAAACTCTGCGCCCGGTACCCCATAACCTGTTCGCTCCCAAGATCGAAAACTCCGTAGAGGATCTGAAAGACCTGGTTTACACCAAGTTCCACCGCCTTTATGGAGACAATCCCCCGGAGCTGATGGTAAAGCGCGTGGAAACGGAGCTGCACGACATCATCAGCTGCCACTACGACGTGATCTACATGTCTGCCCAGAAGCTGGTGCAGAACTCCCTGGAACACGGCTATCTGGTTGGCTCCCGTGGTTCCGTCGGCTCCTCTATCGTGGCGTATCTGTCCGGGATTACGGAGGTTAATTCCTTCCCGCCCCATTACCGCTGCCCCAACCCTGCGTGCAAGTATACCACTTTTGACGTGCCAAAGGGCTACGGCTGCGGCGCTGATCTGCCCGACGCGGTCTGCCCAAAATGCGGCACGAAATTTGAAAAGGACGGCTTCAATATCCCATTTGAAACCTTTTTGGGCTTCGGCGGCGACAAGGTTCCGGACATCGACCTGAATTTTTCGGGCGAATATCAGGCCAAAGCCCATGCCTACTGCATTGAGTTGTTTGGAAAATCCCACGTTTTCCGGGCGGGAACCATTGGCACCGTTGCGGAAAAGACGGCCTTCGGCTATGTGAAAAAGTACCTGTCCGAGCGGGGCATAACCGCCAGCAAGGCGGAGGAGGCCCGGTTGGCCTCCGGCTGTGTGGGTGTTCGCCGTACCACGGGCCAGCACCCCGGCGGTCTGGTGGTTATCCCCCAGGAGAATGAAATCTGGGATTTCTGCCCGGTGCAGCACCCTGCCGACGACCCGAACGCCGACCAGATCACGACCCATTTTGAGTATCACTCCATGGAGGAAAACCTGCTGAAGCTGGATATGCTGGGTCACGATGACCCCACCATGATCCGCATGATGGAGGATATGACCGGCATCGATGCCAGGACCATCCCCTTGGACGACAAGGATACCATGTCCATTTTCACCTCGTCCAAGGTGCTGGGTTACGAAAACGATCCAATTCTCGGACCCACCGGCGCCGTTGCCATTCCGGAGTTCAACACCCGGTTCACCCGTGGCATGCTGATGGACACCATGCCCACCCGGTTTGATACCCTCCTGCGGCTTTCCGGCTTCTCCCATGGCACCGATGTGTGGCTGGGAAACGCCAAGGACCTGATCACCTCCAAGACCGCAACCGTTGACCAGGCAATCGGCTGTCGGGACGACATCATGATTTATCTGATTTCCCGGGGCATGCCGGAAAAGCGCGCGTTTAAGATCATGGAATCTGTCCGAAAGGGAAGGGGGCTTCCCGAAGGCGCGGAGGAGGAGATGAAGGCGGCAGGCGTTCCGGACTGGTACATCGGCTCCTGCAAGAAGATCAAGTATCTGTTCCCGAAAGCCCATGCTGTGGCCTATGTTATGATGGCCTTCCGCATCGCCTGGTTCAAGGTGAATTACCCGCTGGCCTTTTATTCGGCTTATTTTTACCGCCGCAGTCAAAAGGGCGGATTTGACGCGGTCATGATGACCCATGGCATCGAAACCGTCCTGACAAACATCCATGCCATCGAAAAAAACGAGGATGCGACTGCGAAGGACGAGGATCTGCTGACTACGTTGGAGGCAGCCTACGAATATTATCTGCGGGGCTTTTCCTTTTTGCCGCTGGATATCTACGAGAGTGATGCCACCAGGTTCCTGATTAAGGACGGCAAGCTGCTTCCGCCCTTTGTGGCCATCTCTGGGCTGGGCGAAAGCGCGGCTGAGGATCTGATGGAGGGAAGAAAAGGAAAGACGTTTCTGTCCGTAGAGGAAGTGGCCGCTGCCTGCCCCAAGGTTTCCAAAACCCATATTCAGATGCTGAAGGAAGCAGGGGCATTCGGCACACTCCCCGATACCAGTCAGGTCAGCTTTTTCTGAGGAAGCGGGGACTTCCCGGCCGGGGCTTGGAAATCGGACAGTTATTCGAACCCCCGGATTCTTTCAAAATGGACTTGATTTTACGGAAAAATCGCATACAATAGGATTTATACGGATTCTTTATAAAACCGTTTGGTAAAGAAGGAACCGCCTGATGGCGCTTCCCTTTTGCGGCGAACCGCCGCAAAAGC
>CAZUAN010000047.1:0-13004 GCA_964618385.1 uncultured Oscillospiraceae bacterium | reverse complement strand
TAAGGGGGGATTGGTTATTCCAGGAAAAAGCGTTTCCGGTATTCCTCCAGTTCCTCCGGACTGGCCAGGACAGAATGGCCGGGAACAATTTCCTGCCAGCTGGGCTGATTGGATGCGCTGTAGTTGTGACAGCTGGGATCATATACCAGCAGGCGCTTGTTTCGTTCTGCGATGGGATCGGGCTGCGGGATTGCGGACAGCAGGGCACGGGTATAGGGATGGAGCGGATGGGCAAACAGTTCCTCGCTCTGGGCCAGCTCCACGATTTTGCCCTTGCGAATAACAGCAATGCGGTCGCAGATAAAGCGCACCACGGACAGATCGTGGGCAATGAACAGGTACGTCAGGCCGCGCTCCTTCTGAAGCTGGGACAGCAAATTCAGCACCTGGGCTCGGATCGAGACATCCAGAGCGGAAATGGGTTCATCCGCAATGATGAAGTCCGGATCCATAATCAAAGCCCGGGCAATGCCAATGCGCTGCCGCTGGCCGCCGGAGAATTCATGGGGGAACCGGCTGGCAAATTCCGGAAGCAGGCCGACGTCTGTCAGTGCCTTGGCGACCTTCTCCTGCCGCTGCGCGGCGGTCAGATGGTGTCCGCTGGAAAAAAGTCCCTCGCTTACAATGTAGTCCACCTTGGCCCGCTCGTTCAGGGAGGACATGGGGTCCTGGAAAATCATCTGAATCCGCCGGGTGACCTCCCGATCCAGACTCCGGGAGATTCGGCCGTTAATCTGCTTGCCATCAAAGAAAATCTGACCCCCGGAAGTGGGATGAATACGGATAATAGCCCGGCCAATGGTGGTTTTCCCGGACCCGGACTCCCCCACCAGGCCGAAGGTTTCCCCTTTATAAATGCAGAAGGAAACCTGATCCACAGCGGTAAAGGGATGCCGTTTGGAACCGAATTTCACAGTCAGATCCTGAACCTCAATCAGTTTGCTTCGCTGCTCAGACAACGCGGTTCACTCCCTTCTCCCGCAGGGTGCGGATATGCTCGGGCGGCTCTACCTTTGGCGCTCTGGGATCCAGCAGCCAGGTACGGGCCTTGTGGGTAGGGGTGACCGAAAAGAAGGGGGGCCGCTGAACAAAATCAATTTTCAAAGCCTGGGGATTCCGGGGAGCAAAGGCGTCGCCCCTGACCTCATAAAACAGGTTAGGCGGCGTACCCTGAATGGAGTACAACGGTTCATTTTTGACGCCAAGCTGGGGCAGGGAGGACAGCAGCGCCCAGGTGTAGGGGTGCTTGGGATCGTAGAACACCTCGTCGCATTGGCCAATCTCCACAATATCCCCCGCATACATGACCGCGATGCGGTCGGCGACCTTGGCCACCACGCCCAGGTCGTGGGTAATGTAGATGGTGGTCAGATTATATTTCTTCTGCATGGCCCGGATCAGTTCCAGAATCTGGGCCTGAATGGTCACATCCAGAGCGGTGGTGGGTTCGTCGCAAATCAGGATTTTGGGCCGGCAGGCCACGGCAATGGCGATGACTACTCGCTGGCGCATACCGCCGGAGAATTCATGGGGATATTGCTTATAGCGGCGTTCCGGATTGTCGATGCCCACATCGGCCAGCACCTCCAGAACCGCCCGGTATGCAGCACGGCCCTTCAATCCCTGATGAAGCTCCACAGCCTCCTGAATCTGCTTGCCAATGGTCTTCAGGGGGTTCAGGGAGGTCATGGGGTCCTGAAACACCATGGCAATCTCCTTGCCCCGGATTCTGAGCCAGTCCTTGTCCACGCGGTTCCGGGTCAGATCCATGCCGTTATAAAGAATAGAACCGCTGCTGATAAAGCCGTTGGCATCCAGAAGGCCCATGGTACACTTAACGAATACGGATTTGCCGGATCCGGATTCCCCTACGATGGCAAGGCTTTCTCCCTCATAGACGTCCAGGGATATGCCTCGGATGGCGTGCAGAACCTGACCCCGGAGGGTGAATTTTACATTCAGATCCTGTACGGAAAGAATCACATTTCGATCTGTGTTGTACATAAGCTCCCCTCCTTACTTGACATGGTTTTTGGGATCGGCGGCGTCGGCAAAGGCATTGCCGATAATGTAGAAGGAGACGGTAATCACCACCAGCACCAGCACCGGGAAGTACAGCTGGTAGCGCAGGGAGGGTACGGTCATCAGGGAACGGCCGGTCTGGATCAGGTTGCCCAAGGAGGGCGTGTCCACAGGAAGGCCGATTCCGATATAGGTGACAAACACCTCGTTGCCGATGGCAGAGGGAATGGCCAGCGCCATGCGCATGGTAATGACGGAAACCAGATAGGGCAGCAGATTCTTGACAATGATGCGCCAGGTGGGAATTCCCAGGCACCGGGAAGCCAGGTTGTAATCCCGGTCACGGATGATGATGATCTGGTTGCGGATAAACCGGGCCATACCCAGCCAGCCTGTCAGGGACAAGGCGAAAATGATGGTGGACACACCGGGCTTCAGCACATAGGAGATGAGAATCAGCAGCAGAGTCTGAGGAATGTTGTCCAACACGTTGTACAGTTCGGTAAAGAAAAAATCCAGCTTGCGGACATATCCCCACAGAACGCCCACCAGAATGCCCACCACTGCTTCCACCATGGCCACGGAGAAGCCGATAAACAGGGATGTGCGGGTGCCTGCCCAGATTCTGGCCCAAAGATCCTGGCCGATGGAGTTGGTGCCGAACCAGAACTCCTCCCCGGGGGGTACATTGTTCAGGGGCAGTCCCCACTGGTCATTGTGAATGAGGAGCGGATCTTTTTGGTTGGGCAGATAGGGCTGAATAAAGGTAAAGACCAATACGGTAACCATGACGAACAGAAAGAAAACGGCGATTTTGTTCTGGCAGAAGGCCCGAATGGTAGATCTCCAGTAGGAGTAGCCGGAATAGCCGCCCCGTTCCGCGTTTTCCGCGTTGAAGCCGGCAAAGGAGAAGGCCTCCTCATCGGTCATGGAGGGTTCCAGGTCGGACTTGAGCTGATCGTTGAGCTTGTCAGCCAGATCGTCAGCCATCTGGTGCCGGAGAGGACGGAAGCCAAGACGTTTCATCAGCGGGAACCCTCCTTTTTGGTAAAGCTGATTCGGGGGTCTACAATGCCCATGAGAATGTCGCCGAACAGCAGGCCCAGGATGGAAATCACGGCGTAAATCAGCACCAGCGCCTGAACCAGGGTGTTATCCTGGCGCTTGATGGCCGTGACCAGCAGGCCGCCCATACCGGGAACAGAGTACAGCGATTCCACATACAGCGAACCCATCAGGGTAAACAGAATGGAATTGGGGATGTACTGCACCAGGGGAACAAAGGCGTTGCGGAATACGTGGCGGCGGGAGATGGCGCCGTTGGGCACCCCCTTTGCCCGGGCCAGGCGGATGTAATCCTTGTTGGCCTCGTCCACCATATACCGCCGCAGCCACATGGCGTAGTAGGCGATATTGCCGATGGACAGGGAGATAACGGGAAGAATATAGCTGCGGGGATTGGAGGCGTCAAACAGCATGGGCAGCCCCAGAATATCCTTGCCGATGTGGGTCTGGGAGCCCAGGAACTGAATCAGAATGTGATACACGGCGGAGGGCATCGCCTGAATCAGGACGATGAACACCGTACCCAGCTTGTCCCCGATTTTGAACCTTGTCCGGGTGCTGCGGGCCATAAGAATGCCCAGGGGAAGCCCCAGGGCCAGAGAAATGGCCAGAGAGATCAGCCCCAGCTGCAGCGAGATGGGAATTTTTTCCGCGATGATGGTGGTGATGGCGACGCCCTTGCGGTAAACATTGGATTCCCCCAGATCTCCATGCAGCAATTGCTGATAGAAGTGCAGAAGCTGCTTGGGCAGCGGATCTGTCAGGCCCAGGGAGGTCAGCTTGACCTGTATCTGGGTGGCGCTCATTTTATCATAGTTTTCAAAGTATCCCTCAATGGGCATCAGCCGCAGCAGGGCAAACAGAATGGTGATGATAATAAACATGGTGATCAGAGAGCGCAGAACGCGTTTCGCGATGTATTTTGCCATAGGTTCCCCTCCTGGGTTGCGCATCCTTCAGAGCCGATACCACTGCCGCTTCCGAAGAAGAAACACGGGTATCCGCTCCGAAAAAAACAAAATAGACGGTTTGCAGGCGAACCCCCCAAATTGCGGATTGAGAGAAGTCCCCCAAAAGGGGACTTCTCTCCAGGGTGGTTCCATCCGTGGGATTCCGTGAGCCGTCAGCCTGCCAGCTTGGCCTGCCAATCCGCGTAAGCGGCCTGGTACTCCTCAAGACTCATGGAGGTGTCGTACAGATGCTGATCCTTGTAACGCTGACTTGCCAGGCCGAAGGAGGCGTACTGGCCCTCGAACACGTTCAGGTTGCACATCTGATAGCTGCGGGAGCTGATGTGAATGGGAAGCGCGAAGGCGTGATCCAGCAGCAGGGCTTCGGCTTTGGCAAAGGCTTCATACCGGGCATCCATATCGTCGGTGATGGCCTTGGCGTCCGCAACCAGCTGCAGATATTCGGCATACAGAGCCTGAGTGGTGGGATCCGTACTCTTGTAGATGAAGCTGTAGCTGGAGGTTTCCGAGAACGGGTCGGTCCAGGTTTCCGGGTCGGCGTAGTCGGCACCCCAGTTACAACTCATGAAGGCATAGTTACCGGTGCGGCGAACAGAAGCCAGGAATCCGGTTTCAGGGCCGGACTGGACAATGATATCAATGTAATCCGTACCCAGAACGCCTTCGATCTGCTGCTCGATCACCTGGCACTCGTTGGCGGCATTGGTGGTGGTGGGGTTAAACATCATCAGAATCTTGACCGGGAAGGTAGCGCCGGCAGCGGTCAGTTCCTCAATGGCTTTCTCCTTATACTCCAATGCGGCTGCTTCGTCAAAGTTGTCCCCCTCGGTATACTTGGCCAGGTCGCCGTAATAGGTGTAGTCCTTGCTTGCCGAGGCAAAGCCCTTGGGAGTAATGGTCTTGTTGATCATACTGGTGGGGTCCAGTCTGTCTTTGGTGGCCACGGCGGGCAGACGGTTGAAAGCATGAACAATAGACTGACGGAAGTTCTCGTTGTTAACAGCCAATGTCCAGTTGTCAGGCTCATACTCCTCGTCAAAGTTGGGATCGAAGTTGAACAGATACCAATAAGAGTAGGAGGTATCGGAACGGGTGGGATGAATCAGATCCGCGGTAGACGGATCATCCATCATGGCAGTCAGCAGATCGGAGGAAATATCGGCCTGGTCGATGTCACCGGCCAGATACATGGTGACGGCAATGGAAGAAGCCTCCGCGTTATAGGTCTGCTGGATGGCGTCGATGAACACATTGTCGATATCCCAGTAGGAGGGGTTCTTGGTCAGTACGCGCTGCTGCTGGGGTTCGTAGGTGGACAGAATGTAGGCGCCGCAATACAGCAGGTATTCGTTGCTGGTGCCGAATTTGTCACCGCACTGGGCCAGGAAGTCGCCGTTTACCGGCATGTAGGGTCCGAAGGAAACCATGGAGATGAAGTAGGGACGGGGAATCTCCAGGGTGAACTCCAGGGTGTAATCGTCCAGGGCCTTGACGCCGATGTCTTCCGCCGAGGCCTCGGGAACCTCTTCCAGAACCTCCTGATTGCCCTCCTCGTTGGTCACCAGCTTGACAGCGTTGCCGTTTTCATCGGTGCCGTCGGTGGCGGTTTCCAGGGCCATCTGGTAAGCGGTCCAGTTGTAGTATTCATCCGCGCCGGCGATGACACCGCTCATGGTGTAGAAGGTGGAGGAGTCGTTGTTGGCGTCACAGGCATAGTGGGCGGAGGAAACCCAGTCGTTGGCGGTGACGGGGGCTACCTCGTTGCCGTCCTTGTCCACCCACATGACGCCCTCGCGGATGTGAAAGGTCCAGACGGTGGCGTCCTCATTCTGTTCCCAGCTCACAGCCAAGGCAGGCTCCACATTGCCGTAGGAGTCATACTCCACCAGGCAGTCCACCACATTGGCGGCGATGGACAGTTCATTGGTCTGGCCGGTGATGAGATAGTTCAGCGTGGTGACCTCGGAGGCATACAGGGTTCTGTATACAGCGTTTTCGGTCACAGCTTCTGCGGAAGCGCCGCTGCCATCGGTGGCGGAGGTTTCTGTGGAGCTGGAATCGCTGCCGCACGCGGTCATTGCCAGCAGCATAGCCATAGCCAGCAGAACGGCAAACAAACGTTTGATTGCTTTCATAAAATCCTTCCTTTCATGTTCTGTGCATAGGGTGAAACGAACAGCCTTCAGAGCAGGCTTATCTACAAAATGGCACAGGCCAGTTTATAGGCGGGGACAGCGAAAAAATGAATTTTTCCGGATTGCTTCATTCAAAAAATAATATATATATTTTATCACAGTATTTCATGGAAGTAAAGAGGAATATCTCAGGATAAGATAGAAAAGACGGAAAAAAACGGGAAGCTTTTTGGTGAAATTGCAGAAAATGCCGCTGATGCAGGCACAAATATCCGCGCGATGGATGCAGAAAGAAGCCGCGGCCCTCAGCCCGCTTCAGCGCAGAGGTCCGGGTTTTGCAAGTTAACGGGGCGGCAAAAACATAGAAAACGCCGCTTTTCGACCGGGGCCGCCGCTTACTCTGTTTTTCAGCGGCGGCCAAAGGGGAAAAGCGCCTGCCAATTACGGCGGTTGGCCGCCGGCCGCTACAGATTGGTATAGCCCATCAGACTGGCGTCCACCACGGCGGCTGTGTCCCGGCCCTCCCGCAGTGCCCAGACCACAAGGCTTTGCCCCCGGCGCATATCACCGCACACAAATACCTTGGGCCTGCTTGTGGCGTAACAGGCATCGGCCACATTGCCCCGGGGCGTCAGGTCAACCCCAAACGCGTCGGCAACATAGCGCTCACAACCGGTGAATCCGGCGGCAATGAGAACCATGCCGCATTCTAAGGAAAATTCTTCCCCGGTGGGCACCATCATCCGCCTGCCGTCCACCACCCGGCTTTCCAGCCTGGCGATAAGGGCGCCGCAGACCTGACCGGCCTCATTTTTATAGAATTCCTTTACCGTGGTCTGGTAGAGCCGGGGATCTCTGCCGAACACGGCGATGGCCTCCTGCTGGCCATAATCGGTCTTGAGTACCCGGGGCCATTCCGGCCAGGCGTTGCCGGGCGAACGCCGGGTTGGCGGGCAGGGCATCATTTCCAGCTGGGTAATGCCGGCGCAGCCCTGGCGGATGGCGGTGCCCACGCAGTCATTGCCGGTGTCGCCTCCGCCGATGACCAGCACCTGCTTTCCCCGTGCGCTGAGGGCCTTGCCGTCGGCAAAGCCGGAATCCAGCAGGCTTTTGGTCACGCTGGTCAGGTAGTCCACCGCAAAATGGATGCCATCGGCGTCCCGGCCGGGTGCGTTGATATCCCGAGGCTGTTTGGCGCCGCAGCACAGCACCACCGCGTCGAATTGCTCGGTCAGTTCCTCGGCGGAGATGTCACGGCCCACATCGGCCTGCGTCACAAATTCGATGCCTTCTTCTCTCAGAATGTCCACCCGACGGTCGACGACCCATTTCTCCAGCTTCATATTCGGAATGCCGTACATCAGCAGCCCGCCGATTCGGTCGCTTCGCTCGTACATGGTCACCTTGTGGCCGCGTTTGTTCAGCAGATCCGCAACGGACAGTCCCGCAGGCCCCGTTCCCACCACGGCCACTTTCTTGCCTGTACGGGCGGGTGGCGGCACCGCACGGATCACGCCATGGGCATAGCCGTACTCCACCACCGCCCGCTCGTTTTCCTTCACGGTGACGGGATTCCCGGTGGTCATGCCGCAGGTACAGGCGGCTTCGCACAGGGCGGGACACACCCGGCTGGTAAATTCCGGGTAGCGGTTGGTGGCAATCAGCCGCCGAACCGCCAGCTCCCATTGGCCCTGGCAGATCAGGTCGTTCCACTCGGGAATCAGGTTGTTCAGCGGACACCCGCTGGCCATGCCGCCGATCATCATGCCGCTCTGGCAGAAGGGGACGCCGCAGTCCATGCAGCGGGCGCCCTGAGATTGCTGTTCGTCCAGGTGCAGCGGGATGTGGAATTCGTTAAAGTTTTGGATACGTTCCTCCGGCGGCAGCTCCAGGCTGGTCTGCCGGCGGACCTCCATAAATCCGGTAGGTTTTCCCATTGTTGGCCGCCTCCTTTACCGCGCGTTTTTCATGGCGTAGAACGCCTCAATCTGAGCCTGTTCGCTGTCCTGACCCTTTTCCTCCATCTGAGCGATCAGACGCAGCATCCTGTCGTAGTCGTGGGGCAGGACCTTTTTGAATTTGTGCAGATACTGGCCGAAGTTTTCCAGGATTTCTCTGCCCCGGGGGGAGCCGGTAAGCTCCACATGCTCCCGAATCAGATTTTTCAGCAGGGAAACATCGTATTTGTGTTCCACAGGCTCCAGACTGACCATATCCTTGTTCACTCGCTGGTAGAAATCCCAGCTTTCGTCCAGCACATAGGCGATGCCGCCGCTCATGCCGGCGGCGAAATTTTTCCCTGTCTTGCCCAGTACCACCACAGTGCCGCCGGTCATGTATTCACAGCCGTGGTCACCCACGCCTTCTACCACGGCCATAGCGCCGGAATTGCGCACACAGAAGCGTTCCCCCGCTACGCCGCTGATGAAGGCTTTGCCGCCGGTGGCACCGTACAGGGCCACATTGCCGATGATAATGTTCTGACTGCGGTCGTAGGACACGCCGGCCGGGGGATAGACAATCAGCTTTCCGCCGGACAAGCCCTTGCCCAGATAGTCGTTGCAGTCGCCGATCAGCTCCAAAGTCAGTCCTTTTGGGATGAACGCGCCGAAACTCTGGCCGCCGTAGCCGGTGCAGGTCACATGGAAGGTATCGTCGGGAAGGGTGTTGCCAAACTTGGCGGTGATCTCACTGCCGAAAATACTGCCGAAGGCCCGGTCAGTATTGCCCACTGCCAGCGACACGGAGGCGGGCTTGGGCTGAGGCATATCAAAGCTCTTTTTGAACTTCTTCATCAGCACCTTCATATCGGGGGCCTGTTCCAGGGCAAAGTCATAGACATCTTTGGGATCAAAATGGACGCCGGAATTTTCCACCAGAGGATTGTGCAACAGGGCGGACAGATCCATTTCGCCGGCCCGGGACCCGGCGGGAGCGGGACGAACCTGCAGCAGGTCGGTGCGGCCCACCAGTTCCTCCACGGTGCGTACGCCCAGCTTTGCCATGTATTCCCGCAGCTCTTGGGCCATGAACCGCATAAAGTTCATGATATATTCCGGCTTGCCCCTGAAATTCTTCCGAAGCTCCGGGTTCTGGGTGCAAATACCCATGGGACAGGTGTCCAGATTGCATACCCGCATCATGACGCAGCCCATGGATACCAGAGGGCCGGTGCCGAAGCTGAATTCCTCTGCGCCCAGCATGGCAGCAATGGCCACATCCCGGCCGCTCATCAGCTTGCTGTCCGCCTCAATGCGCACCCGGGAGCGCAGGCCGTTCATGATCAGGCACTGGTGGGCCTCGGCGATGCCCAGCTCCCAGGGCAGGCCGGCATTGTGAATGGAATTGTGGGGAGCCGCGCCGGTACCGCCGTCAAAGCCGGAGATCAATATGACCTCCGCGCCGGCTTTGGCTACGCCGGCGGCGATGGTGCCGACGCCTGCCTCGCTGACCAGCTTGACGCTGATGGCGGCTTTGCGGTTGGCGCATTTCAGATCGTAGATCAGCTGGGCCAGATCTTCGATGGAATAGATATCATGGTGGGGCGGCGGGGAAATCAGACCCACGCCGGTGGTGGAATTGCGGCACTTGGCCACCCAGGGATAGACCTTCGCTCCGGGCAGCTGGCCGCCCTCGCCGGGCTTGGCTCCCTGGGCCATTTTGATTTGAATTTCTTTGGCGGACACCAGATATTTGCTGGTGACGCCGAATCGGGCCGAAGCCACCTGCTTGACGGCGCTGTTGCGCTCGGTGCCGTAGCGGTCCTCGGCTTCGCCGCCCTCTCCGGTGTTGGACTTGCCGCCCAGACGGTTCATGGCGACGGCCATGCACTCGTGGGCCTCCTCAGACAGGGCACCGTAGCTCATGGCGGCGGTTTTGAAGCGCTTGACGATGGATTCCACGCTTTCCACCTCTTCCAGGGGAACGCCAACAGCGGGATAGCGAAACTCCAGCAGGCTGCGAAGGTGCATGCTGTCGCCTTCTTCGTTGGCAGCGGCGGCGGTATACTGCTTGAATTTGCCGTAATCCCCGGTCCAGACGGCTTCCTGCAGCAGATGGATGGTCAGAGGGTTGTAAAGGTGCTGCTCCGCCGCCGCGCCGCTGCGGAATTTGTGGGCGCCAAGGCTTTGCAGGTCCATGTAGATGTCCAGCCCCAGGGGGTCGAAGGCCTGCTGGTGGCGCTGCTCCAGATCCTTCTGGATATCCTGAAGCGTGATGCCGCCCACCCGGCTGACGGTGTTGGTGAAATATTTGTCTGTGACCTCCCGGCTGATGCCAACGGCCTCGAAGATCTGGCTGCCCTGATAGGACTGGATGGTGGAAATGCCCATTTTAGAGGCAATTTTGACAATTCCGGCCAAGACAGCTTTGTTGTAGTCCTTCACGGCGGCGTAGTAGTCCTTTTCCAGCAGCCCGTCCCGGATCAGACTGCCGATGCTCTCCTGGGCCAGGTAGGGATTGATGGCGCAGGCACCGTAGCCCAGCAGCGTGGCAAAGTCATGAACCAGCCGCGGCTCGCCGCTTTCCAGAATCAGCGCCATGGCGGTGCGCTTGCGGGTACGAACCAGATATTTCGATACCGCACCCACAGCCAGCAGACTGGGGATTGCCACATGGTATTCGTCAACATCCCGATCGGACAGGATCAGGATGTTGGCTCCGTCCCGATAGGCCCGGTCCACGTCTACGAAAAGCCGCTCGATGGCCTTCTCCAGGGAGGTATTTTTATAATAGCAGATAGAGATGGTCTGCACCTGGAAACCGGGGACGCGCATGAATTTGATTTTCAGCAGGTCGGTTTCCGTCAGAATCGGGTTGTCTATCTTCAGCACCTTGCAGTTGTCGGCGGCCTCCTCCAGCAGGTTGCCCTGAGCGCCCACATAGACGGTTGTGGAGGTAACAACCCGTTCCCGCAGAGCGTCGAGGGGGGGATTGGTGACCTGGGCAAACATCTGCTTGAAATATTCAAACAGAGGCGGATGGGTGTGGCTCAATACGGCCAATGGCGTGTCGCTGCCCATGGCCCCGGCAGGCTCGCCGCCGTTTTTCGCCATTTGCAGCATGATGCCGTTTACGTCCTCATAGCGGTAACCGAAGGCCTTCTGCAGGCGCACCAGATCCTCCTTGGTGTGGGCGGGGACCTTTTTGTTGGGTACCGTCAGGTCGGACAGGTTCACAAGGTTCCGATCCAGCCACTCGCCGTAGGGCTGACGGCCGGCGTAGTCGGCTTTCAGGCTTTCGTCGTCCACCAGCTGGCCCTTCACGGTGTCCAGCAGCAGCATTTTGCCGGGGCGCAGACGATCCTTGCGGATGATTTCCTCCGGGGGGATATCCAGAACGCCCACCTCGCTGGAGAGGATCAGGCGGCCGTCTTTCGTAATGTAGTAGCGGCTGGGACGCAGACCGTTGCGGTCCAGTACCGCACCCATGACGTCGCCGTCGGTGAACACAATGGAGGCGGGGCCGTCCCAAGGCTCCAGCATGGTGGCATAATACTGGTAAAAGTCCCGTTTTTTCGGCTCCATGTTTTTGCTGTTGCTCCAGGGCTCGGGGATGGTCACCATCACGGCCAGGGGCAGTTCCATGCCGTTCATCACCAGAAATTCCAGGGTGTTGTCCAGCATGGCGGAGTCGGAACCGCCCTGATTGACAATGGGCAGGACCTTGGTCATGTCATCCTTCAGATAGCGGCTGCTGATGGTCTCCTCCCGGGCCAGCATGGTGTCCACGTTGCCCCGGATGGTATTGATTTCGCCGTTGTGCAGGATGTAGCGGTTGGGGTGGGCCCGGTTCCAGCTGGGGGAGGTGTTGGTGGAAAAACGGCTGTGAACCATACCGATGGCGGATTCATAGTCCGGGTCCTGCAGGTCGGGATAAAACAGGCGCAGCTCCTTCACCAGGAACATGCCCTTGTAGACGATGGTACGGCTGGACAGACTGCAAACATAGGTTTCCTGATTGGATTGCTCAAACACCCGGCGGGCTACATACAGCCGGCGGTCAAAGTCAATGCCTGCCTTGATCCGGGACGGTTTTCCCACAAAGGCCTGCCAGATGCTGGGCATGCAGTCCCGGGCCTTATGGCCCAGAACCTCCGGGCAGACGGGAACCTCCCGCCAGCCCAGAAAGGGAAGATTTTCCTTTTTGCAGATGATTTCAAACAGCTTTTTTGCCTGGTTCCGCAGCAGTTCCTCCTGCGGAAAAAAGAACATGCCAACGCCGTATTCCCGTTCCCTGCCCAGTTTGATGCCGGCTTCGGCAGCGGCCTTGACAAAGAATTTATGTCCAACCTGTAGTAAAATGCCCACGCCGTCCCCGGTTTTGCCCTCGGCGTCCTTACCGGCCCGGTGTTCCAGATGCTCCACGATCTGCAAAGCGTCATCCAGAGTCTGATGGCTTTTACGGCCCTGGATGTCCACAACGGCGCCGATGCCGCAGTTGTCATGCTCAAACCGGGGGTCATACAAGCCTGCGGGAGCTGTACGCTCGGTGAAATGATCCATGTTTGGTCTCCTTTCCCTCCGCTGAGTCAAAAAACAATAGCGTTCCCATTTTTGGACACACTGCCAAATCGGGAACGCCTTTGCTCTCTTTTTTAACTATATCACAGAGTGCGGAATTTTACAATATCATAAAATGTGAGATTTTCAGCTCCCCAACCCCTTCCTTTTTCATGAAGTTATACGAAAAAAACAGATGCCGTCTGACAGCGCAGCCGGAGACAGCCGCAAGGTCTTGCCGGGGCGCCATAGCCGGAAATGGAAAACAATCCGGCGCGGAAGCCGCGCATGCGTTTTTGACGCGGCCAATA
>CAZUAN010000046.1:0-13095 GCA_964618385.1 uncultured Oscillospiraceae bacterium | reverse complement strand
CCTGCGGTGCTATAAAAAGGTTTTTAACCTTTTTAATAAGAACTAGTATGAAATCGTGAAAAAATATCCGTTATGCCGCCGCAGACGGTTTATCCCGCGCTTTCGTAACGGTAGCAAAATACATGGGACCCGATGGTTCCCCAGACGTTTTGGTTTACCGCAAAGGTGGCGTAGAAAACCACATCGATGGGAAGCACGTAAGGGCCGTTCAGCGCCCGCTCAACGGCTTTATACTGGGTATCGTCAGGCTCTGCCAAATACAGGTTCTGCACTGCTGTAAACTGCTCATCCGCGTAAATGATGCTGCGAATGGATGACTGAAACTCCCCGGAAACAAGCCGGTTCAAAATGACCTCCGCCACGGCCTGTTGTCCTTCAAACGGCTCGCTCTGTGCTTCCATGAAAATCAGGTCCGCCATTAAATCCACTTCCGCTTCCGTCAGCTCCAGATCGGGGTAACGGGATTGTTCGGGGCGCGGCTCCGGTTCATAAATAAACGGCTCGTCCGGCATCTCGCTCTTGTCATATACCCATGCCCCCTCGAAGCCGGCGGTCAGCTTTCCGCTGGTAAAGCCGTTTTCAAAGCCGTCAGCCAAATTCCAGGCGGTGTAATTCTGCGGGTCCGGATCGATCACCCAGTAATTTCCTTCCTCATTCATGCCCGTCACCACGATAAAGTGATTTCCGCCCGGAAAGAGAGAGCGGCTGCCCATCAGAAAAATGGCGATCTTCCCCTCCCGCACAGCGCTCAGCGCAGCGTGGATATTTTCGGCGCGATACCAGGAAAGCTGCAACAGATCGGACACATCCTCCAGCCGCTTATAGCTGCCGCCGATAATCTGCACCATCCAATCCGCAATCTGGTCCGGACTGTAAACATGATCCGTCATGTAGCTTGCCACCATTGCCAGCGCAACCACATTGCTGCCACTGGTCGCGACGGTGCCGCTGCCGTAACGGATGTAGGGATAATCCGCCTGAGAATACCGGGGAACTGTATCAATGGTCTGTGTAACCGCCAGGGTTTCCAGCGGCTCCGATTCCTTTGGCAGCGTTTGCTCCGTCTCCGCGGCGGCAGTTTCCTCTGCTGCGGCGGCGGCAGTTTCCTCTGTCGCGGCGGCTGTCTCCGGCTCCGGAGTCAATGCCGCTGCGCCGGTGGTCTGCTCTGTTTGCTCCACAGCACCGGTTCCGGCATCCGTAAAACCGGAATACATCCATTTCCCGGAGAAAAAAACCGCCGTGGTCAAGGCAATGCCGGTAATCAAAATCAGGCAGCCCGTTTTGATATTCTGGATCACGCGAAATCCTCCCTTGAAAGAACGCAGCTATCTTGAATCCGGTTTTTAATACGGTTCATTTTGATAAAGAAGGCGCCGCCCAACAGCGTTTCCGTCTGACGGCTTTCCTTTAAGACGTCCAAGGCTTTTGCCGTTAACCCGGCACGGCGGGGCTTTTTTCCGCCACAACCAGGCAGGTGCGGGTCTCTCCGGTTTTTGCCCGGTAGTCCAGCAGCCCGGCATACGCCAGCGCAGTATACGGTGACAGCAGGTACGAATGGGTCTGATAAACGCTGGGGATAGTGGTTTCTATCCGGTGGCTGCTGACCACACTGACGTACAGGCCCTTGCGCATGTTGCTCAGCACCGTGTCATTGGGGCAGTAGATTCCCCCGCTGCGGCAGACATCCAGGAACCGCTGCACCTCCAGAGCGCCGCCGCTTTCGTAAACCAGCCGCTCCAAGTCCGACGGCACCGCAATGTCCGCGTCCCGGGTAGCAGTGGGGACGCTGACAGCATCGGTTCGCAGCTGACCATGACAAATCAGATCCCACAGACTGTTATTCTCGTTGCAGCAGCATACCAGGTTGCCAATGGGAAGGCCCCACTGCCTGGCATACCAGGCGCTGATGGGCGCGGAAAAATCTCCGGAAACCATGGAAATATCCACACTCTGCGTGACCCCCGCCCGCTTCAATTCCCCGAAAACGCCAAAAAGCGCCGCGATCCGAACGGCAATGCGGGGCCAGTCCCCAACAGGGGCCGGCGCGCCAACGCGGACACAGTCCGTCAGCTCCTTCGCCATTCGCTCAAAGGTTCCGTCCAGAGTGTGCCAGAATTCGGCCATTATGATGCGGTTGCGCAGGGTTTCCAGCCGCACAGGGTAGCGCCCGACCGAGGATTCCACATCCCATCCGGTCAGTCTGGTGTTGAACATCCGGTTCAGCAGCTCCGCCACGCACTGGTTGAAGGGTTTTTCCGCCAGGTCGTCCAGTTCCGCCTGGGAAAACTTCGGTGTCCGAAAAGGCAGATACATCCCGCCGTCCGGGCCCCGGTTTTCCCGCAGAACCCGTTGGGCCGTGTAGGCATCCCGGTTATTTCGCGTGGTGATATACAGCATGTTCCATCACTCCAATGGCATTGTTCCAGAAAATATCCATGACCGTTTTTTCGTTCAATCCCCGCTCCAGCAGGCGGTCTGCCACTTTGGGCCAGCTCTGAACTCCCTCGAAGCCAGCCGGCATTCCCGTAATGCCGTCCAGATCACCGCCCAGTGCGATATGCCTGCCTGTAGAATCCAGCTCCAGAAAATGGAGAATGTGGTCGCAGATGGTATCGATGGTGGGATGATCCCCGGTAAATTCATCACAGGCATTGTAGCCGGCCACACCGCCTGTTTCCGCAATAGCCCGGAACATGTCATCCGTCAGGTTTCTGCTGTGATTCCAGACGGCACGGCTGTTGGAATGGGTGGCAATAACAGGGGCCTCGGTGATCTCCATAATATCCCAGAAGCCCTCGTCGCTGATATGGCTGACATCGATGAGAATACCCAGCCGCTGTGCCTCCCGGACGAATTCCCTGCCCCGGTCTGTCAGGCCGCCGCCCGTCATATGAGAACCGGTCAGGGGATTCCGCTCGTTCCAGCCAAGGCTGGAAACCCGAAAGCCGATGGCATACAGATCCGAAAGCAGCTCCGGGTCGTAGCCGATACCGGCTGTACCCTCCAGCGTCAGGACGGCGGACATCTTTCCGGCGGCACGGTTCTGTTCGATCTGTGCGGGGCTGTAGGCAATGGCAATAAGGTCGCTGTTCTTGTCCACCTCCCGCTGGATTGTGGCAAGCTCCCGCTCAAAAACAACCACGGGCGGCACATGGCGCCACTGTTCCATCATCGGCGTGGTGAAGCAGGCAAAGCACTGGGCGTAGCCTCCCAGCTTGAAGGCCCGCTCCAGATCGATGTGTCCGTGGTTACTTCTCAGGCTTCCTGCCTGGTTCCCATCCTGACCAAGCAAATTCAGGGCGGTGTCACAGTGAAAATCAAAAACAGGAAAGTTCATTCGAATGCGTCCTCCATATGGTGAATTTCCGGGTGGACCGTTTGGGTTCCCCCCGGGGCATAGATTTCGATGACGTCGAATCGGGGCTGCAGTGCGGATGGATTTCTGGACAGATACAGCGACGCGGCGGCGCGAAGCCTGTCCTGCTTGCGCCGGTCCACATATTCCCGGGCCTGCGCGTACGCCGCAGACCGGCGAAGCTTTACCTCCACGAAAACCAGGAATCCCTTACTCTGCGCGATCAGATCGATTTCTCCGAACCGGCAGCGGTAGCCCGCCGCCAGAATTTTGTACCGCTTTCTGCGAAGGTACTCCGCTGCCAGAGCTTCCCCCCAGGCGCCGGACAGGTTATTTTTCTCCATAAAACTTTTTCAAAAACGTCATCCGGTGGATCGGACAGGGGCCATACTCCCGCAGAGCGGCATAATGCGCCCTGGTGCCGTAGCCCTTATGGATTTCAAAGCCGTATTCCGGATAAGTCTGCGCCATTTTCAGCATCACATCGTCCCGGGACACCTTGGCCAGAATGGAAGCCGCCGCAATGTTGGCGCTGAGGCTGTCCCCTTTGACAATGGTTTTCACAGGCAGCCCGAAATCCTTCTCCCGGTTTCCGTCGATCAGGGCAAGCTCCGGTTTCACCGTCAGCTGATCCAGCGCCCGCTGCATGGCCAGAAAGGTGGCCTGCAAAATGTTGATTTCATCAATTTCCCCTTCTGACGCGAAGCCGATGCCGTAAGCGATGGCCTGCTGCTGAATCAGAGGGAATAATTCCCGTCTTTTTTTGTCGGACAGCTTTTTGCTGTCGGTCAGCCCCGGCAGCTGCAAATGCCGCGGCAAAATCACCGCTGCCGCGCACACCGGGCCGGCCAGCGGTCCCCTGCCCGCCTCATCCACACCGCACAGGCTCCGGACGCCCTGAGCATAAAAGCCGTCCTCGATTTCCCAAAGATTGGTCTGACTCATTGTGCATCCTCCGGCATTTCCAGGGTAAATCTGCCCAGTTTTCCGCTTCGGAATTCCTCCAGCAGCGCCCTGGACATGCGTTCCGTGTTGACCCCGCCGCCGGGAAGCAGATAACCCCGCTTTCTGGCGGCCGCTTCCATCAGCTCCCATCCCTGGGCGTCAGCGGGAGCCTCCACATGATAGCGCTCCAGCAGCGCATTGGGGTAGAACTGATGCAACAGCACTATCAGGCGGCAGGCCAAATCCTCCATATCTAGGACGCTCTCTTTTACCGCACCGGTATAGGCCAGCATCATGCCCACCGCAGGGTCCTCAAATTTTGGCCACAAAATGCCGGGCGTGTCCAGCAGCTGCAAGCCGCCGTCCACCGTGATCCACTGCTTTCCTCGGGTGACGCCGGGGCGGTTCTCCGCCCTCGCGCCTTTTCTCCTGGATATCTGATTGATGAACGTGGATTTTCCCACATTCGGGATGCCCGCCACCATAATCCGAAGGGGGCGGTTCATCCCCCGCTGCGCATCACGCTCCAGCTTTTCGGCGCAGGCAGAACGAACAGCCGGGGTAAAATTCGCAACGCCCCTGCGGGTTTTACAGTCGGCGGCAATGGCCGGCATACCCTTTTCCCGGAAATATGCTGTCCACTTTTGCGTGGCGGCGGGATCGGCCAGATCCATCCGGTTCAGCACCAGAATCCGGGGCTTGCCGCCGCAGATAGCATCCAGATCCGGGTTCCGGCTGGACAACGGAATCCGGGCGTCCGCAATCTCACAAACAGCGTCCACCTGTCGGATATCCGCTTCCATCTGCCGCCGGGTTTTGGTCATATGACCGGGGTACCACTGAATCGTCATGTTTTCCCGCGCATTCATGGTATCGCCCCAATCCTGGTGGTGTCCCGGGGAAATTCATTGTGATGGGTGCCGGGAATCATCAGGTAGATGGCTTTCCCCAGAATCTCCCGCTTGTCAATCTGTCCGATTTCCGGATCACGGCTGTCCTTGGAAACAGCCCGGTTATCCCCCAGCACAAAGATACACCCATCTTCCACAGTCAGCGGGAACGAAACGCCCCAGGAGTTAACGGTCAGATTGTTGATGTAATCCTCCTGCAAGGCCACATGATCGATATAGACCACGCCATTTTCAAAATCGATATCCACAGTCTGGCCCTCTGTGGCAATGACCCGCTTAACAATGGGGGTGCCGTTGTCAAACGATTTCTTACTGATTACAACAATGTCTCCCTGCTGCGGCTCATGGTAAAATACATTGCTCAGCAGCAGCAGATAATCCCCGTCCCAGAGCGTAGTATACATGGAGTCACCCGAAACCACGATGACGCGGAACAGCAGCAGAAAAACCAGCAGCACCGCCATCAGCAGATAAATCCAATCGTGCAGATAAAGCACCAGGCTTTTTTTCCAGCCCGGCTTTTTTTCTTCTTTGCCCTTTTTTTTCTTCTTTGCCTCTCCCTCTGCCATGGCTTCCTCCCCCTGTCGAAACGGCAAACTGAAAATTTCCTGTATTGGTTTCCTTTTGTCATATAGTATAACACAGAAAAAACCAGTTTTCTATAACAAAGTGTGAAAATTTCCGCACTTGCGGCATTCTGCAATAAAAAAAGAGGGCACAGCCCTCTCTTTTTATTGATTTGGAAATCAGATCTTCTCCTTGACCTTTGCGGCCTTGCCAACTCTGCTGCGCAGATAGTACAGCTTTGCACGGCGAGCCTTGCCCCTGCGAACCGTCTCAATCATGGCAACATTGGGAGAATGCAGGGGAAATACCTTCTCACAGCCTACACCGTAAGAAATGCGGCGAACCGTAATCGTTTCGCCGATACCGCCGTGCTTGCGGGCAATAACGGTACCTTCGAACACCTGAATACGCTCACGGGAACCTTCCTTGATGCGCACGTGTACACGAACGGTATCGCCAATCCGGAAGCTGGGCAGCTCCTCCTTCATGTACTGGCTGTTTAAAGCCTTAATCAAATCCATTTCCTTGTCCTCCTTAAATATTAGGCGTTCATGCGTACCATATCCGTCGCAGAGGACTCACCTTGATTTCAGACCGATTTATTTTAGCATAGGGCAATTGGAAAATCAAGTATTTTTTTCGATTTTCCCGGCTTTTTATGCGTTTTCTGGCAGCGGTGTCATGAACAGACACCGGTCTGGCGATTTTGCCGGCGTGTACATACGGCGTTTATCCTTCCGCAACAGCCGTGACAACAATGTCCCCCGTGACCTCATAGATATCGATCACGCCGCCGGCATAGCATTGATCCGTGATATCCTCACCGCCCATTGTCACTGTGACGGAACTCAGGCTGCAGCCGTCTGCCGGCGTCAGCTCCGTGTGGTAGTAGCCCTGCTCCTCCATCCACGCGGTGTCATTGCTCGTAGTGCATCCGGTCAAAAGGCTGGCAACATGGTACAGAAGATAGGGAATATCTCCATAGCCATAGGCCCTGTTCCGGCCTTCTCCCAGACGGGTCAGAAAAACCGATTGCGTTTCCAGATTGACCGTAACAAAATCCAGAACCGGCGCCTGCGCCGAATCCGCGATGGTGACAGCCACATAGGGAAGCTCGTCGGTGACAATGCCGTCCTGGTGGGTATGGCCGCTGAAAAATCCAATGATTCTGGCGGTTTCCTGACCGCTGTAGTCGCAGGTGACAGCGACATAGTCCCACTGCCCTGCCGTTCCGCTGGTTCCGCTGTAGCTGCGGCCCCAGTGATGGGCCAGCAGAATCCCCTGTAAAACCGCGTCATCCCGGATAGACGCTTCCCAGCCGGAAACGGAAGGCACATGGGCGGCAAGAACAACGCTCCAGCCTGTTTCCCCAAAGGACAGCGCCTCAGATGCCAGCCAGTTCAGCTGTTCATTCCCATAACCAAAATTTTCGCTCCGCATTGCACTGCCGTCCTGAACCCAGGCCGAATTGAGTACGATAAACCGAACCCGCGCCGCCGGATAGTCCAGATAATAGTAAGAGCCGTCCCCGCCGTAGACCCGGCGTGTATCGGAAGATAACTTGCGGAAAACCGCGCCATAGATTGCTTTCGCGTCCGGCTGCCCGCCATTGAAAGCGCCGTCCGCCTCCCCCAATGCCTGCAGCAGCCGCTCCCAGCGGATGGGCTTCAGCATCGCATCCGCTTCCTTCAGGCTATCTCGCAGCGAGGTTTCGCTATCCGCGTCGGAAGCGGCCGCGTCACCGCACATCAGGGCAAAGGGAATGGCACACAGGTCCATTACTGCCGCCGCAAGATGCCCGATGCCGGAAGCGCCGCCGGGCAGCATATGGCAATCGGAAAAATAGGCGAATGTCACACAGTTTCTGCCCCCTGCATCCTGGTTGGCCGTGACCGTTTGGACCGCGGCATCCACCGCTTCCTGCCAATCCTCCGGGACAAGATAGTCCGCCGCCGCGTTCCGCGCCGCCTGATCGGCATAGCCCTTGGTTGCCGCATCCGTGTCCTGCACAGGTGCTTCCACGCCCTGCACGCGGCTGCCGTGGAAATCCACTACCACCGAGGCATCCGTGGTCAGGCTGCCGGTAACATTGATCTGCTGGATATCCCCAAGCTCCGCAGAATCCGGGAATCCGGCCTGCAAGGATTCCAGCCATTCCTCCTGGGTTCCCTCGAAGCCGTTGGCAACGGCAATCTCATAAGCGGACGCGCCCTGAAATTCTCCGCCTTCCAGCGCCTGCATCAGCGCATCCTCCACGGCGTCCGCCACATCCAGATTCACCGCTTCCACTCGGGTCACAGCGCCATGCTCGTCCACGGCGGCCACCCGGAAATACTGCCCTGCCTCCGCAGTATCCGGAATCCGCAGGAAACCATTCAGCTGCAGGATATCCCCTGCCTCCAGATTCTGCGGAACCGTGTTCCGAACGGAAAGCAAAATCGCGAAGGTGCTGATTTTACAGTTTCCCCGCATAAGCTCCACTGTCAGCATCACCGGCCCAGCAGCCGTCAGCACCTGGGGCGCAATGCGGACAGTCAGCACATTTTCAGAGAACCGGCATGCCGGTTCTCCATCCCCCACGCTGTCATATTCCCCGCCGGTTCCATCCGACTTCAGAAAACAGACCACGGCGTGGGCATCCTCCGGGATGGTCCAGGGTTCTTCACCGCAATACAGGGAAAGCTCCAGCTGGCGCGTAAATTGATCTCCCGCCATCATTTCCGCCTGCGGCATCTGCGCCTGCCCGGTCAGGTCCATTGTCATACTGTGCGTCACGATCATAAATCGTTCCCCCTTTCGCCTCTGGGCGAAAACAGTCCCGCAGTTGCCCCATTTTGTGCAGCAAAAAGGAGAGAACCTGATCCGGATATTCCGCTGTCCCAGATATCCGCAGTTACACGGAAGGATTTGCCGGATTAGCGGATAGTGCGCTGTCCCGGCCTTTACCGGTCCTCGTATGGCCCGAACAACGCGCCTTCAATCGTCCGAAGCATCTGAAAGCAGACCGAGGTGCCGTCTGTCATGCGGATCCTCTGTTCCTGCGGGTCAATTCTGCTGACCCTTCCCGTGACGCGGACGTAGGCGCCGCCGGATTTTTGTTCATCCGGGACGAAATAAGTCAGGGTGATCTCCGGCTGTTCCTCCTGCCTTTTCTGGAGCAGCCGGATTTTTTCATCCAGCACTGCCGCCTCGTCCGGCTCCAGTTCAATCCGGCTGTCAGTCAGGCGGCCCGTTTCCTGAATAGCCGCTTCATATCCGCTCAAGGCGGCAAAGGGGCTGAACTGGGCCGCCCGATCCGGCATGGACATCCTGGGTCGGTTCGCAGAAACGTGGTGCGGCATGTGGAGGATGTCTTCATATCGGTCGATCATGCCTTGTGCCCTCCGATCTGTCCGTTTCGCTCTATGGCTGTGGCTCCCTCCTGGAGATTCATGCCCTTTAGAACCGCGTTTTTTCCATATTTTTTCCGGATTTCCAGCACTGTCCGCTGCCTGCGCTTCTCCCGCTCCAGGGCAGCATTCTCCTGTTCTGTTCGCTTTTGTTCCGCTTCGCCGTCTGAGAAGAAATCCAGCTGCTGCGGGATGCTTTCCTCCGAAACGGCGTACTCCGTTTCAATATGGGCAGCCGTCAGATTCAATCGTCTTACCAGCAGTTCCGGATTTACGATCCGGTCAAACAGCTCCATCACGGCGTCTATTATCCATTTGGCGGAGGATGTCCGGCGGGGAAGGTTCGCCGTCCCCTGGGCAGGCTTGGGAATTCTGCGGCCATAACGGTCTGTGGTAACCGGGCCATCGTATCGGCTGTTGATCTGCGGATCTGTCAGGCTCTCCCGATCGTAGCCAACGGTCAGTACCATCTGATCCGTGACCAGGCCCTTGTCCACCAGATCCAGCGCCAGAAGATCGGCCATTTCCCGCGCTACCAGCTTTGCCTGCGCAAACGGATAAGGGCGCTGCAGTACCTGCCCGGAGCCAACGCTTCTGCTGTCCGGCCTGTACGCTTTGATATCCGCGATGGTACACGGTTCCCATCCCCAGGCGTGGTCAATCAGCAGCTCCGCATTGACGCCAAACAGCTTGTAAAGCATTGCCTCGTTGTGAACCGAGCAGCGGGCCACGTCTCCCATGGTAAACAAGCCATGGGCCTCCAGTTTTCTGGCATATCCCCTGCCTACGCGCCAGAAATCCGTCAGAGGCCGATGACTCCATAACCGGCTCCGGTAGGTCATTTCATCCAGCTGAGCGATCCGCACGCCATACGGATCCGGCTGCGCGTGCTTGGCCACAATGTCCATAGCAACCTTGCACAGGTACAGGTTTGTCCCGATCCCCGCGGTGGCAGTAATCCCTGTGGCTTCCAAAACCGCATAAATCAGCTTCCTGGCAAATTCATAGGCCGTCAGGCCGTAGGTTTTCAGGTACGGCGTCGCATCCAGGAACACCTCGTCAATGGAATAGACATGGATATCCTCCGGCGCTACGTATTTCAGGTAAAGCCCGTAGATTTTTGCGCTGCATTCCATATAATGGGCCATTCTGGGCGTGGCGACGATAAAATCTATGGCAAGAGCGGGATTTTCCCGCAATTCCTCCGCGTTGCAGGAGCTGCCGGTAAACCGGCGCTCCGGCGCATGGACAGCCCGCAGAGCATTGGCCTGCGCAACCCTTTGCATCACCTCGAAAAGCCTGGCCCGGCCGGGGATGCCATAGGCCTTCAGCGACGGGGAGACTGCCAGACAGATCGTTTTCTCCGTGCGGCTCTGATCCGCAACCACCAGATTGGTCGACAGCGGATCCAGTCCCCTTTCCACGCATTCCTGAGAAGCGTAGAATGACTTCAGATCGATCGCAATGTAGCATTTCTCACCCGCCATGGCTGCATCTCCCTCTGCATAATTTCGCTCGTTTGTTTGAATTATAGCATTCTTTCTCCGGAATTGCAAGTACCCCGGACTGTCTTTTATTTTCCAGGCACATTCGCGTCCCGCGCCGCATATCCTATTGCAGAAGCTTAACCGCAGAATCTCTTTTCCAGATAGAAATGCGCCGAGGAGGTCATCTCATGCAACAATCACCCGATTACTCTCAGCTGCTCAGGCTGGCGCAGTCTCCAGCAGGGCAGCAGCTGCTTTCCATGCTGCAAAAATCCGGAGGCGAAGAACTGCAAAACGCTGTCGCGAAAGCGTCCGCAGGGGACTACGGTCAGGCAAAGCAGGCCCTCGCTTCCCTGCTTTCCACTCCGGAGGCACAGGCTCTGCTGAAGCAAATGGAGGGCAACAAATGAGCGAAATAGAAGAAAAACTGGGAACCATCCTGAACAATCCTCAGCTGATGCAGCAGCTCCTGGCTATGGTGCAGACCATAAACGCAGGTCAGTCTCAGCAGCAGTCTCAGCAGCCGTCTCAGCAATCACCTCCGCCACCGCCCCGGCAGGCAGCCCAGCAGCCGACCCAGCCGTCATCCCGGCAGTCCCCTTCACCGCCGCCCCAGACAGGATTCCCGCAGATCGATCCCAATATGCTGCGTTCTCTAACGGGTTTGGCCCGTCAGAGCGGCGTAGATCAAAACCAGCAGGCGCTTTTGAATGCCCTGTCCCCCTACTTAAGTCAGAACCGGGTCAACAAGCTGGAGCGGGCCATGCGGGCAGCCAAAATGGCGGGACTGGCCTCCCGTTTTCTGAATTCCGGCGGATTGCAGCTGCTGGCAGGGAGGTGATGCCATGTATAACCGCTATATTCCTCAGCCAGACGGCTCATACCGCCGCAATCGGATTTCGGATGCCTCTCCGCAGCCGCCTCGTCCTTTCCCGCCCCGGCAGGAATCACAGCAAAGCGAACCGCCTCCGCAGCCGTCTCAGCCGGAGGCACCCAGCGGACCAGCCGCGCCCGATCCTTACTGGCCGCCTCCGCCCCGGCAGAACAGTCCCCCGCAGCCATCCGCCGTCAGCGGTTTTCTTCGGGCGCTGCTTCCCAGGGATTTTAATACCGAGGATTTACTCATTGTCCTGCTTTTGCTTCTGATGTCTGCAGACAGTCAGGAAGATCACAACTCGGCGCTGCTAACCCTGGCGCTGTATCTTTTCCTGTAGAATTCCATTGCTTTTTGTCGGGCATGCTGCTATAATATGGACATCCTGTACAGGGAGGTACTGACACTCTGAAAAACAGAAAAAGAATCGTGCGTCTTGCGGCTGTCTTACTGATTGCCGGTGCGTTGGCGGTGCATTACCGGTTCGATCCCTGGGGCTTTTACTGGCAGGTTCCTGAGCAGGAGGCCGCCCTTCGGCTGCAGGTGGTGCAGACAGCGCAAAGCTATCTTGGATGCAATGAGGCCGACGGGAGCTACAAGGCCATCATCGACCTGTACAACTCCCACGAACCGCTGGCCCAGAACTATACCGTGCAGTACACCGACAGCTGGTGCGCCGCCTTTGTCAGCGCTGTGTCCATTCAGTGCGGGATAACGGATATTCTGCCAACGGAATGCAGCTGCGAAAGGCAGATTGCGCTTTTCCAGGCCCTTGGCTGCTGGGAGGAACGGGACGGCGCAATTCCCCTGCCCGGCGATGTGATTTTCTACGACTGGGACGAAAAGGGATTTGGCGACTGCACCGGCTGGGCGGATCATGTGGGAATTGTGGTCGGCATAAAATGGCCCTTTATCAAGGTCATCGAGGGCAACAGGGATGATGCCGTGACCTACCGCGTCATTCCGCTCAATGAGATTCACATCCGGGGCTTTGGCCTTCCGGACTACGCCGCCATGGCGGAAAACGACCCGTAAGCACCGCTTACGGGTCGTTTTCTTCTTCCGTCAGAATTTCTTTCAGCGCTTTGCGCTGTTTTTTCAGCTCCCGCAGCAGCGGCAGCAGGCTTGCCAGGTTGATAATCATAACGAATACCATCATGCCGATTACCCAGGCTTCCATCCCGGTTCCCACCAGGATGAAGATCAGCAGCGCCGTTACCGCCAGGCGCATGAAGATGGCCTTGCCAACAGTTCGGATGGCCTTACGGCACTGTTCCTCCCGGTCGTAAACATCCGTCTCCGGGTTTTTTCTTTCCTCGTCCATTATCTTGCCAGGAAGCCGACCTTCTTGTAGACCTTCCGCAGGGTCTTTTCCGCGACACAGCCCGCCTTCTGGGCGCCGTCCCGGTAGACGCTTTCCAGATATCCTTTGTCCCGCATCAGCCGGGTGGCCTCCTCCCGGATGGGGCGCAGCGTTTCCACCACCGCCTCACCCACGGCGGGCTTGAACTTGCCGTAGCCGCAGCCGGAAAATTCGGTTTCGATTTCCTCGTAGGTCTTGCCGGTG
>CAZUAN010000045.1:0-13111 GCA_964618385.1 uncultured Oscillospiraceae bacterium | reverse complement strand
TTAGGCGGTTCCTTCTTTATAAAACCAAACGGTTTTATAAAGAATCAGTATCAGATTGAGAAAAGGAGGTGCCCCATGGCATTGTACGCCATCGGCGACCTGCACCTGTGCCTGGGCGCGCCAAAGCCCATGGACGTTTTCGGCGGTGCCTGGGTGGGCTATATGGACAAGCTGAAGGCGGGGGTTTCCGTCATTCGCCCCGAGGATACCACTGTTCTGCTGGGAGATCTGAGCTGGGCACTGGATCTGGCGGGGGCGAAAGCCGATTTCGCCTGGATGAATCAGATCCCTGGCCGAAAGATCATCCTGAAGGGCAATCACGACTACTGGTGGAGTACCGCCGCCAAATTTCAGAAATTCTGCCAGGAGAACGGATTTAAGAATCTGTTCCTGCTGAACAACAACAGCTATGAGTACGGGGACTATGCCATCTGCGGCACCCGGGGCTGGTTTTTTGATGAGGATCGCAGCGGACAGCACGACGAAAAGATTTTCAAGCGGGAGCTTCTGCGGCTGGAAGCATCGCTGAAGGCGGCAGGGGAGAAGCCCAGGTTGGTGTTTCTGCACTATCCGCCGCGGTACCGCGGCTATGAATGTCCGGAAATTCTGGAGCTTCTGGAGAAATACCGAGTTTGCCGCTGCTTCTACGGGCATCTCCACGGGGACAGCCATAAGCTGGCTATGGAAGGGCTGTGGAACGGCGTGGAGTACCGGCTGGTGGCGGCGGATTATATTGGATTCCGGCCCTACCGCGTAATTTAGGAAAAGAATTTTCGGAAAGCTATGGACAAAAGCGCCCAATTTTGATAGAATATACCGGCTATTAAAAATAAAGATAAAATGGTTTCGTTATGCGAACCGAGGAGGATTACTGAAAATGAATGTTAAGAGCACCGAAAGAAACGGCAATGAGATGACCGTCATCGTGGAAATCGATAAGGAGCTGATGGAATCCGGCATAGACAAGGCGTACAGAAAAGCCCGCAAGGATATCCTGATTCCCGGCTTCCGCAAGGGCAAGGCTCCCCGCAAGATGATCGAAGCAATGTACGGCGCCCATGTTTTCTACGAAGACGGTCTGGAAGAGATCTTCCCCGAGGTCTATGATTTTGCGATTGCCAAGCAGGAATTCAAGGCAATCGGCCGTCCCAATCTGGCCGATATGCAGATTGGCAAGGACAACGTCGTTACGCTGACGCTGACCACCGAGGTCTATCCCGAAGTTACCTTGGGCCAGTATAAGGGTCTGGAGGTAGAAAAGGGCGAGGCCATCGTTTCGGATGCTCAGGTACAGGGCGAACTGGATCGCATGGCGGAGAATGTTTCCTCCACAGAGACAATGGATCGCCCCGCTCAGATGGGCGATACCGCCAACATTGATTTTGAGGGCTTCGACAACGGCGTTCCCTTCGACGGCGGCAAGGGTGATAACTTTGATCTGAAGCTTGGCTCCGGTCAGTTTGTTCCCGGCTTTGAGGAACAGGTTGTTGGCATGTCTGCTGGCGAGGAGAAGGATATCCAGGTTACATTTCCGGAGGATTATCAGGCCGATATGGCAGGAAAGAGCGTGGTGTTCCATGTCAAGCTGAATAAAGTCACCATGACCCTTGTTCCTGAGCAGGACGATGAATTCGCCAAAGACGTTTCGGAATTTGATACACTGGAAGATCTGAAGGCGGATATCCGGGCAAAAGCCCTTGCGGAGGCGGAAAAGCGGGTTCAGTCCGCCTTTGAGCAGAGCGCCGTGGAGAAAGCCGCTGAAAACACCACCGTGGACATCCCCAGCGCATTGGTGGATTCCGAGCTGGATACACAGATGGAGCGCTTTGCCTATCAGCTGCAAATGAGCGGCTATTCCATGGAGGAATACGCCAAAATGATGGGCGGTGACCTGAACACCATGCGCAAAGCATTCCGGCCCGGCGCGGAAAAGCAGGCCAAAATCAGCGTCACGCTGGAAAAGATTGTGGAGGCCGAGGGCCTGACTGTCACCGACGAGGAGATCGAAGCGGAGTTCCAGTCACTGGCTGAGCAGTATCAGCTGGAGTTGGACAAGGTCAAGGAAATGGTTCCCATGGAGGAAATCACCGGAAGCCTGACTTCCCGCAAGGCCATTCAGATCATTGTAGACTCCGCAGTGCCTGTCGCTGTAAAAACTGAGGAGGAGTCTGAGGAAGCGCCCGAAGAAGGCGAGGAGTCCGTTTCCTGAATAAAGCCAAATGGCTTTATTCCGTGGACAACGCCCTTGGCGGTGCCGTATCCATGATTTTTGATGATTATGGATATCCGTATTTCATCGAATCTCGTGCGGGAGGAATAACCTCTCCGTGCGATGGTTAGAATATTTCATACCCTATGGAAGGAGATTTTACTATGAGTTTGGTTCCCTATGTTGTTGAGCAGACCAGCCGCGGTGAGCGCAGCTATGATATTTTTTCCCGCCTGCTGAATGACCGTATCGTTTTTCTGTCTGAGGAGGTCAACGACACTACAGCGTCGCTGGTGGTTGCGCAGCTTCTCTATCTGGAAGCGCAGGACCCGGACAAGGACGTCCAGTTTTATATCAACAGCCCCGGCGGAAGTGTTACAGCAGGGATGGCCATCTACGACACCATGCAGTACATCAAGTGCGATGTGGCAACAATCTGCGTCGGCATGGCTGCCTCTATGGGCGCGTTTTTGCTGAGCGCCGGAACCAAGGGCAAGCGCATGGCCCTGCCCAATGCGGAGATTATGATCCACCAGCCCTCTGCCGGTACTCAGGGCCAGATTACAGATATGGCCATTCATTTGAAGCGCCTGGAAACCATTAAGGCCCGGATGAACCGGATTCTGGCGGAGAAAACCGGCAACAGCGTCGAGGCGGTTACCGCTGCCTGCGAACGGGACAATTTTATGTCTGCCGAGGAAGCAAAGGCTTTTGGCCTGATCGACCGGGTGCTGGAGCATCATTAAAATACAAAGAAACGAGGTACCAGGCGCATGGCAAAGAGAATGGAGCCGCCAGTTTGTTGCAGCTTCTGCGGTAAGAGAGAGGATCAGGTGCCGCAGCTGATCGCTGGCCCTGGGGTGTATATTTGCAGCGATTGCGTGTCGGTCTGCAGCCATCTGCTGCGAAATAGCGATAATAAGATGAAGGGTCTGACCTCTCTGGAAAAGCTGCCAACGCCTATGGAGATCAAGTCATTCATGGATCATTATATCATTGGCCAGGATGACGCAAAGGTCGCTCTGTCCGTCGCGGTATACAACCACTATAAACGCATTTATTTCGGCGAGGATTCCCAGGTGGAGCTGCAAAAGAGCAATATTCTTCTGATCGGTCCCACAGGCAGCGGAAAAACTCTCTTTGCCCAAACTCTGGCCAGAATTTTGAAGGTACCGTTTGCCATTGCCGATGCAACCACCCTGACCGAAGCCGGTTATGTGGGGGATGATGTGGAAAATATCCTGCTTCGTCTGCTGCAGGCAGCGGATTTTGACGTGGATTTGGCCCAGCGCGGGATCATCTACATCGACGAAATGGATAAGATTGCCCGAAAAAGCGAAAATACATCCATCACCCGGGACGTTTCCGGCGAAGGCGTTCAGCAGGCGCTGCTGAAAATCCTGGAGGGAACCATTGCCAATGTCCCGCCCCAGGGCGGCAGAAAGCATCCTCAGCAGGAATCCATCCAGGTGGACACCAGCAATATCCTTTTTATCTGTGGCGGCGCTTTCGACGGTCTGGATAAGATCATTGAGAAGCGGACGGATAAGAGCGCGATCGGCTTTGATGCCCCCGTTCAGAGCCGGAGCAAACGGGATGTGGGCGCGTTGTTCAGCCAGGTGGAGCCTCATGATCTGCTGAAATTCGGCATTATCCCGGAACTGGTTGGCCGCCTGCCGGTCATCACCAGTCTGCAGAGCCTGACGCAGAATGATCTGGTCCGGATTCTGGTGGAGCCGAATGACGCGTTGACCAAGCAATACCAGGCGCTGCTGGGTATGGAGGGCGTGGCGCTGGAGATCACCGACGAAGCGCTGCTGCTGATTGCCCAGAAAGCGCTGGAGCGCCAAATCGGCGCCCGGGGGCTTCGCGCTATCATGGAAAAAATCATGATTAGCGTTATGTTCCTGATTCCGTCGGATCTGTCCATCAAAAAGGTGATTATCACGCCGGAAGCCGTTGAAGGCGAAACACCTGTCATTGTGCGCGATGCCGCGCACCCCAGAGAGAAACTCTCTGGAAGGAGCTAATCCTGAAAGGGGGTAGGTTTCTACCCCCTTTTTTCCAAAGGAGGGAAAACCCTTGACAGAAATGAATTATGCCGGAAAAATGCCAATTCTGGCCCTGCGGGGGCTGGCAATTTTTCCGGAACAGACCGTCCACTTTGAGGTGGGTCGCAGTAAGTCCGTCCTGGCCCTGGAAGCAGCCATGAAAGAGGACCAGAATTTGCTGCTGATTCCCCAGAAGAATATTCTGGTGGATGACCCAAAGCTTGCCGACCTGTACGCAATCGGCACGGTTGCAAAGGTCAAGCAGGTGCTGAAAACCCAGGGAGAAAGTCTGCGGGTCCTGGTGACAGGCGTTCACCGCGGCAGGATTACCGAATTGCTGCAAAGTGAGCCGTATCTTTGCGGCGTCGTAGAGGCCGTCCCCTGCCCCGAGGCAGAGGACACCTTACGTTCCCGCGCCCTTAGACGGGAAGCCAATTCCCTGTATGGACTGTATTTACAGCTTTCGGAACATCCTGCCCAGGCGATTCATCTGCGCATGATGATCAGCGACAGCGACGGTTTCATTGCCGATTCCATTGCCCAGAATTCGGGTATGGATTTTCCGGATCGGGCGAAGCTGCTATGCCAGCTGAATCCTACCCGCCGCCTGGAGGCTGCGGTTCGCCTGCTGAATCAGGAGGTGGAGCTTCTGCGCCTGGAATCGGATATTCAGGAAAAGACCCGTTCGGCCATCGATCAGAACCAAAAGGACTACTATCTGCGTGAGCAGATGAAGGTCATCCGGGATGAGCTGGGGGAGGACGACGAGGAAAATGAATTTGAGTCCTATGCCCAGAAAATTTATGGTCTGCATTTGGCCGAAGACTCGGAACAGAAGCTTTTGAAGGATGTTGAGCGCCTGAAAAAGCAGCCCTTCGGATCCTCCGAAGGGGCTGTTTTGCGCAATTACCTGGACACGATTCTGGAGCTGCCCTGGAACAAGCAGACAAAAGAGCGTGTGGATGTCAACGCCGCCAGGAAGATTCTGGAGCGTGACCATTTCGGCCTGGAAAAGGTAAAACAGCGCATTTTGGAAACCATTGCCGTCCGCCAGGTGGCCCCGGAAATGCCGCCGCAGATTCTCTGCCTGGTGGGGCCTCCGGGAGTGGGCAAAACCTCCATCACCTATTCCATCGCCAAAAGTCTGAACCGGAAAATGGCTCGGATTTCTCTGGGCGGCATCCATGACGAGGCGGACATCCGCGGCCACCGGAAAACCTATGTGGGCGCGATGCCCGGCCGGATCATGACCGCCATGATTCAGGCCGGCAGCTCCAACCCGCTGCTGCTGCTGGACGAAATCGATAAAATGGGTACGGACTACCGGGGCGATCCCAGCGCGGCCTTGCTGGAAGTGCTGGACGCCGAGCAGAACCATGCCTATCGGGATCATTATTTGGAAATACCCTTCGACCTGTCCAAGGTATTGTTTATTACCACTGCCAACACTTTGGACACCGTTCCCAGGCCTTTGCTGGACCGCATGGAGATCATAGAGCTGGGCTCCTACACCGATGAAGAAAAGCTGATGATTGCCAAAAACCACCTGTTCCCCAAGCAGCTGAAAAAGCACGGCCTGAAGAAACAGCAGCTTCGCGTCACAGATGACGCCATTCGGGAGATCATTTCCTGCTACACCCGGGAGTCCGGCGTCCGCAGCCTGGAACGGGCCTTCGGGGAAATTTGCCGCAAGACTGCCATGCAGATTGTCTCTCAGGAAGCACCCCAAAAAATCACCGTCAACGGCACCAATCTGGAAGCGTTTCTGGGCGTGCGCAAGTATCTGCCGGACCGTCTGCCCTGTGCGGATCAGGTGGGCCTGGTAACGGGACTTGCCTGGACCAGCGCGGGCGGGGAGACGCTGGAAGTGGAGGTCAATGTCATGGACGGCTCCGGGAAGCTGGAACTGACCGGCAATTTGGGCGATGTCATGAAGGAGTCGGCCCATGCCGCCTTAAGCTATATCCGTGCCAATGCCCGGAAGCTGGACATTCCCCTCGATTTCTACAAAACCAAGGATATTCATGTCCATTTTCCGGAAGGAGCAGTGCCTAAGGACGGCCCCTCCGCAGGTGTGACGGTCTGCACTGCCATGGTTTCGGCGCTGACCAATACCACAGTTCGCCGGGATGTGGCCATGACAGGAGAAATTTCCCTGCGGGGCCGGGTCATGCGCATTGGCGGGCTGAAGGAGAAAACCATGGCGGCCTTGCGGCACGGCGTCCGCACCGTCATCATTCCCCAGGACAATGAGCGGGATCTGGAAGAAATCGACCAAACGGTTCGCCGCCAGCTGAATTTTATCAGCGCTCAGACGATGGATACGGTGCTGGACGCTGCTCTGAACCGCCATACCGGCATGAGCCCGACCATTTTGTCGGAACTTCCCGAGGAGGTCAAGCAAAAGGTGCGTAAACCGGAGTTGCGGCAGTAACGGGGGAAAGCGATGAACTTTCAGAATGTGGAATTTATGATTTCCGCCGCGTCCGTGAAGGATTTCCCCGGAAACCGTCTGCCGGAGATCGCCTTTGCCGGCAAGTCTAACGTGGGAAAGTCCTCTGTTATCAATCGGCTGCTGCAGCGCAAAAATTTTGCGCGGGTGGGGGAAAAGCCCGGAAAGACCGTGTATATCAATTATTTTCTTCTTGACCGCAAATGTTACCTTGTAGATTTGCCCGGCTATGGCTTTGCCAAGGTTTCCCGGCAGGAAAAAGACCGCTGGGGCAGACTGATGGAGGATTATTTCGCGGCGGGCCGCATCACGCTGGGCGTTCTCATTGTGGATTACCGCCACCCGCCCACCAACAACGACATCACCATGGCGAACTGGTTTCTGGAAAGCGGATGCCCCTTTGTGGTGGTGGCCAATAAGATGGACAAGCTGAAAAAAAGCGAGCTGAAGCCCAATCTGCAAACCATTCGGGAGGATCTGTCGCTTCCCGAAGATTGCCCCGTCATTCCCTTTTCCGCAGAGAAGGGGAACGGCAGGGACGACCTGGTGCGTCAAATTCTGGCGGCGGTCAAAGAACAGCCGGAAAAGAAACCATAACAGGCAGAGCCGGTGACGTTTGCACCTGTGTGCATGCATCGGCTCTGCTCGTTTCGGATATGGATTTTTTCAGGGGTGCTGCCATGACATAAAAACCAGTATAATACTGTTCCCTTATAAAAATGTTTCATTTTTATAAAGAAGGCACCGCCTGACGGCGATGCCTTTTTGATAAAATGGAACCATCTTATCAAAAAATAACATGAGTCAGATCTTTGCCTTGGCCGCTTTCAGCGCCTGGGCAAGCTGGTCAGGGCAGGAGGTGGATTTCGCGCCGCACTGGATGCCCTCGGTGCGGGCGATCACTTCATCGACATCCATGCCCTCTACAAGCTTGCCAATGCCCTTCAGGTTGCCGTTGCAGCCCCCCAGGAACTGGACGTTTTTGACTTTGTTGTCCTCCAGATCAAAATAGATCATCCGGGAACAGGTACCCTTGGTTTTGTACTCGTACATAGTAAAAATTCCTTTCTATAGAATAATGTCTGCAAATTTCGCGCCAACCAGCGCGGCCAGCGCTTCCGGCGGGAGGAGCATCTGATGGCCTCTTGCCCCTGCGGAAACAGCAATTTCGTCCCAAAGCATAGCCGTTTCATCCAGAAAGGTGGGATATTTCTTCTTCATTCCCACAGGGCTGCATCCGCCCCGAATGTATCCGGTCAGCCCCAGCAGCTCTTTCACGGCCACAAGCTCCATATTTTTGTCTCCGGCGGCTTTGGCCGCCTTTTTCAGATCCAGCCCGCAGCAAACCGGGATGCAAAAAATGGCAATGCCCGTCTTTTCACCCCGGGCAACCAGGGTTTTGAACACCTGCTCCGGGTTCATTCCGATGGCGGCCGCGGCATGGACGCCGCTCAAGTCCGATTCCTCAAATTCGTAGGTACGCTCCTGCACGGGAATGCCTGCCTGCTGCACCAGGCGGATTGCGTTGGTTTTCATATTATCACCGCTTCTGATTATACGACAATTTCACCGCGCTTTCAAGTATGAATTATACCCAATAAACTGGTTATCCTAAGGAAAACCAACGGGAGGCAGAAAAATGAGCGAAAACGCGGATATGAAAAAACAGGAGCGGGAACAAATCCTGGAGCTTGGCTCCGACATTACCAAATCCAGTCAAGGCAATATCTACACCCTGACGATCATTGGCCAGGTAGAGGGCCATCAGGTGGCGCCCGAGACGGTGAAAACAACCAAATACGAGCATGTTCTGCCGCTGCTGGCGGGCATTGAGGAAAGTGATGACATTGACGGCCTTCTTCTGCTGCTGAACACCGTCGGCGGCGACATCGAAGCAGGGCTGGCCATCGCGGAAATGATTGCGGGGATGAAAAAGCCCACGGTTTCGCTGGTTCTGGGAGGCGGACACTCCATTGGCATCCCGCTGGCGGTGTGTACGAAGAAGTCTTTCATCACCCCCACAGCCAGCATGACGGTGCATCCCGTGCGGATGACGGGCCTGGTGGTAGGCGCGCCACAGACCTTTCGCTATTTTCAGCGGATTCAGGAGCAGATCGCGGACTTTGTCACCGCCAATTCCCGAATCAGCCGGGAGGACTTTGAGCGCTATATGATGGCCACCGGAGAGATGGCCACGGATGTGGGAACCATCCTTTACGGCAAGGAAGCGGTTTCCTCCGGCCTGATTGACAAGCTGGGCGGCCTGAATGACGCCCTTTCCGCACTGCACAAAATGATCGACAGGCAGAAGAAATAAATCAGGGCGGGGGAGTACCCCGCCCTGATTTATTTTTCAGATGATGAAGCTTTTTATAGCACCGCAGGTGCGCTAAGAACGGTATGAAACGGCTTTTGCAGGACTCCGCCGCAGACGGTATGAAACGGCTTTTGCAGGACTCCGCCGCAGATGGGAAGCACCGCCGGGGGTTCAGCTAATTTAAGCATGCAATCCATACTATGCGCATAACCGGATGCAAAAATAAGACTGGAAATTCTTCCGGGGATATGATATTATAAGATGTAAAGTTTTGTAAGGGGAGGGACAGGATGTGGATCTAAACTGGCTGCAAAGCATTCTATATGGTATCGTAGCCGGCCTGACGGATGTCCTGCCGGTCTCTGCCCAGGCCCACGAAGTGCTTCTGATGAAATTCTGGGGTATTCAGGAGCATATGGAGTTCGTGAATTTCCTGACGCATCTGGCTGTCATTGCCGCCCTGTATTTTAGCAGTCAGACCCAGCTGATCCGGATTTCCCGGGCCAGGGCCCTGGCCCGGATTCCCAAGCGCAAGCGCAGACGTCCTCTGGACACGCGAAGCCTGATGGATTTCAGCCTGCTGAAAACCATGCTGGTGCCTGTCGTCATTGGCCTGTTTCTTTACCGCTTTGCTTCGCGGTGGAACAGCAGTCTGCCGGTTATCGCGGCTTTCCTGGCTTTGAACGGCGTGATCCTGTATGCCCCCCAGTTTCTGCCCGGAAGCAACCGGGATTCCCGCACACTGTCCCGGGTGGAGGGCCTGCTTATGGGACTGGGCGGGATGGCATCCGTACTGCCCGGCATCTCGGCTGTCGGGATGGCAACCTCCATTGGTTCCATCTGCGGCGTGGAGCGAAGCTACAGCCTGAACATGGCGCTGCTGATGAAACTGTTTCTGACTGCGGGAATGCTGGTATATGACGGGATGGCAATCGCTTCCAATGGCATTGGCACGCTTTCCTTCCTGATTCTGCTCCGCTGCCTGCTGACGATGCTGGCTGCGTTCATCGCCTGCGTTCTGGGCGTTAAATTCCTGCGTTATCTGGCGGCACGCCACAGCTTTGCTCTGTTTGGCCTGTACTGCTTCGGACTTTCGCTGTTTACCTTTATTTTGAATCTTATGGCATAAGGAGAGAATATCATGGCTGAGAAGAAAACCTCCAGCAAGGCCGAAAAGAAGGTCACGCAGACAAAAAAGAAGGCGTCGGACGCCGGAACATCTGCGAAGCGGTCTTCCCAGAAGTCTGCGAAAAAATCCTCTGCCACCCCCCAAAAAGCGGCCAAAACCGAATATGAAAACCCCATTCCGGCCAGTTTTGTGGTGGCGGTTCTCAGTATCGCGCTGTTTATTCTGTTTGTGGTCATCAGCGTCAATCCCGAGGGTGCGCTTCTGCAGGTTGTGAAGGCCGTTGTTTTGGGGCTGGTGGGACAGGCCGGGTTCTATTTTTCCATCCCGGCGCTGCTGTACCTGTTCGTCATCCATATAACCTACGCATTCAGCCGAAAGACATCTGTAAAAATGCGCACAGCCTGCGTGCTGTGCTTTGTGTTCCTGTGCGGCGCGATTTTCCATCTGGCTGTTCAGAAGCAGACCTTGCCGGAAAACCTGTCCGTAATTTCCGAGCTGTATTATGGCGGCGCGGCCGGAACAACCGGCGGCGTTCTGTGCGGAGGCTTTGCCGTTTTGCTGCGCTGGGCTTGCGGGACGCCTTTGTCCTTCCTGATTACCGGCGTGGGTGCCGTGCTGACACTGCTGGGCTCCATGCAGATCACCATTCCCAGCATCGTCCGCGCCATTGCCAATCGCCCCCGGGACGATTGGGAGGAGGACGGGGAGGATGATGACTACATCGAGCCGGCGGCCATCGTGGTGAATCACATTGCAAACAAGCAAATCGAGTACAGGCGCCAGCGCCGCCAGCAGGAAGAACCGGTCAGGCCTGCGCCGGAATTTCCCCCGGAGCCGGTGGCCCGCCGTCAGACGCAAAGCCAGGCGGCCCAGCCTGCCAAACGGCCTGCCCCGCAAACGCCCCAGGATTCGGTCAAGCAGGTTCCCGGCAAGGGCGCCGCATTTATGGATCGGATTGACGGGGAGATCGGCGCTCCGTTGGCCGGTACCGCCGAATACGTCCGGGATGAGGAAACGATTTCCGCGCCGACTCCTGTGCGGGTGGAGGCGGAGGACATAGAGCCGGAAATCCCGGTACAGATGCCGCAGCTGGAAAAGGATTCGGTGATACCGCCTGCTCCCAGGCTGGAAACCGCAAAGCCGGCGCAGAAGCCATCCCCGGAAACCAAGCCGGGCAAGGTCAGTGCCAAGGATACGGCGGAATCCGCCCAACAGGTGGCGGCGGAAATTGCCCAGGCTCAGACCGCACAGAAGCCGGAATACTGCTTTCCGCCCATCAATCTGCTGAACCGGCCCAACCGGGGCAGCGCCGACGGCACCGAGGAAATGCGGGAAAATTCCCGCCGACTGAACGAAACTCTGGCCAGCTTCAGCATCGACGCGCACATCATCAACGTCACCCGCGGTCCCAGTGTTACCCGGTATGAAGTGGAGCTGGACAAGGGCGTGCGGCTGAATAAACTGACGGGCTGTTCCGATGACATTGCTCTGAGCCTGGGCGCGTCCGGTGTCCGCATTGCGGCTGTTCCCGGTAAAATATCCGTTGTGGGCATTGAGGTGCCTAACCGTTCCGTTACCACTGTGTCTCTGCGGGAGGTCATAGACTCCGGCGAATTTGCAAAGGCAAAATCCAAGACATCCATTGCCCTGGGCAAGAGCATCGACGGCAACTGTGTCATCGGCGATATTGCCAGGATGCCCCACCTGCTGATTGCCGGCACCACCGGGTCCGGTAAATCCGTGTGCATGAACTCCATTATCATCAGCCTCCTGTACAAAGCCGGGCCGGAGGATGTGAAGCTGATTATGGTGGACCCCAAAATGGTGGAGCTGGGTATCTATAACGGCATTCCCCACTTGCTGATTCCCGTGGTTACGGACCCGAAGAAAGCCGCAGGTTCGCTGCAGTGGGCGGTGACGGAAATGCTTCGCCGGTACAAGATGATGTCTGATCTGGGTGTCCGGGATCTGGAATCCTACAACGGCATCATCACGGCCGAGGAGGATGGGCAGAAGCTGCCCCAGGTGGTTATTATCATCGATGAGCTGGCCGATCTGATGATGGCGGCGGCCAAAGAGGTGGAGGATTCCGTCTGCCGCATTGCCCAGATGGGCCGCGCCGCGGGGCTGCACCTGATTATTGCTACTCAGCGTCCCTCCGCCAATGTCATCACCGGTCTGATGAAAGCCAATATTCCGTCCCGCATTGCTTTCTCTGTTGCCTCCGCCATGGAATCCCGTATCATTCTGGACACCATGGGCGCGGAAAAACTGGTAGGCAAGGGCGATATGCTCTATGCTCCCATCGGCAGCGGAAAACCGCTGCGTGTGCAGGGCTGCTTTGTCACGGATGGCGAGGTGGAAGCCGTGGCGGAATATGTGAAAGAAAATTATGTCGCGGATTACAACCAGCAGGTTCTGGAGGAAATTGAGAAAAAGGCCCAGCAGGCCGGCAAAAAGCCCGCCGGCTCGGCTGATCCCGAGCCGAGTGACGAGGAACTGGAGAGCGATGAAATGCTGCCCGCCGCCGTGGATGTGATTCTGGAAACGGGACAGGCCTCCGTATCCATGCTCCAGCGGCGGCTGAAGCTGGGCTACGCCCGGGCCGCCCGGATTGTGGACGAGATGGAGGAAAAGGGTATCGTTGGCCCGTTCCAGGGTTCCAAGCCTCGGGCCATCCTGATTACCAAGGAGCAATGGCAGGCCAGGAAGGGCGGGCAGCCGGTGCCGGGTGATCGGGAGGATTATACCGCCGATTCGGATGAAACCCATTGATGCCGGCGCTTATAAACTCGTTCTTATACGATTTCCGGATAAAATGGTTTCCTTTTTCCGGAAGACATTGCCTTACGGCGCTGTCCTTTTTGGTATTTTCGGAATAGAAAATACCAAAAATTTATCTTATAGGATCTTCCTATAAAAATGTTCAATCCTTTGGATTGAACATTTTTAT
>CAZUAN010000044.1:0-13297 GCA_964618385.1 uncultured Oscillospiraceae bacterium | reverse complement strand
TGATTGCCGACGGCGTCCTGCCCAGCAACGAGGGCCGGGGCTATGTGCTGCGCCGTCTGCTGCGCCGGGCTGCCCGCCACGGCAAGCTGCTGGGTGTCAACCGTCCCTTCCTGTACAGCGTGGTGGAGACTGTGGTTCAGGAGAATGAGGCGCACTACACCTATTTGCGGGAGCGCGCCGAGTATATCACCAAGGTCGTCAAGATGGAAGAAGAAAACTTTGCCCGTACCATCGACGGCGGCATGGCCATTTTCGCCAATATGCTGGCGGAGCATAAGGCTAAGGGCGAGACAGAATTCTCCGGGGCCGACGCCTTTAAGCTGTACGATACGTACGGCTTTCCCATTGACCTGACCATTGAGATGGTGGCTGACGAGGATATGACCCTGAATCAAGGCGAATTTACCAAGCTGATGCAGGAGCAGAAGGCCCGGGCCAGAGAGGCCCGCAAGGCCCTGGGAGATCTGGCGTGGGCCGGCATCGACCTGGGGCTTGACAATACGCCGACCACCTTTGTCGGCTATACCCAGAACAACTGTGAGGCGAAGGTTCTGGCTGTGTGCGTCGGGGAAGAAGTGGCCGGCGCCATTGCCGGAGGCGAAAGCGGAATCCTTGTGCTGGACAGGACGCCCTTCTATGCCGAAATGGGCGGCCAGGTGGCGGATCATGGCCTGATTCTGATGGGCAGCAGCCGTTTTCAGGTTACAAATGTCCAGAAAAACAAGGGCGGTAAGTATCTGCACTATGGCAAAATGGTCAATGGTTCCATTAAGGTGGATGACGTGGTCTGCGCTGCCATTGATGTGGAACGCCGCAGAGCCATTATGCGCGCCCACTCCGCCACCCATTTGCTGCAAAAAGCGCTGCGCAGTGTTCTGGGAGATCATGTGCATCAGGCAGGCTCGTATGTGGAGCCGGATCACCTGCGATTTGACTTTACCCACTATTCGGCTATGACGATCGAGGAAATGGCGAAGGTCAACTCCCTCGTTCAGAACGCTGTTCTGGAGGGCTATCCCATCGAAACCAGGGAAATGCCCATTGAGGAAGCCAAGGCCATGGGTGCCACTGCCCTGTTCAGCGAAAAATACGGCGACGTGGTTCGGGTTGTCAATATGGGCAACTACTCTATCGAACTGTGCGGTGGCACGCATCTGGACAATACGGCTAAGGTCGGACCGTTTGAACTGGTTGGAGAAGGGTCTGTCGCGTCCGGCGTCCGGCGGATTGAGGCCATCACCGGAAAAGCCTGTCTGGAGAAGATGGAAAAGGATCAGCATCTTCTGGTGGAGGCAGCCATGAAGCTGAAGGCCAAGCCTGCGGAACTGGCTGCCCGCATTCAGACACAGCTGGATGAGGTCAGAGAGCTGAAGCGCGCGGTTGAGCGGTATAAGGCCAAGGAAGCCTCCGGCGAGGTGGAACGCTTCCTGTTTGCCTCCCACAATGTGGGCGGTTTGAAGGTCTTAACCGCCACGGTTCCCAACGCGGATGCTGCCAAACTCCGTCAGATGGGCGATCTGCTGCGGGAGAAGTCTCCCAAGGTCGTGGCGGTTCTGGCGGCAGTCAATGGCGGAAAGCCCACCTTTCTGGCGGTCTGCGGCAAAGACGCTGTGGCCAGCGGCGTGAAAGCCGGTGAACTGGTGAAGCTGGTGTGCGCTGCCTGCGGCGGAAGCGGCGGCGGAAAGCCGGATTCCGCCATGGGCGGCGGCAAGGACGTCATAAAAATTGACAACGCGCTGGCAATGGTGGATGATTTCGTATCGGAAAAGCTTTTGTAATCAGGAAAGGCGCTGCCTTTGCGGCTGCGCCTTTCTGCGCATTTGACGTTTCCGGGGAATAGAAAATGAAATGCTGCCTCAGCCAGGTATGCTTTTTGGCGGAAACGCTTATACCGGATGCTTGATCCGGCAGGCCCCTGTTGGAAGGAACGCTGGCTGGTTTTTGCGGGGCTGTTTTTTGGCTTGGCGGCAGGCTGCTGACACGGAAAACCAGATAGAGAAGGAGTCTGCGAAAATGCGGAAACTCGTGTGGCTTACCATTGGCTTCGGCGCAGCCTGCGGGCTGTGTGTCTGGGTGCTGCCCAGAGAGCTTCTGATGAAGCTGGCGCTGTGCGCTGCCGCAACGGCAGCACTGGCCGCAGTCCCTGGCAGGCGCCGTCCACCGCTGCGTCCCATTGGCATGGCCCTATTGGGCTGTGCCATGGGTCTGGCCTGGTATTCTCTGTACTACAGCATTTACCTGAATACGGCGGTTGCCATGGACGCAGTAACCCAGGACGCTTGCATTCGCGTGACAGACTACAGCTGCGAGACTGCCTACGGCATCGGTGCGGACGGCACGATTACGTTGGCGGGAAAGCCCTTTCAGGTGCGGGCTTATCTGGACGGCACACAGGCACTGGAACCCGGCGATGTGCTCCGGGGATCGTTCCGATTCCGGGTAACTACGCCGGACGGCGCGGAGGAGGCAACATTCCATTCGGGAAAGGGCATTTTCCTGCTGGCCTATCAGACCGATGAAATAACGGTTTCAAAATCCGCGTCCGCATGGCGGGACATTCCCGCAAAGCTTCGGGAACAACTGAAAACCATTCTGGATGCCTGTTTCTCAGAGGAAACAGCCCCCTTTGCCAAGGCATTGCTTCTTGGTGATACCGCCCAGCTTGGATATGAGACAGACACAAACCTGAAAATCAGCGGGATTCGTCATGTGGCAGCCGTCTCCGGCCTTCATGTTTCCATCCTGTTTGCCTTGCTTGGTGCCGTTACGTTCCGCAGGCGGTACCTGATGGCGCTGACGGGGATTCCCGTGCTGCTGCTGTTTGCGGCGGTGGCGGGCTTTACGCCATCTGTCACCCGGGCGTGCATCATGTCCGGACTGATGCTGCTGGCCTTGCTGTTTAACCGGGAATATGACTGCGCATCGGCGCTGTCCTTCGCCGTACTGGTTATGCTGGCAGTCAATCCGTTGGCCGTCACCTCTGTCAGCCTTTCCCTTTCCGTAGGCAGCGTGGCAGGAATCTGTCTGTTTAACCCCGGTATCCGCAGATGGCTGCTGGCCCGGTTCGGAAAATCTGACTGCGGAAAATGTCGGGCTATGGGTACCCGGTGGCTTACGGGTTCTGTGTCCGTTACACTGAGCGCAATGGTATTTACCACGCCTCTGTGCGCCTGGTATTTTGGAACCGTCAGCCTGATCGGCGTTGTGACCAATCTGCTGTGCCTTTGGGTAATCAGCTTTGTTTTCTACGGCCTGATGGCGGTCTGCCTGCTGTATTTTTTGTGGCCTGCAGGGGCGGCGCTTTTGGCCGGCGTTGTTGCCATTCCCATCCGCTGCGTCCTCTTTGTTGCCGGAACTCTGGCGAATATTCCGCTGGCGGCGGTCTATACCCGCAGCCCCTATATTACGGCATGGCTGATCTTTGTATATGTTCTTCTGGCCCTTTTTCTTGTTACGAAAAACAAAAGACCAGTGCTTTTGAGCTGCTGCGCGGCTATTGGACTGTGCTGTGCGCTGTTAGCCTCCTGGGCGGAGCCTGTATGGGGCAGCGAAACACAGTTGACAGTGCTGAACGTGGGACAGGGACAATGCCTGCTGATCCAAAACGGGGGCAGAACCTACATGGTGGACTGCGGAGGAGACAGTGACAGCGCCGCTGCGGATATTGCCGCCGAAACGCTGCTGAGTCAGGGAATTACCAGGCTGGACGGCCTGATCCTGACCCACTGCGACCGGGATCATGCCGGGGCGGTGGAAAATCTGCTGACCCGGGTGGAAACCGACCTGCTGATTCTTCCGCCGGTATCGTCTGGCTTGCCGGAATGCACCAGCGGACAGGTGATCTACGCGGAGAGCAATCTGTGCCTGAGTTATGACGAAACAGTGATTTCCATATACGCGCCGACTTTTCCCGGAAACAGCAACGAAAAGAGTCTGTGCATCTTGTTTGACACGGAAAAATGTGATATACTCATAACGGGAGATCGAAGCGGCTTCGGCGAACGGATGCTTCTGCGCAATGCCGAAATTCCGGATGTGGATATTCTCATTGCGGGCCATCACGGTTCCAAAAATTCCACATGCGAAGAGCTGCTTCAGGCTGTCCGTCCGGAAATCGTCTGCATTTCTGTGGGCGAGGGCAATTCCTATGGTCATCCGGCTCCGGAACTGCTGCAGCGGCTGAATGCGTATGGCTGCGCCATATACCGCACGGACGAAAACGGCGATATTCGGATCAGGAGGTGAACCCATGGCGAAAAAAACCGCTGCCGGCGGCGGTCTTCGGGAATTCAAGCTGGCGCTGAAAAACAAAGACCTTGGAAGGTTGTATTTTTTTCATGGAGAGGAAACCTTCCTGATGCACTACTATTTGGAGCAGATTAAAAAGCAGCTTCTGGAGCCGCTGACGGAATCGTTTAATTTCCACCGCCTCAGCAATGAAACCTTTGACATTCGGAGCTTTGCCGACGCCATGGAAAATCTGCCCATGATGGCCGAAGCTACCCTCATCCAGGTGGAGGATGTAGATCTGTTTAAGCTGAACGAAGCGGATCGGGGCAAAATGGCAGAGCTTTTGTCTGACATTCCCGACTACTGCACGGTGGTGTTTACCTACCTCACAACTCCCTGGAGGCCGGACAAACGTTTTAAAAAGCTTTGGGAAGCGGTGGACGGCAGCGGAACGGTGGTAGAGTTCGCCAAACAGGATCAACGGGATCTGGCGGCCTGGGTCATGCGGCATTTTGCCGCCGGGAATAAGCGGATTTCCAATGACCTGTGCCTGTATCTGATCGAGATTACCGGCGGTACCATGACCGCCCTTAATGGGGAAATTGAAAAAATCTGCGCCTACTCCGGGGCGGAGGAAATTCGCAAAGCGGACATCGATGCGGTTACAGAGCCGGTTCTGGATGCGGTGGTTTTCCAGATGACGGACCTGCTCGGAGAGGGCCGCTATGGGGAAGCGCTGCTGAAGCTTCGGCAGCTATTGAATATGCAGCAGGAGCCGCTGGCGATTCTGGGCGCGGTGGGAAGCCACTTCCGCCGCATTGGGGCGGCCCGGACCCTTCTGGATCACGGGAAAAACGCTTCCGATCTGCAAAAGCTCTACGGCATCCCGGACTATCCGGCCCGGAAATCCTTGGAGGCAGCCCGCCGGTTTCAGCCGGAATTCTGCAGGAGAGCTGCCGAATTGGTGCTGGAGACGGATTATCAAATGAAGACATCCTTTGACGATTCTGAACGGCTGCTGGAAAAGCTTCTGCTGCAGCTTGCTCAGGAGGCACGAAATGGTTAAAATTCGGGAAGCCATTGTGGTGGAGGGGCGCTATGATAAAAATACCCTGAGCCAGATTGTGGATGCGCCCATTCTGGAAACCTCCGGGTTTGGGATTTTTAAGGACAGACAGCAGATGGCGCTGCTGCGCCGGGTAGCGGAAAAACGGGGGCTGATTATTTTTACCGATTCCGACGGTGCGGGCTTCGTCATCCGAAATTATATCAAGAGCGCTATTCCCGGAAAATTTCTGAAGCATGCCTACATTCCCGACATTCCCGGCAAGGAAAAGCGGAAATCCGCTGCCGGAAAGGAAGGCAAGCTGGGCGTGGAAGGTATGTCCCGGGATGTTATCCTGGATGCCCTGCGTCGTGCCGGCGCTTCCATAGATGGAGAGGAAGCCCTACAGTCCCGGGGAATCACCAAGCAGGATCTGGTGGAGATGGGGCTTTCCGGCAGTCCCAACGCCGGCGCAAAGCGGTTGGCGCTGCTGAAACGATGCGGTCTGCCGGAACATATGAGCGCCAACGCCATGGTTCAGGCGCTGAATCTGCTGTATTCTTTCGAGGAGCTGAACGGCATCCTGAAGGCACTGGAGAACGAAAATGGTTGATATACAGGTCAAAAATTTAACAAAATTTTTTGTCATCGGAGAAAATATCCTGGACGGCCTGAGTTTTGAAATTCAGGAGGGAGAACGCGTTGCCATTCTGGGCCGAAACGGGTGCGGCAAGACCACGCTGTTCCGTATTCTTACCGGTCAGATGGAGTATGACAGCGGCGAAGTCTATGTCAATCCCAACAAGCGCCTGGGGCTGATCTCCCAGATTCCGCAATTCCCGAATGGATATACGGTAGAAGATGTCCTTCGTTCGGCCTATGCCGGCCTGATGCAGGTGAAACGGGAAATGGAACTGCTGGAGGGGGAAATGGCCCGGGGCGCAACCTCGGAGCAGCTGCGTCAATACGACACCCTGACAACCCGCTTTCAGTCCGGCGGCGGCTATGATATGGACGTGGAGGTGGATAAAATCGGCAATGGCCTTGGCATCACCGCCAACCAGCGCGTCCAGGAGTTTTCCAGTCTGTCCGGTGGCGAAAGGACGCGGGTGAACCTGGCGCGGCTGCTGCTGGAAAAAACGGACATTCTCCTGCTGGACGAGCCGACTAACCATCTGGACCTAAACAGCGTGGAATGGCTGGAGCGCTACATTAACAGCTTTAAAGGTACGGTTCTGGTCATTTCTCATGACCGCTACTTTATCGATCAGGTGGCGGGCCGTGTGATCGAGATTACGGACGGACATGCCGAATTCTATTCCGGAAATTACTCATTCTATATGGACGAAAAGCAGGCCCGCTTTAACCTGCAATTAAAGCAGTACGAGCAGGAGCAGGCCAAACTGAAGCAGCTGGGCTATACCGTGGAACGGATGAAGGGCTGGGGGATCAACAACCGCACGCTCTACCGCCGGGCTATGTCTATCCAGCACCGGATGGAACGGATTCGGAAGACGGAAAAGCCAAAAAACGAGCGTACTATGAAGGCTTCCTTTGGAGAGAAGGACTTCGCCGGAGATGTGGTCTTCAAAATGAAAAATGTGGGAAAGGCATTTGGGGAGCGAACCCTGTTTTCCAGTGTTGATCTGAATGTGGAGGGCGGAGAGCGGATTGCCCTTCTGGGAGACAACGGCGCCGGAAAAACCACCTTTCTCCAGTGCCTGCTGGGGGAGGAACCCTGTCAGGGAAAAATTCAGTTTGGCCCCACGGTAAAATGGGGATATTTACCCCAGATCATCCGGTTTGACCATCCGGAGCGAAGCCTGTACGATACCATGCTCTACGAAAAAAACTGTACGCCCCAGGTGGCCAGAGACCGTCTTGGCGCGTTCCTGTTTCAGGGGGAGGATGTATTCAAGACCGTCGGCAGTCTCTCCGGCGGGGAGCAGTCCCGGCTGCGGCTCTGTATGCTGATGGACGAAAAGATCAATCTGCTGATTCTGGACGAGCCGACCAATCATCTGGACATCGCTTCCCGGGAATGGGTGGAGGCCGCCATTGAGGAATTTGAGGGCGCGCTGCTGTTTGTCTCCCATGACCGCTACTTCATTGAAAAATTTGCCCAGCGAATCTGGCTGCTGGAAAACGGAAAAATCCGGGATTTCCCCTGCGGCTATCAGAAATACCGCTCTATCCTGGAGCATGAAGCGGCTGCCAAATCCGCTGCGCCCGTTTCGACGAGGCCAAGAAAAGAGAAGCCCAAGGGCGGCACCAAGGATGTGGAAAAACAGATTCGCAGGCTGGAGCGGGAGATTGAAAAGCAGGAGCAGATTGTCGCGGATCTGGATTGCAGACTGGAAGCGGCCTCCGCCGACTATCAGGAGCTGAGCCGCCTGTTGGATGAGAAGGAAAACGCGGAAAGGATATGGGCGGAGCTTATGGAGCAGTGGGAAGCGGCCCAGGAGTCATAAAGGAACAGAAACAATGAGAAAACGCAAAACAATCAAGCCGAAGGAATATATTTGGACCCTGGATATCAACGGTGAGAAAAAGCTTTGGAAATGCCTGGTAACACAGACGGAATGCGTTACCTATGAGGGGGATGTGGAGCGCAAGCACCTCAAGATCATGAACCCGGTCCGAAAGGAAGCGGTTTTGCAGATCGATACCATCACCGTGGTGTACGGACGGCAGACCCCCTTCCAGCTGGAAAACGGCATTCCCTATCTCCAGCTTGATGACCATTGGGAGATGTCGGATACCACTCGCGACGATCGCTTTGCAAAGGCCATACAGATTCAAAGAAATCGTTCCACGATCGAGTCCATTTTTGGTACGGTACTTCTGATTGCCGCGCTTTTGCGCAGGTGGCTTACCGGGGGCTGGGGAGACTGGTGGATGCTGATGGTACTGGGCCTGTTCTTCTTTGCCAGCGCTACCGTACGCATGATCCGCCTGAAGAAGGAGCTGTCTGCCATGGAGAAAACGGCGGAAGATGGCACAGAGCCAGAATCCCCCGAATCGCTGAACGCGTCAGAACCAGGCGAAGAATGAGGTGCGCTGCCATATAAAAACCGGCGCTTCCATAGGTCGGACAGAATGGCATACGCTTCCGGTTTCCGGGAGATAATGCCGCCATCTATTCTGTATCAGAGGTTGACACTTTCCAAACAATGTCCTATAATGATTTCTGCTGAATCCACTGCATGCGGTTTATTCGCGCGGCTTACACCGCGTAATTTCATAAAAACGGATCGTTCCAAACATTTTTATGAAATACAGTCAATACAGCCATTGTAATGCAGAAAAAACGAGAAGGAGCGAATCACAATGAGTTCTTGCAACGGCAACTGTTCCAGCTGCGGTTCCGACTGTGCTGACCGCACGGCGGAAAGCCTGCTGGCCGCGCCGAATCCGAAATCTACAGTCAAAAGGGTCATCGCCGTGGTTTCCGGCAAAGGTGGCGTTGGCAAATCCACTGTTGCCTCTCTGCTGGCCGTGGCCATGGCCAGGCATGGCAAGCGTGTAGGGATCCTGGATGCCGATATCACCGGGCCATCTGTGCCTACTGCGTTTGGCGTCACCGAATGTCAGGGTGCCTGTGAAGACGGCCTGTATCCCGCGCTGACCCGCAGCGGCATTCAGGTCATGTCCATCAATCTGCTGCTGGATAATCCTGCCGATCCTGTGGTATGGCGGGGTCCGGTCATTGCCGGCGCGGTGAAGCAGTTCTGGACGGATGTGATCTGGCAGGATGTGGACTATCTGTTTGTGGACATGCCTCCCGGAACGGGAGACGTTCCCCTGACTGTTTTTCAGAGCCTGCCCGTGGATGGGATTGTCATCGTCACCAGTCCTCAGGATCTGGTGTCCATGATTGTGTCCAAAGCCGTTAGGATGGCCAATATGATGCGCATTCCGATACTGGGCTTTGTGGAAAATTACGCATATTTTCAATGTCCCGACTGCGGCCGAACCATCAGCGTGTTTGGCAGAAGCCATTTAGACGAGGTAGCGTCGCAGTTTGGCCTTCCCGTGCTGGCCCGGCTGCCCATAGACCCCGCCGTTGCAGAGGCGTATGACAGCGGCATGATGGAAACTGTCAGCACGGACGCTGTCTCCGGCGTCATTGCGGCTATCCAAAACGCAGAATAATCGGAAGGAACCCCAACAGGCGGTAAAACGATCGTAAACGTTCCTTAACCCGCCCGTCTGAAAGGAATCACGGCAGAATCCCGGTTGGGATTCTGCCGTTGGCGGTTTCTGGAGCTATTTCGTTTCGGGCTGTGATTTCTCATTATACCGCTGCTGTATCTCCAGGTGAGGATATTGCAGCATTTGCATTGTTTCAGCAGACCCTATGCGGCACCTCTGTCTGGCAGATACTCTTTGTCAGTATGGTTTCGATACTGCCTTATGGGAATCTGCCAGACGCAGTAGTTTTTGATTGGTGGAGCCGAGGGGAATCGAACCCCTGTCCGAAAGCAACTTGGAAAGAACTTCTCCGGGCGCAGTTTGTTATTTACATTCCCTTATCCGGGCGGGAGCAAACACCCTACCGGATTTAGTAGCTTCATCATTCATGGTGCGCTCAAAGCTTTGCGCACGCACGGTCTCCACTCAAATCACACCCGAGCCCGGCTCGTGGACCTTCCGGGGCGGATGGGCGCCTAATCAGGCAGCCATTGCAACAGTATTGTTGTCAGTTAAATTTAGAAAATTACCCGTTTTATCGTGGCCAGGCGCCACGGCCCGCTATTCCAGCCTCACTACCCCCGTCGAAACCAGTACGGCCCCATATTGGAGTAAGCAAACAATCCGACTATTGTGGGAGCGCTTTGCGCTCCCAACGCATCCCGAAAAAATCAGAACCTGCCGTAGGGATCCGGCAGCTTTCTGGGTTCCGGATAGGTTTCACCATGGGTATCCACGGTGATGGAGGCAATCTTCTGTTCCTCCAAGGGACGGTCATTGCGATCCGTGCGGGCGGAGGCAATGGCATCCACCACATCCATACCGGACGTGACCTTACCGAAAGCGGCATATTGGCCGTCCAGGTGCTTGGCATCGGCATGCATGATGAAGAACTGGCTCCCCGCAGAGTTGGGGGACTGGCTTCTTGCCATGCTCAGAACGCCCCGCTTGTGCTTCAGGTCGTTCTTGAAGCCGTTGAAGAAAAATTCCCCTTTGATGCAGTAGCCGGGGCCGCCCATGCCGGTACCCTCCGGGCAGCCGCCCTGAATCATAAAGCCGGGGATAACCCGGTGAAAGATCAGGCCGTCGTAGAAATTGCGGTTTGCCAGATCAATAAAATTGCGAACACTTTGGGGCGCCTTTTCCGGGTACAATTCTCCTTCTATAACGCCGCCGTTTTCCATAGTAATCTGAAATGTAGGGTTCATTCTCGGAATCTCTCCTTTATGGCCCGGTCGATCTGGCGTTTAGCCTCCCGTTCGGCCGCTGCCTGTCGTTTATCATACAGCTTTTTGCCCTTGCACAGGCCCACATTGACCTTGACCCGGCTGCCCTTGAAGTATACGGACAACGGAATCAGGGAATATCCATCCTGCTTAACCTTCCCGTAAAGCCGCATAATTTCCCGTCTGTGCATCAGCAGCCGCCGGGGCCGTCGGGCGTCGGCATTGAATCGGTTGCCGTGGTCATAGGGAGAGATGTGCATCTGGTTCAGGATCAGCTCTCCGTCCTTTATGCCGCACCAGGCATCCTTCAGATTCAAGGTACCGGCCCGGATGGACTTGACCTCGGTACCCAACAGCTCGATGCCTGCCTCGAATTCTTCTTCCACAAAGTACTCGTGATAGGCCTCCCGGTTCCGGGCCATGACTTTTACGCTTCCCTTTTCCAGATATCTCACCTCCTCATGCGCTCTGTAAGCTATTATACCATAACTGTCAAGAGGATAAAACCGGGATATTTGTAAATTTATCAAATCTCATCAAATAGAAAATATTCCAGTTCTTGTGTGGAATCAAAAGAATAGTCGCACAGCCGGGCCATTTCCGCTTTGATTTCCGGGTAATCCTTTCGTCCCCAGGCGGCAAAGGCGATGGGAACACCTGCCTTGCTGGCCATTTCCCAGGCAGGCTTCATATCATCCACCACCAGAAGCTGCTGGGAAGATAAACCATATTTTGCCATGATCTGCTCCAGAGGATATGTACTGGGCTTTCGAAGCGCCTCGGGAAGATCCCAGCCATAGATGTCATCCGGCAGAATGCCAAAGTGCGTTGAGTAGTCCCGGGTAATATTCCGGATGCAGGAATGGGATACCACGCAAATCCGGCCGCCGGCATCCCTTTGCCGCCGGATGATCCGTTCCATGCCGGGAAAGGGAGCGGGGATGTGATGCATGATATATTCCTGCCAGCCGTGGTATTCGTCCAGAATCTCCTGCTCCGTAAAGCCGTACCACTTTCTGCACATGTCGGCAAAGCCCAGATGGAAGCAGCCATGGGTGTACTCCTGAAGGGTGATTCTGGCACCTGGCCGAAACTGATCCAGAATATAGCAGAAATAGGGATAATTGACAGTAGCCTCGCTCTGCACTACGGTATCGTCGTGATCCAGAACAAGGCAGGGGTATTTCAGCATAGTTCTCACCAGCGGATGTTGAGATTTCCCGGCCTAAAGGCGCGGCGCTTCGGTCTGCCCGGGTCGTTATAAGCGAAAATGATTCTGCTTTTTGTATATTATACCAGATTTTCCCATAATGTGCAACCAGAAAAATCCTCTTGCAAAATACGAACAAATGTACTATAATCAAAGGAAAGGATGGAGGTGAGCCGGAATGGAACGATACCCTGTGGATGTGATTTCGGTATGCAGCGCCTGCGGGGATATCCGTCCCCTGCGTTTTCGCTTGGAGGACGAGGAACACCAGCTTCTGAAAATCAACATCGAGGAAGTTTTGGGGGTGAAAGAGGTGCCGTATGTGGGAGCGGAGGCTACAATTTTCCTATGCCGGGCCACTGTCTGGGAGAAAACATGGCTGTTTAAGCTAAAGTACACCATCCGCACCCATACCTGGTGTCTGCTGGAAAAAATCTGCTGATTGGGGTGGAAATATGGTGGAAAATGCCGTATAATAACCGCAGAACACTTTGCATTGACAAGGTTCCGCAATTATCATTGGGAGGAAGCGCTATGTCAATCGTGACATTTTACCGGGGTGACCCGAAGAACGCGCCCAAGACCACCATGCCCGCCCATTTGGGAGCCAACGCCATCATCACCTGCAAGGGAAAACTCCTGCTGGAACGGCGGCGGGATTCCAACACCTGGGGGCTGGTGGGCGGCGGCTGCAAGAAAACCGAGACCGGCCGGGATGCCATTGCCCGGGAAGTTTATGAGGAGCTGAGCCTTCGCATTCCAAAGGAGCGGTTCCAAAAGCTGGCGGTTTATGATGACCCCGGCCGCATTGCCGCCTATCGGGACGGCAGCGTCTGGCGGATGGTCATCGTGGTCTACGGCCTGGATTTTGATGAGGAACCAAAGATGTGCATCAGTGCCGAGTCCAAGGAACTGCGGTTTTTCTCCAAGGAGGAAATCCGGAATATCGAGGTTGCCGTCACGCATTCAGATATCATCGCGGACTGGTTTCAGAAGATGGAATAAATAAAAACGGCGTATCGAAATCGTAACAATTATACAATTTCTGAAAAAATACTTGTATATTCATCGAAAGTATGTTAAAATACTCGTTGACGGTGCAGTATCCTAGTCGGAGTGACCATTTTCCAAGAAGGGCCTAAAAATCCTTTAAAGGGCACATCGATGAAGTCCCTGGTGTCTGCTTCTTACGCCCAGTTTGGGGTGGATGCTGGGGGTTAAGGATTCCGGGCGCGCGCTAACGGCATGGCGCATCCGACCCGGTTTCCGTGGAGACCTGAAGCTTGTGCGACGACGGATAAATCCCGAGCAGGGGGACCGATCGCGTACGAATCAGGTATGAACCTGCAAGGCGGTGCACAGAATCGTGTGCTGCGTGCAGCGTAGCCTGCC
>CAZUAN010000043.1:9199-13465 GCA_964618385.1 uncultured Oscillospiraceae bacterium | reverse complement strand
GCGCCGTGGCCGGGCTGAAGCTCCACATTGTGGATCACAGTGCCCACGGGAATGTTGGCGATGGGCAGGCAGTTGCCGGGCTTGATGTCCGCGTTGGCAGAGGCAATCACCTGATCGCCGGCCTTCAGCCCATTGGGTGCCAGAATATAGGACAGGGTTCCGTCCTCATACGCAATCAGTGCGATATAAGCGCTGCGGTTGGGATCGTATTCGATGCGCTGCACGGTGGCGCTCATATCGGTCTTCAGACGCTTGAAGTCGATAACGCGGTACTTACGCTTGTTGCCGCCTCCGCGATGGCGGACGGTGATGCGACCGTAGCTGTTGCGACCAGCATGCTTCTTCAGGGTCTCAACCAGGCTACGCTCAGGTTTTGCCTTCTTATCCACGCCGTCGAAGCCGGAAACCGTCATGCCGCGGCGAGCGGGAGTATAAGGCTTATACATTTTAATAGCCATTTGCGTTTCTCTCCTTTATTGAGATTGGGTTAGACCATACCCTCGAAGAACTCGATGGTCTTGGAATCAGCGGTCAATGTGACCATTGCCTTCTTGTAGTCAGCGCGCTTGCCAACAGGATAAGCGCCGGTGCGTTTGGCCTTGCCCTTCATGCGGATGGTATTGACCTTCGCCACCTTGACATTGAATGCCTTTTCAACCGCTTCCCTGATCTGGGTCTTGTTGGCGTTGATGTCCACTATGAAGACATATTTCTTATCCGCGACAGCCTCCATGGACTGCTCGGTGATAACGGGCCTTCTGATGATATCGTAAGCGTTCATTATGCGAATACCTCCTCGATCTTCTGAAGAGCAGCCTTATCGACCACCAGCTTGTTGGCGTTCAGCACATCATAAACGTTCAGCAGGTTGGCGAAGGTGATCTCGCAGCCGGGGATATTGCGGCCGGACTTCACAACATTCGTGTCGGCGCAGGCCGTAACCACCAGAGTCTTGGTGTCGCAGCCCACCGCCTTCAGGAACGCGGCAAACTGCGCGGTCTTGGGCGCGTCCATTTTGATGGAGTCGATGACCACCAAATTGGTTTCGGCAGCCTTCGCGCTGAGTACGCTCTTCAGGGCCAGGCGTTTGGCCTTCTTGTTCAGGGTGTAGCGGTAGGAGCGGGGCTTCGGGGCAAAGACAACGCCACCATGGGTCCATTGGGGCGCCCGGGTGCTGCCCTGGCGGGCGCGGCCGGTACCCTTCTGGCGCCAGGGCTTCCGGCCGCCGCCGGAAACCTCCGCGCGGGTCAGCGCGCTCTGGGTCCCCTGCCGCTTATTGGCCAGGTGGTTCTTCACCACATCATGGACAACCGACTCGTTGGGCTCGATGCCGAACACTGCTTCGGAGAGTTCGATCTCGCCAACCAGCTTGCCGGACATATCATAAACATTCGTCTTAAGCATGATTTAAGATCTCCTTTCCTTAGCCTCTCGCGGAAGCCTTCTGCGGGTTTCTGCCGGAAGCCTTCTGCGGGTTCTTGCTGATGTCGGCGCCAGCCTGCTTGACCTTGTTGTTCTTCACCGTGTTGCGGATATAGACCAGGCTGCCCTTGGCGCCGGGGATCGCGCCGCGGATAACGATCATGTTCAGGTCCGCGTCCACCTGCACCACGTCCAGGTTCTCGATGGTGACCTGCTCGTTGCCCATCTGTCCGGCGCCGATCTTGCCGGGGAAAATGCGGGACTGGTGGGAAGACGCGCCCATGGAACCGGCATGACGGTGAACAGGGCCGCCGCCGTGAGTCATGGGGGTACGGCCTGCGCCATGGCGCTTGATGACGCCCTGGTAGCCATGGCCCTTGCTGGTGCCGGTGACATCAACCTTGTCGCCTGCGGCAAAGGTATCCGCCTTGATTACGTCACCGACGTTCATCTGCGCGGCCTGCTCCAGCTTAAATTCCTTCAGATATTTCTTTGCCTCGACGCCGGCCTTCTTCAGATGGCCCGCCTCGGGCTTGCTCAGCTTGGCTTCCTTCACAGTCTCGAAGCCCAGCTGGACGGCGGTGTAGCCGTCGGTTTCGACGGTCTTCTTCTGAGTGACGACGCAGGGGCCTGCTTCCACCACGGTCACAGGGATGACTTTGCCGCTCTCATCGAAGATCTGGGTCATACCCACTTTTTTGCCGATGATTGCTTTCTGCATTTTGGTTTCTCCTTTTACATTAGGTTATTGGTCGGCTGCCGCATTGGGACAGCTGCCGACATGACCCGTCCGCCCGATGCCAGACAGTGCGGGCTGCCATAAGCATTGTTACGTGCTTACAGCTTTATCTCAATCTCAACGCCAGCGGGAAGATCCAGGCTCATCAGTGCCTCTACGGTCTTCTGGTTGGGGTTGAGGATATCGATCAGTCTTTTATGGGTTCTGCGTTCGAACTGCTCACGGGAATCCTTATTGACATGAGGAGACCGAAGGATGGTAACAATTTCCTTCTTAGTGGGCAGCGGAATGGGGCCGGAAACCTGGGCGCCGTTGCGCTTGGCGGTTTCCACGATCTTTGCCGCGCTGGAGTCGATCAGCTGGTGATCGTAAGCCTTCAGCCGAATACGGATCATCTGGTTTGCCATGGTTTGTTTTCCTCCTTGAATTGCGTACTCAGTTTGCGTAGTGTCTGGGTACGGTCGAACTGTTTTTGTCCGCGCCGCCGTGCGTATCACTCCAGGTCATGAAAAATGGCCGACAAGCGCCGACCTTTCCTTCCTGCCCAGCGATATACGCTTGACGCTACAGAAGCAGTTCAGCCGCCCGATGACCGGACATACTCCGCGGAAGTTACCGCTTTACGCGCAATCTCCCGCATCATCGCATTGCTCGCATGGGGGTTCTTTTCCCGATCCCCCTACACGCGCCCAAGTATCATACCATTCCTTGGCGGAATTGTCAAGCAGAAATTTCAGAAAAATGGATCAATTCCCGGATTTTTAGAGATGACCGGCTTTTCTTATGGCAGTATGTGGCAGTACGGAGCGCAGCGCCGGCGAAATCACGTCCGCAGATATCTCCGGACAATCCGGGAAATGAGAAACGGCGGCATTTGTCCTGCAGCAAATCATGGCAGCCTCGGGCGCGAAAAAATACTGTGCTGCCTTCGGCAAAAAGGGGTTGAATTTTGGTGCGGCTTCTGTTATAATGAGCATCGAAGAAGCAGGGTTAGTTCATCGGTAGAATGGTCGCTTCCCAAGCCACAGAGGCGGGTTCGATTCCCGTACCCTGCTCCACAGTCGGGCTGCGCAGGCAGCCCGGCTTCCTTTTTCAGTGGTGACCGGAAAGGGGGGCCGAATCTATGGAACTCCTGCGGTTCATGGCGGGCCGTAGCCATGCCCATCGCCGTCTGTCCCTTGACGGGTATCAAAAGCCATGGTATAATATGAAAAAAGCAGTCAGGAGGCGTCCATATGGCACATGACAGGAAAAAAGTGCGGCCTTATAAGAATAAAGCGACCCTGATCGTCTATCTGATATTAAGAGGATTGATTATCCTGGCGATGGTTCGGGCGATTTACCGGCAGGAATATCAGAATGTATTTCTGTGCGCCCTGTCTCTGGTGCTGCTGATCATGCCCAGCATCATCGCCAAAAAGCTGGAAATCCTGCTGCCCAGCACGCTGGAGATCATCATTCTGCTGTTTATTTTTGCGGCGGAAATTCTGGGGGAAATGAACAGCTTCTATGTCCGGGTTCCGCACTGGGACACCATGCTGCACACCATCAACGGTTTCCTATGCGCCGCCATCGGATTTGCCCTGGTGGATATGCTGAACCGGAACGACCGGTTTTCCGTTCAGCTCTCTCCCGTTTATCTGGCAGTGGTGGCTTTCTGCTTTTCCATGACAGTGGGGGTGCTGTGGGAATTTTTTGAATTCAGCGGCGACTGCCTTCTGGGGAAGGATATGCAGAAGGACACGGTAATCCACGCGATTCACACCGTGGAATTGGACCCCACCAAAACCAACACAGTGGTACATATCCGGGACATCTCGGATGTCGTGATTGTCCATTCCGACGGCAGCCAGGAGGCTCTGGGGCTGGGCGGCTATCTGGATGTCGGTCTGTATGACACAATGAAGGATCTGTTTGTGAACTTTATCGGCGCAACCGTATTCTCCGTCATCGGATTTTTCTTTGTAAAACGGAAAGGTCACGGTAAGATGGCCTCCCGCTTTATTCCCCAGATCGTTCCCCCGGAACAGCCGCCGGACGAACGCCAAGAATAGTATTATATTGTATCAAAACGCCTCTCCCGGATCAGCCGGGGGAGGCGTTTT
>CAZUAN010000043.1:0-9099 GCA_964618385.1 uncultured Oscillospiraceae bacterium | reverse complement strand
TTGTATCAAAACGCCTCTCCCGGATCAGCCGGGGGAGGCGTTTTATATTAGGCCTAGGGAACCTCTGAATAAATCGTCTGCGGACTGCGCCAGCGGCATTCCCATCGGCAGCCATGCGGAATGTCCAATTTATTCCGCGTCTGCAAACCGCCCGTCTGTTTCCTGGGGTTCCCTTAACAGATCCGCCAAGGTGATCCCCTCAAGGAAATCGTCAATCAGCTTGTCCAGCCGATCCCACATGGGTCTGGCCTGGCAGCACACCGTGCGGGAGCAGGCCGCTGCCCCCTGGCTGGTGCAGGAAACAGCAGACAGGCCGCCTTCCGACAGCTTCAGGATGCTGCCAACGGTGTATTCCTCCGGGCTGCGGTTCAGGCGGTAGCCGCCGCCTTTTCCGTGAACCGCATCCACAAAGCCCGCCTTGGACAGCGTTGTCATAATGGCCTCCAGGTATTTCTGAGAAATATTCTCTTTCTCCGCGATCTCCTTCAGGGGAACGTATTCCGTCCCGCCCCACTGGGCAAGCGCCACCATGACCCGCAGGGCGTACCGTCCTTTGGTGGATACGATCATGGCTTATTCGCAGTGGGCACAGTGCTCACAATCCGGGAAATCCTTTTCGTCGTAAGGGATATTGTTCTTGTCGTAGTAGTCCTTCAGAGCGCTCTTGATAGCCTCCTCCGCCAGCACGGAGCAGTGCAGCTTATAGGCGGGCAGGCCGTCCAGTGCTTCGGTAACGGCTTTATTGGTCAGCGCCATAGCCTCATGAATGGACTTGCCCTTAATCATTTCGGTGGCCATGGAGGAGGACGCAATGGCGGACCCGCAGCCGAATGTCTCAAACTTCACATCCACGATGATGTCGTTCTCAATTTTCAGGTAGATTTTCATGATATCGCCGCATTTGGCATTGCCAACTTCGCCGATGCCGTCTGCATCCTCCAGAATGCCTACATTTCTGGGATGCATAAAATGATCCATAACTTTTTCGCTATACAGTGCCATATTCAAGATCTCCTTTCAGATCGCTTTTTTGGGTGAAATTCTCCCGAATCGGGTTTTTTACAGGATATATTGCCGCTTTCCGGTTTGCAGATCCCGCCATACGGGGGACATATTCCGCAGATACGCAACCACTTCCGGAACGGCCTGCAGAATGTAATCGACCTCCGCGTCGGTGTTGTATTCGCTCAGGGACAGGCGCAGCGAACCATGGGCCACATCGTGAACACGGCCAATGGCCAGCAGCACATGGCTGGGGTCCAGGCTGCCGGAAGTGCAGGCAGAACCGGAGGACGCGCAGATTCCCTTCCCATCCAGCAGCAGCAGCAGGCTTTCGCCTTCAATTCCCTCAAAGCAGAAACTGACATTGCCGGGCAGCCGGTTGACAGGATCGCCGTTCAGCGCGCTGTGCGGTATTTCGGACAGCCCTTCGATCAGCCTGTCCCGCATTGCGGCAACTCTGGGCATATTTTCGTCAATATGCTCGCAGGCATCCTTCATGGCCGCCGCCATGCTGCAGATCGCCGGCAGATTCTCCGTGCCGGCCCGTTTTCCCCGCTCCTGGGCGCCGCCCTCAATGACGTTCACCAGGGGAATGCCCCGGCGGACATACAGGGCCCCCACGCCCTTGGGCCCGTGGAACTTATGCCCGGACAAGCTCAGCATGTCGATGTTTTCCTTCTTCACGTCAATGTGCAGATGCCCCACGGCTTGCACCGCGTCGGTGTGGAAGGGAACGCCGGCTTCCCTGCAAATGGCGCCGATTTCCGCAATGGGCAGAATGGAGCCGATCTCGTTGTTGGCGTACATGGTGGTCACCAGGCAGGTATCCGGGCGAATGGCCTCCTTCACCTGCCGGGCGGTGACATTGTGGTTATTCCGAACGTCCAGATAGGTAACCTCGAAGCCCTCTTTCTCCAGCTTGTTCAGGGTATGCAGGACGGCGTGGTGCTCAAAGGCGGTGGTGATGATGTGCTTCTTGCCCTTCTTGGCGCCGCTGCGGGCGGCGGAAAGGATGGCCTGGTTGTCGGCCTCGCTGCCGCCCGAGGTGAAAATGATCTCCCGCGGCTCACAGCCCAGGCAATTTGCCACGGTTTCCCGGGCGTCGTCCAGTGCTTCCTTGGCTTTCTGCCCAACGGTATGCAGGGAGGACGGGTTGCCATAGACCTGATTGAAATAGGGCAGCATGGCGTCGATGGCCACCTGGCTCATCGCGGTTGTCGCCGCGTTGTCAGCATAAACGTGCATGTAAAAAACCTCCTGTTTGCACTTACCCAGTAAATCTGTAGGTAATATAACACCGTTTCCCTGCTTTGTCAATAGGCAATCGGCAGAGCCGGTAAGGAATTATACTGATATTCCATTAAAAAGCTTCATTCGCCAGAATGGAACTTTTTAATAGGAAGATCATAATGAGACGGCTTTTGCGGCGGTTCGCCGCAAAAGGGAAGCGCCGTCAGGCGGTGCCTTCTTTATAAAGAAACAGTATTATGATGCAATTTCTCAATGAGATACTTTCGAAGTGCGGGAAATTGCCGCGCTGCGCGTTGTCAGAGGCCTGATAAAACCCGGTTCCCACAGGAATCCTCCCCGTTCAAAGCCCGGTATTCCATTACAGAATTTCCTCCAAAACAGCGGCAATTTTCTCCAAGCCCTCCCGGTCTTTCTCTGTGAACCGCCCCACAATGGAGCTGTCAATATCCAGGACGCCCCAGATCTCCCCATTTTTATGGATCGGGATCACGATCTCCGAATTGGAGGCACAGTCACAGGCAATATGCCCCGGGAAATCATGGACATTCGGCACCATCTGCACCCGATTCTCCGCCACGGCGGTACCGCAGACGCCCCGGCCCACAGGGATGCGGATGCAGGCAGGCCTTCCCTGAAATGGGCCAAGGATCAGCTGACCGTCCTCCATCTTGTAAAAACCGCTCCAATTGATATCGGGCAGCTCCTGCCACAGCAGCGCCGAAGCGTTGGCCAGATTTGCCGTCTCATAGGGAACCTCGCGGGTTAAAGCGGCAAGCTGCTGCGCGATCTGTTCGTAATTTACGGATTTTCGCATGTCGTTTTCCTCCCCTTATGCACCCATCTATCATACCGGAACTGCGGGCATCTTTCAAGTCAGAATTTTCCCATAAATCCAAAGCGTTCCTCTTTTTTCGACTTTTTCAGCGGTTACATTCCAAGCGCCGGGTCATATTAAGAAAGCAGAGAAAAAGGAGGGATGCACATGAGACGAAAAATCTGTTCCATTGTTTTCTCGGCGGTCCTGTTTGCGCTGCTGCCCGTCCAGGCCTGGGCAGCGGAGCTTCTGATCCCGGTGGGGGAAATTATCGGTCTGCAGCTGTGCGACAGCACAGTTACCGTAGCGGCTTATGATGACGCTCTGGGGCAGAGCGCAAAGGACGCCGGGCTGAAAATCGGCGATGAAATTGTAGAAATCGACGGCGCCGCCATTGCCTGTGCGGAGGACGTCCGGACAGCGCTGAGCGGCGGCGGCGAAGTGGAACTGACCGTACGCCGGGGAAGCAAGCTGAACACATTGTATCTGACCCCGGAACAAACGGAGGACGGCCCCCGCCTTGGCGTCTATCTGCGGCAGGGGATTGCCGGTATTGGCACAGTTACCTTTTATGATCCGGATACCGGGATTTTCGGCACGCTTGGTCACGGCGTCAGCAATGCCAAAGGGACCCTGCTGCAAATGACCCGGGGCTTTGCCTACGATGCTCAGATTCTGTCCGTGAAAAAGGGAAAAAGCGGCGATCCCGGTCAGCTGAAAGGCTGCACCTACGCTGTCAGCGCCTTCGGCACATTACTGCGCAACACACCGCAGGGTGTTTTCGGCATCACCAAGCTGGGGTGGAGCGGCCAGCGTGTTCCGGTGGCGGACTACGCAGAGATCCACACAGGCGCTGCGGCAATTCGCTCTACGGTAAACGGCCATAACTCTCAGGAGTATTCTGTGGAAATTCTGAAAATCTATCCGGAGGATCGGGCCGATGGCCGGAATTTTCTGATAAAAATTACAGACCCCGCGCTTCTGTCCGCCACCGGCGGCATCGTGCAGGGCATGGGAGTGAGTTATAATAGGGACAACACAGGAAACCCCGAAAAACAGGGTGTTTCTGGTGCTTATCCCGATTCCTTGACCAAACGGAGCGGGAATACTCTGCGAAGGCCAAAAAACATGCCGGCAAAGGAGGTGATACAACCCTTTTTATTGCACCGCAGGTGCGTTAATACGGATATTCCATAAAAATGGGAAATCCAAAGGATGGAACATTTTTATAGGAAGCTATAAATGAGCAAATCTGAAAAGCGCACAAATTTGTCCGCGTTGTAGAGACGCGCCAAGTGTATTCAAGTAGATTTGTCCTCCCTCTAAAAACATAACAAGTGATTTTTTGTGCATATTGTGAACAAAAATGGGGTCTGCTTGTCTTTCCCGCAAGAACATAAAGCCCTAAATGCGGACGCTGTGTTCTTGTATCACGGACAGATTTGTGCATAATTCAGATTTGCTCATTTATAGAAATTATTATAAAAATGGTTGCAAAATGTAATCTTTTGTAGTATAATACACAATCATGACGATGTACACATTTTCCTGAATTGAAAAAGGAGGAACCAAGATGAAAAGAAAGCATATCCTCATGCTCCTTGCGCTGATAACCGTGTTTGCCCTGTTTGTTACCGCCTGCGGTTCGGATGACGCGGAGGAAACGACTGCCAGTACGCAAGCGGGTACGGAAAGCCGGGTCCTGGGCCTGGTCAGCTGGAACATGAGCGCCACTACATGGAGCAGCCCAAACGGGGCAACCATCAGCCTGACGGCTATCCCCACCAGCTATACGGAGGGTCAGACCGCTGCCTTTGTTGTTCGTCTGGAAGGGGAGGATATCGCGAATATCGCCTGTGATTGGGACGGATCCAGCTATACCGCCGACGCGGAGCTGAATGCGGCCGATGGTTACTGCTACTATGTGGTTTTGACGGCAGCCGACGGCACGCAAACCGAAGTAGCTGTGAATGTTCCCACAGACCCCACGGATGAAGCCCTGATCAATATGGAAAGCTCACTGAATTCCTATTGCGATCTGATGGTGGAGGAAGCCAGCTTCGATGACGGCACGTTGACCATTACCAAGGGCTATATTCAGGTACAGCCCCCCCGGATTACCAATGCGGGTCAGGCGATCACCTGCTCGAAAGCCGTCCTGATTCTGAGCCTCAACGGTGAGGAACTGGATCGTCAGGAGCTGGTTCTGACCGAGCCTGACGAAGCGGGGCTGTATACGCTGGACATTGCCAACGCCTCCTTTACCATTCCGGCGCTGGAGGATGACCAGCAGCTGAGCCTGCGCCTGGATGCGACTCTCTCCAATGACCAGCTTTTGACCGCACTGGGCGGCACCTGGTTCTATACAGGAGGAGAAGTGCTTCTGACGGTAGGCTGACAGGCAGAAACGGTTGTAATCCGGTTTCTCAATAAAATAACGATTTCTATTGAGAAACCGTCGTGGAAGCCGTTCCTTCCTGAAGCCGCCGGGTTCCCGGAGGCAGAAAGCGCCTTTGCGCTAAAAAAGGTTTTCAGCCTTTTTATAAAAAATCGCATGCGGTATGACAACGGTAAAGCATGCCGGGCGGCAGTTTCGCAAGGAAACTGCCGCCTGATTTTGCGCGTCTGCGGAAGCAGCCTGCGGTGCGCAGGCGCTGCGGCGGTTGAGGATTATGTCAACTGCTGCAATTTTCACAAAATTCGGTCCATTGGTTTCTTTTTTATGTGAATACTATAAAAAAGTTGGAAAAACCGCATTTTCTAGGTTGATTTTATGGTGCTTTTGTCTTACAATAAGCCATGAACGGATTTGGAAAATAGAATCCGGCGCACTGCGGCTGAGACGGAGCTTCCCGGAAAATCGCTCATGAAAAACAGCGATTACAGGAAGATCCGGACGGTACGACTTTTCGTCACTTCGGGATTTGAAAATTCCGGAAACGAAAACGTTGTCAGGCGGTTGGAATTTCCCAAAATGCAAGGGCTTTCGGGAAATCGTACTTGAGGTGATGGGACTTGCTGAATATTGTGCTGGTGGAGCCTGAAATTCCCCAGAATTGCGGCAATATCGCCCGAACCTGCGCCGCCACAGGCTGCGCGCTGCATCTGATCCGGCCCCTGGGCTTTGATATCTCGGAAAAGGCCGTCCGTCGGGCCGGACTGGATTACTGGCACATGGTTCAGGTTCGGGAATACGAAAATCTTGCGGACTTCTTTGGGAAGAACGACGTGCGTGAAATGTGGTGTCTGTCCACGAAAGCACCCCGGTGCTATGCGGAGGCGGAATTTCACGACGGCTGCTATCTGTTCTTCGGCAAGGAAACCAAAGGACTTCCGGAATCCTTCCTGGCAGAGCACTATGACCGGTGCGTGCGCATCCCCATGCGTGCCGATGCCCGGAGCCTGAACCTGAGCAACGCGGTGGCCGTCACAGTCTACGAGGCGCTCCGGCAGCTTTCCTTTCCGACGCTTCAGGATTTCGGTAAAATGCGAGCGCAAATCTCAGGATCACCTCTAAAAACGCATGCGCAGCTGGATGCCGGATCTTTTACCCCCTGATTTTGTCTCAAAAGCTTGAAATACACAGCGTATTTCCGGGTTTTCGCCTTCGTCAGCAGGCAAAATCTCTTGTTCCCAGCTCACCCCGAGTTTTTAGAGGTGACCGCAATAGAAAAGCATGGAGGATTCAATATGAACTACAATAAGAAATCGATTGAAGACATCGACGTGTCGGGCAAGCGCGTTCTGTGCCGCTGCGACTTCAATGTCCCCACCAAAAACGGCGTCATTACCTCTGATAAGCGTATCGTCGCCGCAATGCCCACCATCCAGTATCTGGTAGATCACGGCGCCAAGGTAATCCTGTGTTCCCACATGGGCAAGCCCAAGGGAGAATGGAAGCCTGAGCTGAGCCTGAAGATTGTGGCGGACCGGATCAGCCAGCTGCTGGGCAAGGAAGTCATTATGGCCTCCGATGTGGCCGGTGAGGATTCCAGGGCAAAGGCCGCCGCTCTGAAGGACGGCGATGTCATGCTGCTGGAGAACACCCGCTTTATCAAGGGCGAAACCAAGAACGATCCCGAGCTGAGCAAGGCTCTGGCGTCCCTGGCGGATATCTTTGTCAACGACGCCTTTGGCACCGCCCACCGCGCCCACTCCTCCACCGCCGGCGTGGCGGATTACCTGCCCGCTGTCAGCGGTTTTTTGGTGCAGAAGGAGGTTTCCATCATGGGCAAGGCTCTGTCCGATCCCGAGCGTCCCTTTGTCGCCATTCTGGGCGGCGCGAAGGTTTCCGACAAGCTGAACGTCATCAACAACCTGCTGGAGAAGGTGGACACCCTGATTATCGGCGGCGGCATGGCCTACACGTTCCTGGCCGCCAAGGGCTACAGCGTGGGGGACTCCCTGCTGGACAGCGAGAAGATCGGCTACTGCAAGGAAATGATGGCCAAGGCCGAGGCAAAGGGCGTCAAGCTGCTGCTGCCGGTGGATACCGTGGTTGCCGACAGCTTCCCCTCCCCCATTGACGGCCCCATTGAGGTTCGCACGGTTGCGTCCAATGCCATCCCCGACGGCGTGCAGGGCCTGGACATCGGGGAAAAGACCCGCGAGCTGTTTGCCGAAGCGGTCAAAAGCGCCAAAACGGTAGTCTGGAACGGACCCATGGGCGTTTTTGAGAATCCCATTCTGGCCAAGGGTACCATCGCCATGGCTCAGGCTCTGGCGGATTCCTCCGCTGTCACCATTGTCGGCGGCGGCGATTCCGCGGCGGCCTGCGAACAGCTGGGCTTCGCGGACAAGATCACCCACATTTCCACAGGCGGAGGCGCTTCCCTGGAATTCCTGGAGGGCCGGGAGCTGCCCGGCATTGCCTGCCTGCAGGACAAGTCATGACAACCGCTTTGGCTCTGATGCTAGGATAAAGGAGAAAAGGAAATGAACAGAAAATATCGTAAGACCGTCATCGCCGGTAACTGGAAGATGAACAAAACTCCCTCCGAAACCAAGGAGTTTATGACGCAGCTGAAAGCCATCCTGCCCAAGGGACGCTGGTGCGACGTTGCCCTGTGCGTTCCCGCCGTCTGCATCCCCGCCGCTGTCCGGGCCATGCGGGAGACCCGGGTCGGCATCGGCGCGGAAAACTGCAATGCCAATCCTTCCGGCGCTTACACCGGTGAAATTGCCGCGAACATGCTGACCGATGCCGGCTGCAAGTACGTCATTGTCGGCCACTCCGAGCGCCGTGCCATGGGCGAAACGGATGCGGATGTCAATGCAAAGGTTCTGGCCGCGCTGGAAGCCGGCCTGGTACCCATCCTGTGCTGCGGCGAAAGTCTGAAGCAGCGTCAGAGCGGCGTGACCGGCGAATGGATCACCATGCAGATCAAGCTGGGACTGAAGGGTGTGCCGGAGGAAAAAATTCGCAAGGTCATTATCGCCTACGAACCGATCTGGGCCATTGGCACCGGGCTGACCGCCTCTCCCGAGCAGGCGGAGGAGGTCTGCGAAATGATCCGGACTGTGGTTCGCAAGCTGTACTCCTCCAAAAATGCCCGCGCCATCTCCATCCTGTATGGCGGCTCCATGAACGAAAAGAACGCCTATGAGCTGCTGGCTCAGCCCGATATCGACGGCGGTCTGATTGGCGGGGCCTCCCTGGTTCCGGAGAAGTTTGTCAGCATTATTGAAGCTGCAAACCAGCCCACTGCGTAATTGGGCAGGAAGATTCCGCCAAGAAGCTTTCGGATTTGGCCGAAAGGAAACCCGCTTCCCGGGAAGATTCTGATCGGTCTGCCCGATCTTCGGGTCTTTCATTCTGATACTGATTCTTTATAAAACCGTTCGGTTTTATAAAGAAGGGAACCGCCTGATGGCGCTTCCCTTTTGCGGCGAACCGCCGCAAAAGCCGTCTCATACAGTTCTTAACGCACCTGCGGTGCTATAAAAAGGTTTTTAACCTTTTTAATAAGAACTAGTATGAAAAACGTGAAAATGGCGCCGCCGCATTGGGCGGCGCCTTCCGAATCGCAAGG